>CAYRZY010000245.1:0-4689 GCA_964428855.1 uncultured Flavobacteriaceae bacterium
AAGGAGGCGCTTAAATGAGGATAGAAGATTTACATAACTTACTAGAAGAATTGGTGGCTCACCCAATAGTAACCCAATGGATTGAGTTTAAAATGGGTGCAGGCAGTATTACCAACGAACAAATTGGCGAATATATTTCGGCAATGAGTAATGGTGCTACTATTAGTAATCAGCCATTTGGTTATTTAGTTTGGGGCGTTGATGATGATACCCACGAAGTTAAAGGAACTAATTTTTGTTTTACAACTGCCAAACAAGGAAATCAAGATTTAGAATTGTGGATACGCAATTTATTACATCCAAAAATTAATTTTGAAATATTTGAGTTTGATTATCACGATAAAAATGTGGTAATGCTTCGTATTCCTTCTGCCAAAGGCGAACCAACACACTTTAAGAAAAAGCCATTTATTAGAATTGGTAGTAACAAAACCGATTTGCGAAATTTTCCTGAATATGTTCGTATTATTTATAACTCATTAGAAGATTGGAGTGCAAAAATAATTGATAGTGCAAGTATATCAGATTTAGATACTGATGCTATTGTAGTGGCAAGAGAAAAATTTAAGGAAAAAAGCAGTAAAGCAAAATACTATAATAAAATTGATAATTGGGACACTCAAACTTTTTTAGACAAAGCAAAAGTTACAATAAATGGTAAGATTACAAATACAGCAATTTTGCTTTTAGGCAAAGAAGAAGCATCTCATTATCTTCTGCCATCTATTGCAGAAATAACGTGGAAATTAGAAACTGAAGAAAAGGCTTATGAGCATTTTTCTTGTCCTTTACTTTTAAATACTTCACAGGTTTTACAGAATATCAGAAATATAAAGTACAAATTTTTCCCTGATAATGAGTTGCTTGCAACAACTGTGGACAAGTATGATACTCGTACTATTTTAGAGGCAATGCACAATTGTATTGCACATCAAGACTATTCGTTAAACAGTAGGATTATTGTAACCGAAAAAATTGACAAACTAATATTCGCTAATGCAGGTAGTTTCTTTGAAGGAAATCCAGACGACTACTCAGCCGGTGATAAAACACCTGATAAATATAGAAATCCTTGGTTGGCACAAGCAATGGTTAATTTAGGAATGATAGATACTTTGGGTTATGGAATTCATACAATGTACCTTTCTCAAAAGAATAGATATTTTCCACTTCCAGATTATTTGCTTTCAGAATCACAAAAGGTTGTTCTGCAAATTTATGGTCATTCAATAGATGAAAATTATTCCAAACTATTAATTGAGAGGAAAGATTTATCCTTATCAAATGTTGTTTTGTTAGATAGGGTTCAGAAAAATCTATCCATTACAAAAGATGCAGCTGTTGTTTTACGAAAAGAAGGATTAATTGAGGGTCGTAATCCAAATTATTTTGTTTCGGCATCTATTGCAGAAGCTACAGGAGACAAAGCAGATTATATTAAAAACAAAGCATTTGACAAGGCTTGGTACAAAGATTTGGTAATAAAGTTTATTAAAAAATATCATAAAGCAAATAGGGAAGATATTGATGCCCTTATTATGGAAAAACTATCTAATACTTTGAGCGAAAAGCAGAAACGCACAAAGATTAGAAATTTGCTTTATGAAATGTCTAAAAAAGACAATTCTATTTTTAATAATAGTAAATCAACAAATAAACCTGAGTGGAAATTAAGATAGAATAAGACAGTATTTAAGATAGAAATTAAGACAGAGTTTGCACTTAACAATCACATAATATGATATTTATATAGATAAGAATTTAAGATAGAAAGGAATGATTGAGATAGATGGTGAAATGTCTAAAAATGGATAATTAGAAATAATTTAGACATTTTTAGACATTCTAATGATAAAATGAAGATAGAATTTGAGACAAAATAATTGAGAACTAAACCATTTTGTTGGCTTTAACAAAATGGTGTAATTTTAAGTGTAAATTAGAAAGTTCAATTGATAAATGAAGATAAAGAAAATAGAAATAAAGGATTTTAAAGCTTTTTATGGCAAGCATCAAATTATACCTGATGGTAAAAATTTGTTTGTATATGGCGAAAACGGAAGTGGTAAAAGTTCATTCTATTATGCTTTAAAAGATTTCTTTCAGTCATCAACGGAAACGCTTAATTATGATGAAACAGAAAATATATTTCTAACTCAAAGACAAAAAGGAAAAGGATATATCGAAATCACTTTTAATCCTGATAAAGATGGAAATACTGTTGACAAACCATATATTGTAAAGAAAAATTCAAAAAACACTTATTCCGCAGGCGATACCAGTATTCGTGATGCTATAAAATTGAAAAGCTTTTTAACTTACAAACATCTGCTTGATATTCACCACATAAAGAAAGACAATGAAATTGATTTGTTTGATTTATTAGTAAAAGGAGTATTAAAACATTTTAAAAGCGTTGCAGTAACAGGCAACAAAGGATTGGGAGAACTCTGGACAGATGTTGAGCATACAATAGCAAAACCAACAGTAGGAAGAACTTACAATATCACGCAAAAGAAATCTGATGTTGATGGTGCGATTGTTAATTTTAATAATGCTTTTAAAAAGTTATTTCAAGAAGATAGTCCTGAAAAAATTCTCAAATTTGCTCAGCCAATATTAGATAAATTTGGACATAATATTAAATTGCAATTACACTACACACAAGTACGAGCAACAACGGATTATGAGGATTTAGAAAGAAACCACGTTAGGATTAAAATTGAATATTTAGGAAAACAAATTGACAAGCCCCATTTCTTTTTGAATGAAGCAAGATTATCGGCAATTACTATTTCTATCTATCTCGGAATGATAAAACGACATATTCAAGGAAACCCACTAAAGGTTTTGTTTTTAGACGATATTTTTATAGGATTAGACATTAGTAACCGATTGCCGTTATTAAAAATCTTAGATTCAGATTTTTCGGCATATCAAATATTTATTACAACATACGACAAACCTTGGTACGAATTTGTAAAATCAACCTATTTGAATAATAATAACTCTTGGAAAAGCTATGAGTTTTACGCAAGAAGAGCTCGTAAAGGTTTTGAAATCCCTGTAATTCGAGAAATTAAAGGAGCAAGGGATAACACCCATTTAGATTTTTACATAACTAAAGCTGAGACCTATTTTAATAATGGTGATAATAAAGCAGCTGGGGTGTATTTACGTTCAGCTTATGAATTTATTTTAAAACGATTTTGCTTTGATAAAGTTCCTGTAAAATTTGTAACAGATACATCAAAGTTACAATCAGAGGATTTATGGAATGCAGTTAAAAAATATAAAATTGATAAACCTGCAAAATGCGGTTTGACAGACCCAACTAAAAATAAAATTGACCATTTTGTTAAATTAACTTTGAATTCTCTAAGCCACCACGATGTGAATAAACACGAAATATCATCAGAAATACAAGATGCAATAAACACTATTAGAACTTTAAAAACAGAATTAAATGTATAAGCCAACGCTAAAGCCATACACATTGCCAAGTCGCTCGAAAAGCCCACCGCAAGAGCCAAAACTTGTCAAAAAGTATGCCTTTTGCCAACGCACCGAAAGAAATGAAAATTGTAGCAAATTTAAAAGATAAAATGATAGAAATGAAGGAATGCCAGTGGGTAACAAAGGCTATACGTAATTTGGGTAATATGCTAATATTGAAGCTTTTAGCACTAAATAAAATTAACAGTAAATTGAATGTTTTGTGTTTCAAAATCCCAAACTACGCATAGCCAAACCGCTAGCCCACATAATAAAGAGCGAGCAAAATAATTAAACCAATATATTTATAAATTTAAAAAAGTAGAAATATGAAAAATAAGATTTTAAATTTATTGCTGATAGGAAGTATAGTATCATCAGTAATGTTAAGTAGTTGTAAAAAAGATGATAATAATGGAGGCGAAACCAAACCAGAAACAGGAACCTTTACTGATAGTCGAGATAACAAAACTTATAAATGGGTAAAAATAGGAAATCAGGTTTGGATGGCAGATAATTTGGCTTATACAGGCAGTGGTATTGTCCATAAACCTGATATTGTGGATTGGATGGATATTAATGCAGGCTATAATGGCTGGTGTTATTATGAAAATGACACTTCGCTAGAAAAAAAATATGGTGTATTGTATCAGTGGGATGCTGCAAAAGAAGCTTGCCCAAGTGGTTGGCATCTACCAACACAGGCAGAGTGGGTAGAATTGATCACTTATTTGACTGATAATGGTTATTCTTACGATGGTTATGAAGGGGTTGCTGATATTGCAAAATCACTTGCAAGTGATGAAGGTTGGGCTGTGTCTAATGAAGAAGGGGCTATTGGAAATTCAGACTATCCAGAAGTTCAGAATAAGACTGGTTTTACTGCACTTCCGTCAGGTCAAAGAACTGAGGATGGGACATTCAGATGGTCGACAACAGATGCTTATTGGTGGACTGCTACTGAATACGCTACTCCTACTGCTTATTATCATACTATTAACAATGTTCAACCATATGAGAATTATTCTAATGCAAATGAAGGGCAAGGATTCTCAGTGCGTTGTGTTAAGGATTAGGTTATTTGGTTATTCCCGCACAGCGATTTTTTTGAGAAATGAAAGTTTTTGAGATTTTAGAATTAGAAAGAAAAAATACAAATGTAGATAACGAAAAAATAATACCTACAATCTTAAC
>CAYRZY010000246.1:0-4588 GCA_964428855.1 uncultured Flavobacteriaceae bacterium
AATGTGTGACGACACCTTTTTGTTGTTGCTCAGATGATAATTGTAAAATAGCATGACTAGCACCACGCATTTTAAAAGCACCCATTTTTTGAAAATTTTCGCATTTAAAAAATAGTTCAGAACCAGTCATTCTATTCAACGTTTGAGAGGTGATTACTGGCGTATGATGTATATACGGCAGTATCCTTTTATGAGCTTTTATAATATCTTCTTTAACATCCATAAATTATTTTTTATAAGCTTTTACACCCGCTTTTATGGCTACATTTAATTTGTTTTCTTTGGGTGGAATAGGGCAGGAGTATTTGTGATTGTATGCACAATACGGATTATACGCCGTATTAAAATCAATAATAATAGTAGTGCCTTCAGGAATCTCTAAATCAATAAACCGACCGCCTTCATAAGTTTCATTACCATTGGTGTTATCCATAAACGGAATAAATAAGTGATTTTTAAAACCTTCTTTTTTTATTAAATCTTGATTCTGATAAATATGCAAGACCAATTCTTTTCCATCAATAGTGAATAATGCTTTTCCGTATGTTTTATAAATAGGTAACCTTTCAGTTGTGGTTGGCATTTCAAAAGTTTTCTGATTGTTTTCCAATTCAAATGTTGCTGTGATTTTAAAAGTAGAATCAATCGGGAAAAAATCTAAAGAGGTAAATTTTTTAAATCCTTTTTCGGTCAAAGGACTTTCTTCTCTATCTGAAAATTCAGTATTTAATTTGTATTGAAAATCTTTGATTGAAGCCGTGTAGTCATTGAAGGTCTCTTTTTTTTGAGAGCAGGCTACTGAAGTGATGATTAATAAGAAAAAGATAATAAATTTTTGCATGGGTATATAATTTTACCCAAAGATAATAATTAATAAAAAATTAATCGAAATATTTTGTAGATTTGAACAATTAAGAAAGAAAAACTTATGTGTAAATCAAGAAAATATGTCCGAATTATTCGTTTAACGAAGAGAAGTCGTGGGTGTATTATTACTTGATATATGATAAATCAAATAATTAAAACCCAGCTTTTAAAGCTGGGTTTTTTGTTTTTATAAAAAGATGAAACTCTTAACTTATTTAAATACTAAAATTGTTCAACCATATTTTGAGACCTTTAAAGGTTTGTCAAAAGAGGTTTGGTGGCTAGCTCTGATTACTTTAATCAACAGAGCTGGTACTATGGTTATTCCTTTTTTGTCATTATATTTAAGAGATAGTTTAGATTTTACACTAAAAGATGTTGGTTGGGTAATGTCTGCTTTTGGTTTAGGTTCTGTTATTGGCTCATGGTTAGGTGGGAAAATGACCGATAAAATTGGGTATTATAAAGTGATGTTTAGAAGTTTATTGACTACAGGAATTCTATTTGTTGCTTTGCAATTTCTTACAACATTTACAGCTTTTTGTTTAGGAATTTTTGTTTTAATGATGGTTGCTGATATGTTTCGTCCAGCAATGTTTGTTGCCTTAAGTGCTTATAGTAAGCCAGAAAATAAAACGCGTTCAGTAACTTTAATTCGGTTGGCAATTAATTTAGGGTTTTCTGCTGGGCCAGCAGTTGGAGGTCTGATTATTACTACTATCGGATATAATGGTTTGTTTTGGGTAGATGGAATTACTTGTGTCTTGGCCAGTATTTTATTGTTAAATGTATTGCATCCGAAAAAAGCAAAAGTTAAAGATGAAATAAAGGTTAAAAATCCTGTTTCAGCATATTCCGATAAGGCTTTTTGGGTTTTCTTAGCATCAATGACTTTATTTGGATTGATGTTTTTACAATATTTTTCTACAATGCCAATTTATTATAAAGACAGGCATTTATTATCAGAATTGGATATAGGGTTGTTAATGGGCATGAATGGATTTATTATCTTTTTATTAGAAATGCCTTTGATTAAATGGTTAGAAAATACAAGTTATACAAAATCAGGATTAATGTTTTTTGGAGCATCATTGGTAGGATTAAGTATTTTGGTACTAAACTTAACTACTTGGACGGGAATTATCATCATCGGAATGTTATTGATGACATTGGGGGAAATGATAGCCTTTCCTTTTTCAAATGCATTTGCAATGGAAAGAGCAAAAAAAGGAAATCAAGGAGAATATATGGCTTTGTATAGTATATCCTTTTCTATAGCACATGTTATTAGTCACAACGCAGGGATGCAATTGGTAGATGCACGAGGGTTTAATACAACTTGGTATATTTTTACAGGAGTTGCTGTTTTATGTATGTTGGCATTATTGTACTTAAGACAAATGACTAAAACGAATACCGAAAATCTAAGATAAATCTTATATTACAAATACTTTGTAAAAGACCAAAGCTTTCTGTCATTTAAATAGTTGGGGTTGCCTTCATTTTCATAAGCCTCTTTTTCAAAACTAATGTTATGATATGCTTTGTTCCAATCTCTAAGCCTAATTAGATGGACAGAAAATTCAATTACATACCATAGAAAGAAGAAGATCCATAACAATTCTTTTTGTTGCTTTAAATGGATACGTTCATGATTGATAAGCACCCAATTGTCTGATAAAGATTTATTCTTTAAAAATATAAAAGGATATACTGCAAGACCAGTATAGTTTTTTGGGATGATATATTTTGATATTAAAATCATAAATTTTTATTGTTCAGCTAAAATAAAAGAATTCATTTTCAGTATTTTAGTGATAGAACTAACTTATAAACAAGAAATGAACATTATTATTATAGTTGATAGCCAATATATTTATAGCTAATTCTGTGCCATATCCTGTTTTAGGATAAATTTGAAGTTAAAAACGATTGGTTTTCCAGAAGTAAGGGGTGAAGAGTATCAATACGGTAAACAATTCTAACCTACCTAAGAGCATTAAAAATGCTGACCACCACTTACCAAGCTCTGGTAGGCTGTTGTAATTATTAACAGGACTTAACGAGCCGAATGCAGGTCCAACATTACCTAATGAAGATATAGAACCGCCAATGGCACTGGTAAAATCTAAGCCAAGCATGCTAAAGACTAATGCACCCAATACAAACATGATAAGGTACAATATAAAAAATGCAATGATGTTAAAAACAATATCTCTAGAGACTGATTTGTTATTGTAACGAACTCTAATAATTGCATTTGGATGGATGGATCTTTTAAATTCTAAGAATCCGTTTTTTATCATAATGATATGACGTACAAACTTTACTCCACCAGAGGTTGATCCTGCAGAAGCTCCAAAAAACATTAAAAAGAAAAACACCATAGTTAAAAATGGTGTCCAAATAGTAAAGTCAGCTGACACAAAACCAGTTGTGGTTATCACTGAAACTACTTGAAAAATAGCATGTCTAAAAGCACTTTCAAATTTCCCTAACACCATTGGGTGAGCTATAACTTGTGTGTCTGTAGTTAATAACGATACATTTGCTGAAAAATAAACAACCAATGCAACTATAATACTAATGCCAATAGTATTTATAATATATACTTTAAACTCTTCATCTTGAATTATTTTTTTGAATTTACCTTTAAATGCAAAATAACTTAATACAAAATTTGTGCCTGCTACAATCATAAAAAATGTAATGATGTATTGTATGGCAGGGCTGTCATTCCAATAGGCAACACTGGAGTTTTTCGTTGAGAATCCACCAGTTGATAAAGTACTCATAGCGTGATTTACAGCGTCAAAAACCGACATGCCTGCTAGTTTTAAAAAGAGAGTTTCTGCTACAGTTAGTCCGAAATAAATATACCACAATCGTTTTGCGGTATCTGTAATTCTTGGGTGCAGTTTGTCAGCTGAAGGACCAGGTGCTTCTGCGGCAAAAAGTTGCATACCGCCAATACCTAATAATGGTAAAACGGCTATGGTTAAAACGATAATACCCATACCGCCTATCCAATGTGTGGTGCTACGCCAGAACAAGATGCCTTCTGGCATGCTTTCAATATCATCTAAAATTGAAGCTCCTGTTGTGGTATAACCAGACATGGTTTCAAAAAAGGCATTGGTAAAAGTCGGGATAGATTCTGTGAGTAAGTACGGTAAACTTCCAGAAAGCGACATAAAAATCCATCCTAAAGTAACGATGAGGTATCCTTCTCGTTTTTTTACTTCTTTTTTAAAACCTTTTGTAGTGAATCTAAATATCAATCCAACAGCAATGGTAATCAGTCCTGCAAAGAGTATTCCTCTACTAGAGCCATCTTTGTATAAGAAACCAATACCGCTAGATATAAACATAAAAGAACCATTAAAGAGGAGCAATAAGCCCATCATCTGAAAAATGATTTTTATGTTTAAGTTCTTCATTGTAGTTAATCAAAGAAAGTTTCAACTGTAGTTATTGCATCTGCAAGGCAACTCACTACAACTTTGTCACCTGCTTGAATTTTAAAAGCTCCCAAGGCAATATACCCCTTGCCATCTCTAATAACACCACCAATGGTTGCGTGTCTAGGGAAATTCAACTCTCTAATAATATGTTTTGTTATGTTGGAGTTTTCACGCACTTGAAATTCTAAAATTTCAGCATCCAGGTTGTTTAAGGTGGTGATTTCTAACACATCACCTTTTCTTATATATCTAAAAAT
>CAYRZY010000247.1:0-1746 GCA_964428855.1 uncultured Flavobacteriaceae bacterium
AGTATTGAGCAGTTCATCTTTATTACTCCCTACAGTTTTAGCAAACCCGTTTTCAACCAACTCAACCCATTCGGTTTCTGCTCTAACAATCACACAATGTTTTTTATTAAAATAGGCTTCTTTTTGGAGTCCACCACTATCAGAAACTACCATTTTACAATGCTTCAATAGTTCTAACATATCGAAATAACCAACAGGAGGAATAGTAGTAATATCGTAAGATAAGTTATGCTTTTCTAACACATTCTTTGTACGAGGATGTAATGGCAAAACCACTTTACATTGTTTATTAAGTTGTTCTAAGCCTTCAAAAACAGCTTTTAACTTATCTAAATTATCGGTATTCTCTTGACGATGAATGGTTGTCAAAATAAATTCATTTTCTTCTAGTGACAAGTCTTTAATAATTGATGATTTTTCAGATGAAGTCTTGCCATAAAATTCAACTGCATCTTTCATGATATCTCCACAATTGACAACCCTACTATCTAAATTAGAAAAACCTTCTTTATTTAAATTTTCAATGGCGGTATCTGTAGGACATAATAATAAATCAGAAATTCTATCGGTTAAAATTCTATTGATTTCCTCGGGCATTTTCATATTAAATGAACGTAAGCCAGCTTCAATATGGATAACTTTAATATCCATTTTTTTTGCTGCTAAAGCACCAGCAATAGTAGAATTTGTATCTCCGTAAATTACAACAGCATTTGGTTGCTCATCTAGTAGTATTTTTTCTACTTTTTCTAACATTTGACCTGTCATTGCTCCATGACCTAAACCATTAATATCAAGATTGTATTTTGGCTTAGGAATTTCCATTTCTGTAAAGAAAATATCACTCATGTCTTTATCATAATGCTGTCCTGTATGAACAATCACTTCTTCAATTTTATTATGTTTTGCAATTACTCTACTTAATACCGCAGCTTTCACAAACTGAGGTCTAGCTCCTAATATGGTAATAATCTTTTTCATTAATTTAAATAAATTTATTCAAGAATAAGATGTACAAAAAACACCCCTAAAGTCCCCTCAAGGGGACATTCTTAATTATTTTAGCTAACTGAGCTGTTAACTCTTTTCTATGGTACTGTTCTACTCCCTTAGAATTAATTGCTAAATTATCATTTTTATAGGCATTATAAAACTCTAGAATGCTTTTCTTTAAGTTAGCTTTATCTTTAAAACCTACAGTAGTTCCTGAATTTGTTGATTGGATAATCTCAGCTAAATCTCCATCAGTAGGAGCAATAGCTAATATTGGGCGTTGGGCTTGTAAGTATTCAAATATTTTACCAGTAATTATTCCTTTTGCACTAGGTACATTATTTACAGTAATCAATAATACTTGAGCACTTTTTTGATAGGTAATTACCTCTTTATGGGGTAAATAGTCAATATTTTTCACTACTGAGACTAATTGGTGTTTTTCTATACTTTGTGTAACTTCTTTTGCTAATTTGCCTATTAATTTTAACTGAAAATCGTTTGCGAAATTTTCATTTTCTACAATCAATTCAGAAAGTACTTTCCAAAGAATTTTCGGATTCCTATCTGCATTGAGCATACCAACATGTACTAAAGTAAATTTTTCATCCAAAATAACTTTAGCCGTATTTAAATCGCCATCAAAACCATTGGTTAGAACTTCTATATTTTTATTAAACTTTAAATAATTATTTTTCATGGTCTTGCCAACTACCAAAACACAATCGGCACTACTGACCACTTGTTTTTCTA
>CAYRZY010000247.1:1846-4576 GCA_964428855.1 uncultured Flavobacteriaceae bacterium
TATTTACGAGCATCTGGTATAAAATAATTGGCTCTAATATACTGGGCTATTTTTCCGAAGAAAGAAGGATTTGCATCTAAAAATCCTGCACTTGTTTTTTTGTTTTTCTTTGAAAAAAAGGAAAGAAAATTATTAGGTTCTTTTATTGGTTGCTTTAGGATAGTTACATAATCAGGAACATCACTTTGTAAGGTTTTATCTTGAATTGCATAACTAGGGTTGTCAACGGTGTAAACTACAGGTTCAATATCAAAAGCTTGTAAATATTTTACAAATTTCAACCAGCGTTGTACGCCAGAGCCACCAGCAGGAGGCCAATAATATGTTATAATTAATACTTTCAAATCGCTAGTTGATTATATAAATCAATTAATTTCAAACTCTCTTCATCCCAATTTTCACCTTGTTGCATTACTGCATTATAGGCATTTACTGTTTTATAAGTTAAAGATTCTCTACTATTATAAGCTTCCATTACTTTTCCTGAAAAATCATCAGCATTACTAGCTTCAAAGACTAAACCTGCATCATATTTTTCAACAATCCGTTGTAAAGGTTTACAAGAACTCACCAATAATAAACTTTTACTCATCATAATTTGAAATAATTTATGAGGAATTGTATTGTCAGTATGAGCATTGGCATGATGTGGTATAATATTGATATGAGATTGACTCATAATTGCTGAGACTTCTTTAAAAGGTCTGTAGCCAACAAATTTCACATTATCGTTCACATCATTATCACTAACAATTGATTTTAACTTCGCTTCAACATCAGCATTGCCCTTACCCACTAAAAACAGTTTAGCGTTTGGTATTTTCTGAACAATAGTTTTCATGCCTGAAATGGCTGTATCTAAGCCTCTATGTGGCCCAAAACCTCCGACATAAGTTATAGAAAAGATATCTTTATCAATAATATTTTGATTTTTATTCTCTTCAAAATTAGCTTGAAATGATTTTTTTTCATGGTTAGAAATAACATACATTTTTGATGGATCAATCTGAAAATTAGCTTGTAGTTTCTCTTTCATTTCCTCAACAACACAGATAATAGTATTGTACTTATTACAATACTTTTTTTCCTTCTTAGACCAATTTTTCGGATTCATAAAAATGAAATTCTTTATCCTTAATATAGAACTTTTCTTCCATAAAAACCATGTTTTCAAAGCTTCAGGATAATTTTCGTGTAAATCTAAAATTAATCGACCTTCAACTTCCGATTTAAACAAATAACAGGTTCCTGCCAAAGGAAGATCGTGCACATGTAAAAAATCAATCCTATATTTCTTAAAAATTTTTTTTAGATTGAAATAGAAGAACAGATTCACATTAAAAACACTTTCAAAAATATCGTGAATTCCTTTTTTAAAGGTTGTATAATTGCTACCAATTCTATAGACTTGAACACCATTAATTTCTTCTTCTGTCTGTTGTGATGTGTATTTTGGACAAACAACTAACACTTTTTTATCATTTTCAACTAGAGCCTCCGCTTCCTTTCGTACTCTTATATCCTTTGGATAAGAGCCATCAACAACCATGCAGATGTAAGCGTTATTTGTCATTTTTTTCAGCGTAAACGGCGTAATATCTAGGTGTATATTTTCTTAATATAGGTCTAAACCCTATTTGGTTGATGGGGCTTGTCCATTTTTCAGTTGTCTTTATCTCCCAACCTGATTTTTCTAATAACCAATCAAATTGCCAGTCTTCAAACTCATGGTAATGCCTGTCCCATTTGTCAGTTTTAGATTGGTAGGCTTTTGCAAACCATAAATTCAATGGTATGGAAGCTATTAATTTGGTAGATTCAATAGCTCTTAACACATTAAAAGGAGCAATTAAATGTTCGAAAATCTCAAAAGCAGTCACTGCATCAACCTTTTGTTTTTTAACAATTTCTGGCAATAAATCTAGATCTTCACCTTCGGTATTAATAACTGTATAGCCATGTTGTTCCATAATTTCACAAAACGGATTCCGAATTCCTAAATCTAAAATAGTAGCAGGAGCTGGTAATACTTTTTGTAGAAACTTTATGGTATGTTCGTATCGTTTATTGGGGATTTGAGTGTACATTTTTCTTTTTTTCTATAAAAAACCATCCTATCGGGATAAACAATAAAAACGCATATGAAATTAATGTAATGGTATTTCCTTTTTTAATTACAGTTGGCTGAAAACTGAAAATAATTTCATGTTTCCCTTCTGGTACCACCAAAGCTCTCAATACATAGTTTACTCTTATAATCGGAGCTTTAATACCATCAATATAAGCAACCCACCCGTTTTTATAATACATATCAGAAAACACCGCCAATTGTGTACTTGTCGTACTACTTTCGTATTTCATTTCATTAGGTTGATAATACACTAATTTAATAGATGCTAAACTATCTTTATTAAATCTTGTACTCGGTATCAACTCCTTAAATGCAGTAGTTGATATTGCTTTCTGTTTCGTATTTAAACTGTCAAGTGCTCTTATTTCTTCATCGGCAGTATTGACAAATGCTACTTCGTTAACAAACCAAGCATTGCCGTTGGCATCTCTATTTTGTTGTAGTCTAGGTACACCTTGATTGTCTGGGAAAATAATATATTTTGTATTGAGCATATTTAATACTCCAAAGTTGTTTTTAGCTATTTGATGTTCAAACAACTCTTCATAACGTTTAGGTTTTGCAGCATGATAACCTCCAATAGAATTATGAAAATAAGA
>CAYRZY010000248.1:0-4572 GCA_964428855.1 uncultured Flavobacteriaceae bacterium
TTATGGGAGTTAATGATGGCTTTGTAATCGATTGTCATAGAAATTGGAGTAATCTTGAAAATTCGGAAAACTTAAATGCCATGTCATGCTTGTTATGGAGAATTGAAGATGAAAAAATAAAAGAAGTACATAACTTTCCTGAAAATCAGAAAGATGTAGACACCTTTTTTAAAAAACTATATGGATAAAACAATAGCTGTATCATAAACTAAAAGCTTGGCATTCTAAATTGTAGACATTTTATGAATCCGAATTTATTTATAGAAGTCAATAGTATCTCTTTATTACAGAATTCTCTTTGCGTTCTTAGCGTGTTTTTTCTTTGCACACTTTGCGTGGAACCTGTTTCAAATTCTCAGAATATATAAAGCCAAAATATTTATTCTGTAGCTTCTAAAATCTTAGTATGTAAAGAAAGTTTAGTTTAAAAACTATAAGTCATCTACTGACCCATATTTATTTAATGATTATCCTCTTCTTATTTAGTGTTTAACCGTACTTTTGCACAAATTAAAATTAGCATGACAACATTTTCTGAATTAGGTATTAAATCATCCTATATAAAAGGATTGAAGGAATTGGGTATTATAACTCCAACTGAAATACAAGAAAAATCTATTCCGACATTAATAAAGACACCAACCGATTTTATTGGCTTGGCTCAGACAGGAACTGGTAAAACCGCAGCTTTCGGACTCCCTATACTACATCATATAGATGCTAATAATCCTGAAGTGCAAGCTTTAATTTTAGCTCCGACAAGAGAGTTGGTACAACAAATACAAAAGCAATTGTTCAAATTCACAAAATATGTGGACACCAAAATTTTTGCAGAAAGTATTTATGGAGGTGAGAAAATAGACATCCAATTAAAAAGGATACAACGGACCACACATATTATTGTGGCAACACCAGGCAGATTGATAGATTTTATAGAACGAGGAGAAATTGATTTAAAAAATATTAAAACTTTGGTGTTAGATGAAGCTGATGAAATGTTGAGTATGGGTTTTAAGCAAGATTTGAATAGTATTTTAAAATATACAAGCGGTACAAGAAAAACATGGTTGTTTTCAGCAACAATGCCTGATGGAATTAGAGGGATTATCAAAAAATACATGGCACCAAATGCCATTCGCATAGAAGTAAATAAAGATGCCTTGGTCAATGCGAATATTACTCATCAATACATCAAGACGAGTATTAAAGAGAAGGTAAACTTATTAATTGGTTTCCTAGAAGCTAGAGGAGAAGAACGTGGTATTATCTTTTGTAGAACAAAAGCAGGAGCAAGAAATTTAACAGAATCTCTTAAAAATGAAGGCTTTTCTGTGGGCTCTTTAGAAGGCGATATGCAACAAAGAGATAGAGACAAGGTAATGAGAGCTTTTAAAAATGAAAGCTTGCAAGTGTTAATATCTACTGATGTTTCTGCTAGAGGTATTGATGTTCATAATTTAGCCTTTGTGATTCATCATCAATTGCCAGAGCAATTAGAGTATTATACACATAGAAGCGGTAGAACCGCCAGAGCAGGTAAAACAGGTATTTCAATTGCTTTAATTCTGCCTAATGAACTAGAATTGATTCATAATATTCAAAAATCTTTAGAGATACAATTTAAAGAGATTCAATCTTTTTGAGTTAGAATCAATTGATTTTTTTATCTTGTGGCATTATGTTTTATAAATACTGCATATTATTAGTTGTCCTTTTTTTTAATAGCTGTACTGAAAAAAAAGAAAAAAAGAACGATATCCATATCTGGAAAACTATTGAAGTTACAGCAACAGCATACAATTCATACCGTTATCAAACTTCTAATACGCCAAACATTACTGCTTGGGGTGACAGTCTTAAGCCTGGAATGCCTTACATTGCTGTATCTAGAGATTTAATTAAATTAGGTTTAGTTCATAATACTTTAGTAAAACTAGAAGGCTTTAAGGGTACGTTTTTGGTGAAGGACAAAATGAATAAACGGTGGAGAAATAGAATAGATATCTATATGGGTAAAGATATCAAGAAAGCTAAAGAATGGGGCAAACAAAAACTTCAACTACAATATGGTGTTCTAGATACCACCCTTGTCAATTTATAATCACTCTTATCTTCTTTCTAGTATTGATTTTAAATTTCTTTCAAAACAACAATATTTTTAATTGCTTAATGTATTAATAATAAGTATATTATGTCAAATTTCAATTTATTTTTTAATATAATTACTTTCTTGAGTAGGAGTTTTTAACAATGGGTTGTTTAATCTATGAATAACAAAACATAATATTAATTTAATTAAATGCAAGAATAGATATACTATAAGAAAACAAAAAGGGGTAAAAACTGTCTTAACGCTATGGTGAGTTAAGACAGTTTTTTTTGCTTAAGATTTATTTCGATAAAATAATTCACTAACTTTGAGAGATTAAAGTTTTATCTATGAAGTATTTTGTACTAATTATCGGATTTGTAATGTTTTTGTCTTGTAAAACTTCTTCTAAAATTATTGACAAACCCATTGTTTTTGATGAAGAACGAAAGAATTTAACTCTAGAGTATTTATCTACACGCTATGGCTTAGAGCAAGAATTTCCTACAATAAACCCTAAGATTATTGTCTTACATTGGACAAACATTCCAACCCTACAAGAAACATTTGATGCTTTTAAAGATTCAAAACTACCTAATTGGCGTCCAGAATTAGTCAATGCAAGCGGACTCAACGTTTCCTCACAATTTTTAGTAGATAGAAATGGTACCATTTATCGTTTAATGCCAGAAACTACCATGGCACGACATGTTATAGGTTTAAATCATGCTGCTATTGGAATTGAAAATGTTGGTGGTACTAAAGATTTGCCATTAACTGAAGCTCAAATAAAATCGAATATCTGGTTAGTGAAGTATTTGGCATCTAAATATGAAATTGAGTATGTAATAGGGCATTATGAATACACAAACTTTGTAGGGCATAAATTATGGTTAGAAAAAGATGATGGATATAGAACGGAAAAGACCGACCCTGGTAGTTATTTCTTGAATAGAGTGAAAAGTGCCATTACTGAACTAAATTTAAAACCTACACCAATAAAGATACCATCAGATGAAAATTAAAATAGCTGTATTATTTTTAGCAATTCTATTTACAAACCCAAGCATTGGTCAAAACAAAGAACTTACAAATCAACTCTATGAAACGTATAATCAGTTTAAAGAGTCTAGCTTAACTAAACGAAGAATTAAATACAAATCTATAGAGCCTCTAATAGCTAAGTTTTGCAAAAATGAAAAATTTAAGGTGCAAAAGGTTGGAGAATCAATTGAAGGAAGAAATTTAAATCTGATAAGTATTGGTTCTGGTGATATTAATGTGTTCTTATGGTCTCAAATGCATGGTAATGAACCTACGGCAACGCAATCGATTTTCGATATTTTAAATTTCTTTGATAGTCAAGAGTTTACTTTAGAAAAGGAAGAAATACTCAGTACATTGACATTACATTTTTTACCAATGCTCAATCCTGATGGAGCTGAGCAATTCACAAGACGAAATGCATTAGGGATAGATATTAATAGAGATGCTTTACGGTTGCAATCACCAGAAGGAAAGACATTAAAAAAGGTCAGAGACAGCCTAAATGCTGATTTCGGCTTCAATTTACACGATCAGAGTACGTATTATAATGCTGAGCGTACTGACAAGCCAGCGACTATTTCATATTTAGCACCAGCGTATAATTACGAAAAGGAAATTAATGAAGTTCGTGCCAATTCCATGAAAATCATTGTATATATGAATGATATCATTCAAAAATATGCTCATGGACAAGTAGGTAGATATAATGATGATTTTGAACCTAGAGCTTTTGGCGATAATATTCAAAAATGGGGGACAAGCACTATTTTAATTGAATCAGGTGGTTATGCAAATGATATCGAAAAGCAAGAAATCAGAAAATTAAATTATGTCTCTATTTTATCTGCGATCTATACAATTGCCAAAGGTGATTATACTTCTATTGCTATTGAAGATTATGAAAAGATACCTGAAAACGATCGTAAATTATTTGATTTGAAGATTAAAAACGCTACGTATTCTTTATTAAATAATAATTACACTATTGATTTAGGTATTAACAGGTTGGAAGTTGATAATAAAGAATATACAGATTTTTATAACCTTGGTAAAATTATAGATCAAGGAGATTTATCTACCTACTATGGTTATCAAACATTTGATGCAGAAGGGTATACTATTGTTGAAGGAAAAGTTTATCCTGAAACACTAAATTCTACAACAGATTTATCTAGTTTAGATATCTATGATCTTTTAAAATCAGGGTATACTTATGTGAAAATGGAAAAATTGCCTTATCGTAAAAATGAAACATCAAGTCCAATTCATTTGATAAGTTCAAACTACAAAATTCCTGAATTTAGGATAGGAGTAGGTGTGAATCCTACTTTTTTACTACAAAAAAATGATACGATTAAATATGCAGTTATCAATGGTTTTTTGATTGATCTTTCAAGTGAAAAAAATAATTTTAAAAATGCGTTGATTTATAGGTA
>CAYRZY010000249.1:0-4565 GCA_964428855.1 uncultured Flavobacteriaceae bacterium
TACTGACCTCTATAAATCAATGTATCTGGTATTAAAATAGTACGCTAAAATTGTTGAATTTAAAGCATTAGTGATTAATATTTGATTATTGTTTTTTATCAAAAAACAATGGAATATTACCTTTTCACGATAAAAATATCGCTAACATACATATTAGGGCAAAAATATATGTAAAATTGATAAAATTCCATTTGTGTTTATATTTATTAAGGAGTTATTTTGAGACAGTAACAATAAATAATACTAACTCAACTAATCTTATCATTTTATGAAACCAAAAAAAATACAATTTTTAATGTTCTTTTTGATATGTCTGTTTACTGGAAGCATACTGGCTCAAAAAGAAGTTACGGGTGTTGTTAATGACAGCTCAGGAGAACCATTGCCAGGGTTATCGGTGGTAGTGAAAGGTACAAGTAATGGTGTAGTTACCGATTTTGATGGTAATTATATAATTTCAGTACCTGGTAACGAATCTACTTTAGTGTATTCTTTTATTGGAATGAATACACAAGAAATAACAGTAGGTGATCAAACAACTATTAATGTGGTGTTGACAGAATCAACAGAAGCATTGGATGAAGTTGTTGTAACGGCATTGGGTATTTCAAGAGAGAAAAAATCTTTAGGGTATTCAATATCTGAGGTTGGCGGTGATGCACTTAGATCTGTAACTCAAGAAAATGCTTTAAATGCATTGAGCGGTAGGGTTAGCGGTGTGCAAATAAACAATACAGGTGGCCCTGGATCTACTGTTAAGGTTGTTATTCGAGGTGCCTCATCACTGACAACAGATAACCAGCCATTATATGTAATCGATGGTGTGCCCCTTGTTAGTCAATTAAACAATATAGGTACAACAGGTAGTGGTGTTTCAGTTGATTACGGTAGTGCAATTAGTGATTTAAACCCAAATGACATTGAGAACATCACAGTTCTTAAAGGTCCTAGTGCTGCAGCTTTATACGGTTCTAGAGCGGGTAACGGAGTTGTTCTTATAACTACAAGGTCTGGCAGTAAAAATAAAGGCTTGGGTGTGTCAATTAGTTCGAATACTGTAATTGAATCGCCATATAAATTTTTAGATAAAGGAGGTCGTTTTGCTAATGGTTATAGATCAGACCCATCAATAACTCAAATTGATGAAAGATCAGCAGGTTGGGTAGGTCTGCCTTTAGATGCTGGATTATCAGCGGTACAGTGGCCTTATACTGATCAAGAAATATCAAGTGGAATTCCTATATCTAGACCATTGATATCGAGAGGTAGGAATAATGCGAAAAATTTCTTTGAAACAGCGCATACGTATACTAACTCAGTTTCTGTATATAATAGTACAGATAAATTAGATTATCGATTGGGTTATACAAATATGAAACATGAAGGTTTTATCCCAAATTCCGATTTGCAAAAAGATAATATTAGTTTAAACACTTCTTATAAGGTAACTGATGATCTCAAGATAAGTTCAGTTATTAATTATGCCAATTCTCGTGCTAAAAACCGGCCATCTACTTCAGATAGAAACGCTAATCCATTACAAGCGTTATTTGATCTTAATCCACATATAGATGTTCGTGATATGCGAGACTATTGGTTAATTGAAGGACAAACACAACACGCACCGTACAATTGGGGCAATAACCCTTCTGACTTTGAATTTAATAATCCTTATTTTATTGCACATGAAATTAATAACGGATTTGAGAGAAAAAGATTTTTTGGTAATATAAAGGCAGATTGGAATATAACCGATAACCTTTCTTTGATGGGTCGTTATACGCTTAATGATTTTAATGAAGTTCGTGAAACTAAAATTTCTAGTGGATTTAATAGGGAAAAAAACGGAGCTTACGGAATTACTAATATAGACGGTATTGAAACTAACATAGATTTCCTTTTGTCTTATAAAGGAAGAACAAATAATGATACTTGGAGTTATAATGTTTCTGCAGGTGGGAATATAATGAAAAGAGAAAACAGCAGTAATTTTGGTCAAACTAAAAATGGTGGATCAGGCTTAATTCTTCCAAATGTATTTACGCTCTCAAATATTGCCCAGGATAATATTGATTTTGGTTCTTTTAGTTCTAAAAAGCAAGTCAATAGTTTATATGCTTTAGCTAGTATTGGCCTGAAAGATATGTTATATGTAGATTTGACTGCAAGAAATGATTGGTCAAGTACTTTGCCAGAGAGCAACAACTCTTTTTTCTACCCTTCTGTATCAACAAGTTTACTAGTTAATAAAATGTTTAATATGGGTGCTAATGTATCTCTATTAAAATTAAGAGCAGGTTGGGCGCAAGTAGGTAATGATACCGATCCTTTTCAGTTAGAAAATGTATTGTCAAATAACCCAGATTGGGGTTCGGCTTCACAACTATCTATATCTGGTGCGTTGAAAAACTTTAATTTAAAGCCAGAATTGCAAACTTCTATTGAGTATGGTGCAGATATAAGTCTTTTTCATAACCGATTCAATGCAGAGTTTACATATTATACCTCTGATAACGAAAATCAAATTTTAAGTGTAGATGACCCTATTTCATCTGGTTTTACAAAAAAATTGGTTAATGCAGGTCTGGTTAGAAGTACAGGTTTTGAAGCCGCAATCGGTGGTGTACTTGTAGAAACACCAGATTTTAGTTGGGATATGAAATTTACATATACAACCAACAAAACAACAATTGAAGAATTAGTTGATGGAACCGATTTTATTACTTTTTGGAGCGAAGCTAAAGGTGGGGCAATGACATGGGTAGGTGAAGAAATCGGACAAATTGTAGATCGTAAATTTGTACGTGTTGAGGATCCGAATTCTAAATATTTTGGATGGCCCTTGTTAGATGATGAAGGATGGGAGAATAGTGACAGGACTTTATCTGAAGATGGTAAAAGAGTGGCGCCAGTTATCGGTAATTATAATCCTGATTTTCAATTAGGAATGCGTACCGGCATAAAATATAAAAACTGGAATTTATCAATGCTTTTTGATTGGAGAAAAGGTGGGCAGTTTGTTTCTCAAACCCACCGTTATTATGAATCAGATCTTCAAACACAAAGATGGTTAGATAAGGTACATGATTTGAGTGGTGTAGGCGATGTACCAGCTTATATTTTGGCAAATGCAGATAATTTCCTTTCAGAGAATGGTGATTTCTATCCATTAGTCGGTGGGCCTACAGCTGAATTAGGAGGGTTTCCGTTTGATGGTTTAAATGATGGTGTATTTTTACCAGGTGTAATTGGTGAGTACAATGATGATGGAACCTTTAATGATGCTGGAGCTACAGAAAATATTGGTGGCCCAGGCACTCAATATCATTCTTATGGTGATAATTACCCATGGGATTTTACAAGAGCCTCTACTTTTGATGCAGATTTTTTAAAATTGAGAGAAATTTCATTAGGATATAATATCCCGAAGTCATTAACTGATAAGTGGAAAATTCAAAATGCTTCAATTTCTATATTTAGTCGAAACATTATACTTTGGACAAAAGCAGGTATAAATATTGATCCAGAGTCAGCGTTTCAGAGTACTGGAGGAACATTGTCTCAAGGAGTTGAAAGATATAATATTCAACCTTGGGCTATTCCGGTTGGTATTAAACTGAATCTTAGTCTATAAGTTATATTAACAATAGTTTTTTGTTCATTGTAAAATCTTAGAATTTTAAGGATGAATAAAAACAAAAAAATATTAAAAATTATGAATTTTACAAAAAGCTTTTTAAGTATACTTCTTTTATTCGCATTTGTATTTGTTTCCTGTGAAGATGGTTTAACAGAAGTAAATGAGAACCCAAATGGAGTCGTAGCTGGTGCAGCACACCCCAATTTATTAATAAGTACTGTAATGACTGGTTTGGCAACAAGTACTACAGAAAGAGGATATGCTGGAGATACAGGCGTTGCAGCTCAATATACACAAAAAGACTCTTGGTCTGATAATATTTATGATTGGGACACTGGTACCGTTTGGGGTACAAATTATAGTTTGTTAAGAACTAATAAACTAGCCAATGATAGAGCCGTCGAATTGGGCTTAAAATTTCACGAAGGAGTTACCTTGGTTTTAAAGTCAATGTTGTTTGGAACATTAACAGATTTTTACGGAGATATTCCTTACATAGAGGCAACATTGGGTAATCAAGAAGGTGGTACTAGTAGACCTGTGTATGACACGCAACAAGCAGTTTATACCGGAATTATTGCCGATTTGGAAAGAGCATCTATGCTATTGTCAGGAAGTGTTTTCAAAGAAATAGATTCTGATCAAGATGTCTTTTATAATGGTGATCCTAAAAAATGGGAAAAATTAGCAAACTCATTGACGCTTCGTTATTATATGAGATTGTCTGAAAAAGATCCTGGTAAAGCACAGTCAGGAGTTGTCGCTACACTAGCTAAACCATTAATTCTTAGTGCAGACAATGACTGTGTTTTGAATTATATTGGAGGTGTTGAAAATCAATCATGGCCAGATTCTGGACAATTTGGTACAGCTTCAGATTTCTTTGGAATTAAGCCTTGTACTACTTTAACAGACAAATTGGCTG
>CAYRZY010000250.1:0-4528 GCA_964428855.1 uncultured Flavobacteriaceae bacterium
TAACATCTGGTGCAACTGGTGCAATACCTAATAAACGGTATTTTAATTCACCTTGCCTTTTGTCAAAATACCACACGCCTTTAATTTTAAGTCCTGTAATATCTCCAGAAGTCAAGTTGGTTACATCAACATATTCTTCATATTGCTCAGCTCCAATGGTTTCACCATCGTTTAACAAATCATACAAAGCATCACTTGTGTCAACTCTAGACATACGACCTTGAATTTCTTTATAAGTTAACTTATTTTCGAAATATGAATCGTCATATACATCTCCAATTTCACCACTTTTAACGCCTCTTAATAAAGTGTCATAAAGAGACCTTCTATTAGAGCTAATATTGTTAGTGTCTATTGGATAATAGAATGGTAAATTAATTTTCTCATTCAAGTCAATATACTCCCAAACAACCTTAGACCAGAGGATATCTCTATCATCTATATAACCATAAGGTAATGGGCCATCATTATCAGCTGCTAATTGCTCAACCGTTTTCATTCCAATCTCTTCAGGAATGGTAGCGTTTAACAAGTTAGCTTGTGCGAATATTGAACTTGTTGCCAATACTGCAACGCACACTACTAAAAAACCTCTTAAATTCATAATTTTAGTTTTAATTTGTTATTTGTACAGTTAGGCCACCTACTTTTCTCAAATAATAACCACTGTTACCAGCTAACGATGCTTTTACATCAAATATTGTAATCATATCGCCTTTTCTTGCTTTACCTAAAGCTCTTATAGCTGCAGAATTAAATTTTCTACCTCTAATAATTACCGTTGGCGAACCTGGTACCTTAACACTAAAGCCAGATACATTGATTTTTAAATCAAATTCAAAGTCAGGTATCAATGCACTAATCGTCATTTTCTGTAAAGAAGATTTAGGCATTTTTACAGTACCCCATTGGTTACCTCTTACAGCTGCCATTGGTGCAGGTATACTTTTAATTCTAAATATTTGACCAGAAGTTACAGATGTACCATCAGGCATCTTACCTGTAACATTAATTTTAACTGTTTTACCTTTACCTGGACTCATTATATACTTACCTAAGCCTGAAACTTTACGTAAACCAGGTGTACTACCCACTGTAATAGAATTGTCTGGCACACCAGGCATAGAGATTGTCATAGGGTTTTGAACACCTCTATATACAATATTCATTTTATCTGCTGAGATTACTGCACTGTTAGGTTTTGCAACTACAGCATACTTAGATTGAATAGGTAGTCTAATTAAAGAATCACCCTCTTTAAAGATAAATTCACCTTTAATTTCATTTTCACCTACATTACCTGCTGGAAACTCTAATATAGCTCCACCATCTTTAATGTTGGTAATTTCTTTACCGTTTACAATAACTTTAGAAGGTACTAAACTAGCATCATAACGACCTAATACAATTTTACCTCTAAAATTAGCACCTTGTAAGGTTGCTGGTGATTCAGGTATTAAGATAGTGGTGTAATTTGACATTGACACATCACTTTCTAATTGACCTTGTACCATTGCAGTTAACATTTCTGATTCAGTAGCTTTAATATCAGCTTGAATTTGCGAAAGATTAGTAACGGTAGTTATTAAAGGAAAACCTTCATAACGATTTTTCAACCATGGTTGAGTACCCTCTTCTAATTTTTGATCTGAAGTATCAAAACGAGTATTCAAACTTGAAATAATACCATTAAACTCTTTCTTCTTTTGAGCTTTCTTTAAAATACCAGCTACTTTAGTTCTGTAGTTGTTAATTTTATCTATAAATGCTTTACCTTTTTCTGTATACTCTTCTCCTTTAAAGAAGTAAGTATCTCCAGCGTCAGTACCATCCATAGATTCATAATTTTTAACATCTTCTACTTCAGCTGTTAATTCGCCTCTCATAGTTTCAATAAAAGCATTGAAATCTTGTGATAATACCTTAATATTATTAGCCTCTTTATTTAAGTCACTAAATTTATCAGGTTGATCTGATGCTTTTGTAGCTAAACTAGCATACGTTGCACCATTTTTATTGTCCGCTGACACGTTTGCTTCTGTCAGTTTTTCGTTCATGATACCAAAAGCAGATAAAACTTGTTTTGACATATTCATTGCTAACATTGCAATAAATACCAAATACATTAAGTTAATCATTTTCTGCCTTGGTGATAATTTGCCTCCTGCCATTTTTTCTAATTAGGTTTTAGTTAATAGTTCGATTTAAAAATACTAATTAGCTCTGTTTGATGACATTGCAGACAACATACCTCCATACACTCCATTAAGTGATGATAAGTTCGTTGCTAAAGAATCCATTTGATCTTTTAATCTTTCAGTATTTGCTGCAACTTCTTCGCTCATTTCAGCTTGTTTAGAAGCACTATCAAATTGCACTTTATATAAACTGTTTAATGATTCCATATTACTAGCAGCCAATGTTAATTGTTCGCTATATCTACTTGTAGCAGCAACTGAATCTGCAGCAGGCCCGATACTTTCTGCGGCACCAGCAAAATTTTGAATACTAGAAGATAATCTAGTCATCATTTCTGAATCAAGATTTGCTTCAGCCAACATGTTATCTAATTTTGAAGATAATAAACCTTCAGCGTCTCCGCCTCCTGTTAATCTATCTAAACCTTCACCACCTGCTAATTCAGGATATACTAAAGACCAATCTAAATCTTCATCAACTGGTTCAAAAGCTGAGATGAAAAATATTCCTGCTTCTGTTAACAGTCCTATTGTTAACATCACTCCACCTGTTAAAGGTCCGATGCTAAAGTGTAAGATTTTGAATAATGCACCTACTAATACTACTGATGCTCCCATACCATAAACGAAGTTCATGATTTTTTTCTGTTTAAGTGATCCTGCCATAATTTCTAATTTTTTTTTGTTAATTTTTAATATTGGGTTAATTTAATTTTGTTGATTTTTACTCTGTTATTAAACTTTGATTATATATTATTATTGTGTTAGCCTTATTTTTTTTCGTTCATTTTTGTACCCATATAATCTTGTACAGTTCTGAAACCTATATAACTTCTCGCTGAGTCACCATATTCATAATCTCTTGTACTTACTTCTAAGAAATAAGCTACGTCTTTCCAAGACCCTCCACGAATTACTTTTCTTTTATTTGTCTCATCATCAACATTAGGGTTCATAGTAGAACCTAAATAATAAGATGCTGGGTCATACGCTGTATTTGTCCATTCTGAAACGTTACCTGCCATTTGATACAACCCATAATCATTAGGTGTAAATTCTTTAGCTTCGATAGTATATAATGCACCATCAGCAGCATAATCTCCTCTTGCTGGTTTAAAGTTTGCTAAAAAACATCCTCTATCATTCAAAGTATAAGGACCTCCCCAAGGATATTTTGCATATTCCAATCCACCACGAGCAGCATACTCCCACTCAGCTTCTGTTGGCAATCTAAAGTTTGGCACTTTACCACCACCTTTTTTATTGGCTAAATATCTATTTTTCTTTTGACTTCTAAAGTCACAAAAAGCTTTGGCTTGTTGCCATGTTACACCAACAACTGGGTAATCATTATAGGCTTGATGCCAAAAATAATCTTGGTGCATTGGGTCATTATAAGAATAATTAAAATCTTTTACCCATACTGTTGTATCAGGATAAATCTTAACTACATTCTTTTTGATGAAATCTTTTCTATTACTACTATTTCTTGCCGCACCTTCTCTATCAAAGGTAAAATACAAGTAGTTTAATTTTTTAGTGTCAATAATTCTTTTACCGTCAAAAACCTCAGTAATTGGTAAGTAAAGACTATCCATAGCTTCTGCATAACTAGCATCTGGGTATTCTGCAACATTCCAAACTAATTTCGGATCCCAGTTTAAAGCCTTACCTTCTGTAGGTGAATTTAAATCACCTAAACTACCATAATTATCCATCATATATTTATAATATACATTGGCTGTAGTATCAGGTTCTGCAAATTTGTACTTTGAAATTCCATCACCGCTATCATTATTAGAAGCTCCAGAATCTAAATCTGCACTTGCAGCTCCAAAACCTTGCTCTTCGGCTAAAATAGCTAATTGAGTTCTTACGATAGAATCTCTAACTCTTACGACAAACTCTCTATACTCACTATTGGTAATTTCTGTTTCGTCCATATAAAATGGTCTCACAGTTACTGTTCTTGATGGTGTATTTAATGCACCAGCAATATCTTCTTCAGTTTTACCCATAGTAAAAGCACCACCTTGAATTAAGGTCATACCTAATGGTTTTTCTGGAAAAAATTTCTTTTTAGCCCTAACACCTGTTAGTTCTCCTTTGTCGCTAGAACCACAACTGGTTGCTAGAGCAAATACAGCAAGTAAAAAATAAATGGTTACTTTTCTCATAATGTTAATTTATTATCCCATTATAATAGGGAACAATATTATTGTTTTAGTAAAAACTATTTTAGTTAAAAACGGTTTTGATTTCGTTGAATCAATTTAAGAACGCGAAAAAATACTATTTAGTGTGTAACTAGTTTAATTTTCTGAAAGTTT
>CAYRZY010000251.1:0-2571 GCA_964428855.1 uncultured Flavobacteriaceae bacterium
AATATCAGGATCAATACCATTATCAAGATGATTGCCTAAGTGATCTATAAACTCACTAGTTGATAAAGACCATTTCCATCCATTAGCTAAAAAACCATCAGCAACTGAACCACTTCCGCCACCAGATCTTTGTCCTATAGTGGTAATATTTGCCAATGGGTTAACTGAATACAAGAATGTAGTTGAAGCACTATAACAAAACCTATCTGTTAAAACAACCACAGGTTTGTGAAATTTCACATTACTATTTGCTTGTTTTAAATATACTTTGCTATCAGAGAAATCATTTGCTCCTGGTCCAGTTTTAAACCTCTCAAACCCAGTATAGATGTCTGCTCCGCCAAAAAGATAAGAAGCAAATTTTGTTGCCAAACTTGGGTCTCCACCCGTGTTATGTCTAATGTCAATTATCAAGCCTTTTGCGTTAACAAAACTGAAAAATATTTTCTCTATTTGGTCATCAGAAATAGACACATCCCATGATGGGATATGAAGGTAGGCTATTTCATTATCTTGAACAAGAGTACCATATATAGCAACTAAAGATTCTGCATCATCTTCATCAAACATATATGCCATGCTAGGATTCACTACTTTTCCTATATAGTTATTGAGTAAAATATCTACATCAAAAGCTAATGGGTATCCCTCTATAAAATCATATTGGATAGCATTTTCGTCTATGATTTCTAAATCAGAATGCCCATCTCTAAGAGCTAATGTTATTTCTCCCAATTTTTTAAATAACTCAATATCGGATAAGTTATCAGTTATATCTGCCTCAATTGTATGCGATAATTGATCTATATCAACATCTTTAAATTCTAACATGGCATACTTTTCTTTAACTAATTTCACATATTCATTATAAATAGCTTTATTATTAGTTTCGGGATTGGGCTCTATAAGTATTTTTTCACAAGATGTTATTGTGAAAAGAAGTCCTACTATTGCGGTATATATTATTGTTTTTTTCATTTTACAAATGTTTATTATTATTTATGAATTAGGTTATATCTAAAGATAATGTTATGGTTTCCAGTGGTTACTGGATAAGACTTGACATTAGCAAAATGTCTCATGCTCCATCTATACCCTATTGATATTCTATCTTTATATTGAAAAACAAAAGATGTTTTAATATTTATGTTGTTTCCGAAATATTTCCAATCAAAAAATTGGTAGCCAAATGGATTAGATAAGGCATTGTTTTGATAATCAAACCTTTCTTCTTCTAAAGCATTTTGTGGAGCTGAAAAAGCAAACCCTGTTGATTCTCTCATAAAACTTAGTAAGCCTAGGTCAAGACAGGATTGTAAATTCCATTTATTATTAATCTTATAATCATGCATAAGAGAGGCGTATAAATGATGTCCAGTAATGGCATAACTTCCATTATTTCCAAGCTCTTTATTACTTCTAAGATAGAAATCCAATAAGTCTAATCTTGCTCCAATTTTAAAATGTTTTTTAATAGGTTTTAAATATTTAAAATAGATTGTTGGGTTAATTACAGTAGAAGTCCTTCCATGAGTGCTACCAGATTCCATACCTGCATTAATTTCTATAGCTGTTTCCCAAAAATACTTGTCTTTACTTTTGTTGAAACCAATGGTTAACACTCCGCCAACTCCACTATATCTAACATTAGAGTATTTTATATCTTGATAAGAACTGTAATTACCACCAATATCTATAAATAAATTCTTAGTGGAATTGCTTTTTGTTATTTTTACAGGCACATCAGGTTCTGTTTGTGCATTCCCAAGAATTACAAATAGCATTAATGAAATTGTTAAAAATTGTTTTTTCATGTTATTGTTTTTTATTACTAATTTATTTTATAAAAAAAACACATACCTCTTTTGCTATAAAAAAGGTATGTGTTTTTGCACAGTATTATAATGTTTTATCTCCCAATTTCTTCCTCAATGATGGAGAGTAAAACTTTGTTTTAAATTTTTACTGCCGCAAAGGTACAATTGTTTTTAATTCTAAACTCTTTAATTCTAAGTTTTTTCAAAATTATGGCTAACATGTATCTAAACGCAATAGATGAAAATCTCTAAAAACAGTCAAATTAAAACTAGCTCTAACCAAGTTAGTTTTTTATAGGCAAGGAATATGATGTGCTAAATAGGAATTCTTTTATTTCGAGAGGGTAGAAATATCTGCCTGTTACAAGGGCAGGTTAAACCAAATATTCTTGTCTGCCAAAGCAGAACGAGAAGGAGGAATAAAATTCTTTAGAAACAAAAAAAATCTCAGAAGTATTCTGAGATTTTTTTAAGTATTCTTTTAAATTAACAGTTATGCTTTATCAGAGACATCATCTATACTATCTGTTGCTCCGTCAACAACATCTTCTGCTGTATCTGCAATAGTATTTCCTGCATCCTTAGCTAAATCTACAGCATCTCCTGCAACATCAGTAACCTTATCTGCAACATTACCTGCTACATTTTTTGCTCCATCAACAACATCTCCTGTTGTATCAACAACATTACCTGCAATGTCTTTTGCTCCTTCATATGCATCACCTGCTTTGTCTGCAATAGTATTTCCTGCTTC
>CAYRZY010000251.1:2671-4507 GCA_964428855.1 uncultured Flavobacteriaceae bacterium
CCTGCTTTATCGGCAATAGTATTACCTGCGTCTTTAGCCAAGTCAACAGCATCACCTGCAACATCTACGGCTTTATCAGCAATATTTCCTGCTACTTCTTTAGTACCATCGTAAACATCTTCAGCAACATCGGCAACTTTATGTCCTGCTTCTTTGGCCAAGTCAACTGCATCTCCTGCTAAGTCAACAGCTTTATCGGCAACTTTTCCTGCAACCTCTTTAGTACCATCATAAACATCTTCGGCAACATCAGCTACTTTATGACCTGCTTCTTTGGCTAAGTCAACGGCATCTTCAGCCAAATCTACTGTTTTATCTACAACGGTGTTTGCTACATCTTTAGCTCCACCAAATACATTTTTAAAAAAACTTCGTAATCCCATAATAATAGTTTTAGGTTAGGGTGCAAATTTACACTAATTTACATTAAAATATGCTTTGTTACCCCTCTATTTCTTTCCCTAAATACACTAATTTGCAACCTTTCTTAACAATGTCTTTGTCTTTGTTATAGGATGAAATAATTTCTAATTCTCCATTAGAATCCTTGATAAATAAAGGAATAGTATCTAAATCTAGATTTGTGGTTTCTATCAATTTGTCATAATGTTCTTTATCTTTAATTTCCAATTCATGAATCAAAGGATAATTCATTGCAACCTTGGTTAATAATCCGAAATCATCAGTATGAGAAAACAAACCTTCTCTCGGGTTATTTCCCATGTCTTTCATTTCTTCTGAAGTAATCAATCGAAATGCTCCGTTTTCGCCAAACTGCTCTTTAAATCTATGAATAGCATACTTATTAATATCAGCACTACCTGTCAATGCCATTACATAACCCATATCATTAAGCTCAACATCATCCTCTAAAGAATTAGAATAAATATCTACAACCAAAGCTTCTATGCCCAGTTCTTCTGCTTTTTTAATATTGGTTTTATTACTATCTATCAAAACTACATGCCTATCATTATTATGTAAATACTGTGCTATCAATCTAGAAACATCAGAAGCTCCTACAATTAGAATACCTTCAGATTTCTTTAAGAAAACACCTACAATTTTTGCAAAAAATCGTGCTGTAGTAGCGTTTAGCAAAACGGTACCTAATACTATCATAAAAACCAATGGTGTAATATATTCTGCACCTGTGACTCCTTCTTTGGCTAGTTTTGTTCCGAATAAAGATGCAATTCCTGCAGCTACAATTCCTCGTGGGCCTACCCAGCTGATAAATAACTTTTCGTTTAGTTTAAGTGAAGAATTGTGTGTGCTTAAAAATACACCTATAGGTCGGATTACAAAAACAACCAAAGCAAATAAAAGTACCGTATTCCAATTGTAAATTAAGTATAACTCTTCCATATTTATATTTGCAGAAAGCAAGATGAAGAGAATAGAAATCAACAAAATACTTAATGATTCTTTAAAGTATAAAAGTTCTTTTAAATATGGTGAATTGGAGTTTCCTAGCACCATTCCCATCACCACAACTGCTAATAAACCAGACTCATGAGCAAAGCTGTCAGACAATACAAACACACCTAAAACAGCGGCTAATGAAGATACATTTAATAGGTAATGAGGTATCCATTTTTTATTCATAGAGAAATTTAGAGCATGTGCAAATGTGAATCCGAAAGTAGAGCCAAACAATACAATTTTAGCAAATTCTACCAATGCTGTTTTGGTAAACTCTCCTCCACTGCCACCAACAGAAATAAATTCAAAAACCAATACAGCTACCAATGCTCCTATAGGATCAATTAAGATACCTTCCCATTTTAATATGGCAGAAATATCTTTCTTTAAAGGTATATTTCGTAAAATTGG
>CAYRZY010000252.1:0-4507 GCA_964428855.1 uncultured Flavobacteriaceae bacterium
CTTTTAATAATTTCAAAGCATCTAAACCTATTATATCTGAAATTGTAACTTTCTCACCTTTTTGAACAGTTGGTGGTGTTTTTGGTAATGTAAAACTAAACAGACCCAAAACTGCCGAAGCAATAGCTACCATTAAAAATGTATTTGATAATGCCCCCTGTTCAATATTTTGAATTGAATCCCATTTAAATCCAAAACTTATTATCCATCCAGCAATAATCCATCCAATAGTACCAAATACTCTTACAAAAGGGAATTCTTTTGTAGGATCTGTCATTTGATTAAATGCTACCGAGTTTACCAATGCCAATGTCGGCATATAAGCAATCATATAACCTAATACATAAGGATAAAAAGTACTAAATTCAGTGGTTTGAGACATTTGATACATTAGTATAGCACCAGCGATATGTAAAACGCCTAATATTTTTTCAGCATTAAAAAAGCGATCGGCAATTAAACCAATAATAAAGGGAGCTATAATAGCTCCCCAAGATTGGGTAGAATACGCCATACCTGTTTCACCTCCAGAGGCGTTTAAATTATTTCCTAAAAAAGTACCTAAGGTTACAAACCATCCGCCCCAAATAAAAAATTCGAGAAACATCATGATGGATAGTTGGGCTTGTATTGATTTTTTCATGGGTAACTTACTTTTGTTTTTTTACGAAATCCCTCTATGAGGGTTTAGTTCAATTCTTTTCCAATTTTAATTAATAGTGCTTGGGTTGCTTTAATACCTTCTTCTTCGCTCAGTTTATCACCTTCATATTCTACATCAATAAAACCAGTAAATCCTGAATCTTTAATAATTTGTAGCATCTTTTTAAAGTCGATAGCTATTTCATCTCCATTTTCATCAAATTCATGAGATTTAGCACTTACGCCTTTAGCATACGGCATTAATTCTTTGATACCTTTATACATATCATATTCTTCAACACAGGCTGCATCCCATCGTTTACCATCTTCTCGTTTGGTACAGAAATTGCCAAAATCAGGTAGCGTTCCGCAATTGTCCAAATTAACGGTCTGCATTACATCGGCTAAAAGAGCTCCATTTGAAGAAAAACCACCGTGATTTTCTACAATAACATTAACATTTTTGTCTTTGCCATAGTTTGATAATTTAGTCAGACTTTCAACAGAAAACTGCTTCCAATTCTCAATATTGTTTTCATTGCCAAATAAATTTAAACGAATAGAATGACAGCCTAAAAATGCAGCGGCATCAACCCATTTTTTATGGTTTGCGATAGCTTCATTACGTTCCCTTTTACTTGAGGAAGCCAAATCACCTTCTCGGTCTACCATAATTAAAATGTTTTCCACACCATATTGTTCACTTTTAGCTTTTAAGGAATCTAAAAGCACATCCATACCCATCGTTTCTATTTTGTCAACATATAATTGCGATACATACTCTATCCCTTCAAAGCCTAATTCTTTTGCTTTTTGAGCAAAGTCAATAGCATCTAAGGTTTTTTCATCTCTAATAGCTTTGTGTAAAGACCATTGTGCTAATGAGATTTTAAAGAAAGGTGTTTTTTCTTCAGTTTGTACTTCAGGCGTTTCTGTAGTCTCTCCCTTCTCTTTTTTACAAGAGAATATAAACACGAATAAAGTTAAAAATAAGACTGTTTTTTTTAAGAATTTAAATTGTAGTGGTTTCATTATTAATTTGATTTTATAAGCTCTAAATATAGAATTTTTAATTGGAATGATTGTATTTCGTCGTAAATATTGTGTTTTACATAGTGTTTTTAGAAATAATTACGAATAATTCATTAAGTTTAACCCAGATTACACACCCAATATTAATTTTTTAACGAATGAATATGCAAAAAAAGTATGATGCGATTGTTATCGGTACTGGAATTACTGGTGGCTGGGCAGCAAAAGAACTTTGCGAGAACGGATTAAAAACACTGGTTTTAGAACGAGGCAGGATGGTTACCCATATTGAAGATTATCATACCATGCATAAAGATCCATGGGATTTTGAGCATAGAGGTGAGCCAACACAGGAAATTATTAAGAAGCAAGCCAAACAACATAGAACGGGATACACAACCGATCAAGTACATAACCATTGGTTTGTAAACGACTTAAAGCATCCTTATAATGAAACCAAACGTTTTGATTGGATGCGAGGCTATCATGTAGGTGGACGTTCTATTACTTGGGGAAGGCAGAGTTATAGATTGAGCGATTTAGATTTTGAAGCCAATAAAAAGGATGGTATTGCGGTAGATTGGCCCATACGATATAAAGATATAGCACCTTGGTATGATCTTGTAGAAAAATATATTGGTGTAAGTGGTGAAAAAATGGGATTGCCTCATTTACCTGACGGCATCTTTGAACCCGCTATGGAAATGAATTGTGTAGAAGAACATTTTAAAGAAAAGCTAGCCGACAATTATGACGATAGAGTAATAACAATAGGTAGAACAGCTCATTTAACTAAAGGAGAAGGTTTTGAAGGGAGAAGCAGATGTCAGTCTAGAAATAGATGCATGCGTGGCTGCCCTTACGGAGCTTATTTTAGTAGTCTTGCCTCAACGTTACCCGCTGCAAATCGGACAGGCAATATGACCTTGAGACCAAATTCAATTGTTCATGAAATTATTTATGATGATAAATTAAAGTTGGCAACTGGCGTAAAAGTTATTGATACAGAAACAAAAGAAACCTTGGTTTTTGAAGCAGACATTATTTTTTCTTGTGCTTCTGCAATTGCTTCAACCTCTATTTTAATGCAATCAAGATCAGAGCGATTTCCTAACGGATTAGGAAATGATTGTGGTGAGTTGGGACATAATATTATGGATCATCACTTAGGTGCTGGAGCTTCTGGAAGTACAGATCTTTTTAAAGACAGATACTTTAAAGGAAGAAGACCAAACGGAATTTATGTACCAAGGTTTAGAAATTTAGAAAAGAAAGAGTCTAAGAAAAAATTCTTAAGAGGTTATGGCTATCAAGGAGGTGGCGGTAGAAGAGGTATTGCTGAACATGTAGCCGAATTAGCTTATGGAGCCGATTATAAAGAGGGTATATTAACGCCAGGCAAATGGAGAATGCATTTAGGTGGTTTTGGAGAATGCTTGCCTAATCACGACAATAAAATGACCTTAGATTATGATAAATTAGATGATTGGGGCTTGCCTACGATCACTTTTGATGCAGAATGGAAAGAAAATGAATTAGAAATGCGGAAAGATATGATTCAACAAGCTAAAGAAATGTTAGAGAAAGCTGGCTTTACAGATATCGCAACATTTGATCAAAAGGATAAAGCACCAGGTATTGGTATCCATGAAATGGGAATGGCACGAATGGGTAGGGATCCGAAGACATCAATTTTAAATGGCAATAATCAAGTGCATACCGTACCAAATGTATATGTTACAGATGGGGCTTGTATGACATCTTCTGCATGTCAGAACCCGTCATTGACCTATATGGCATTAACAGCTAGAGCAGCAAACCATGCTGTAGCACAATTTAAAAAGAATAAAGCATAATATTATGGACAGAAGAAAGGCATTAAAAAATATTGGCTTATCCTTAGGTTATGTTGTTGCAACACCAACAGTAATAAGTTTATTACAAAGTTGTAAAAATGATACAGAGAAAGCAAGCTTGTGGTCTCCCGAATTCTTTTCTAGTGATGAAGGGACGGTATTAAAAAATCTAGTGGACTTAATTTTACCCAAAACAGATGACTTACCAGGTGCAATAGATTTAAATATTCATAAATTTCTTGATTTATATGCAGCTAAAGTGTATGATGATAATGAGCAAAAAGAAGCTCAATCTGGACTAAAAGAAGTATTAAATGCTTTAAATATTTCAGAAAAAAAATCCACTTCAACTATAAAAATTGAAGATTACGATCGCTTACTAACTAAGTACTTAAGAGCTACAGCAAAAGATAGAGAACAGTTTAAAGAAAATGATAAAATCATTTACAACACACTTAAAGGTTTGAGAGATAATACTGTTTGGGCATACAAAACAACAGAAGAAATTGGTGAAAATGTATTGGCATACGATCCAATTCCCGGAGTGCAGTTAGGTTGTGTTTCATTAAAAGAAGCAACAGGTGGCAAAGCATGGTCATTATAAATCTTGTTGTAGAGGTAAATTAAAAGATGTATTTAAATTAAAAAAGATGGAAAAAAAAATAATGATAACGGTAGTTTTAGCTGCTTTAGTGTTTGTAAGTAGTTGTACGCAAAAGGCAACTAAAGTAGTTGTATTCTCTAAAACAGAAGGCTTTCGACATGAGTCTATTGAAGCTGGCATAGAGAGTATTAAAAAATTAGGAAAAGAGAATCAATTTATAGTTCAAGCCACTGAAGATTCTGATGAGCTAATTTCAGCATTAGATAGCTGTGATGTAGTTGTTTTTCTAAGTACAACTGGAGATGTTTTAAATAATGCTCAGCAAGAAAAATTTAAAACTTTTATAAATAACGGAGGCGGTTTTGTTGGCATT
>CAYRZY010000253.1:0-4492 GCA_964428855.1 uncultured Flavobacteriaceae bacterium
AAATATGGGAAGTGAAGATTTACGTGATATTTCATCACATGTAAAAGTTGATGTGGTTGCTTTATGTGATGTTGATGCTAATTATTTAGCTGCAGCAAAAAAATTACATCCAAATGCAAAAACCTATTCTGATTATAGAATTATGCTCAAGGAAATGGCAAATGAAATTGATGCTGTTATTGTTTCTACTCCCGATCATACACATGCACCAGCATCCATCATGGCTATGAATATAAATAAACATGTGTATTGTCAAAAACCATTGACACACCTTGTTTCAGAGGCTAGAGCTATGAAAAAGTTAGCTACAGATAAAAACTTAGTTACTCAAATGGGTATTCAGGTACACTCTTTTTATGATTATAAGTTAGCGACATTACTAATTCAATCTGGAATTATTGGTAAGGTACATACTGTAAGAGCATGGTCTCCAAAAAACTGGGGATATGATGGTCAATCACCAGAAGGAAAAGACCCTATTCCAGAAACTCTTGATTGGAATTTGTGGTTAGGTACAGCAAAAGAAAGATCTTATAAAGAAGAGGTTTACCACCCAGGAAATTGGCGTAAATTGATGGATTATGGTTGTGGAACATTAGGTGATATGGGTGTACACATATTTGACACACCATACAATGCTTTAGCCTTAGATGTTCCGATGACAATAAAAAATGAATGTAGAGCATCAAATGGTTTTGGGTATCCTGAAAAAAATAAAGTAACCTATGAATTTCCTGGAACAAAATACACAACTGACACATTAAAATGGGTTTGGTATGACGGGCCAGGAGCTCCTGAAATGCATGAGGATTTAAAATTGCCGAATGCGGTAGAACGTACTCAGAAAAATGATAAGGCATCAGTAAAAGATAAAATGTCACTTGAAACCGCAAAAACTATAGATGGTAAATTGCCTGAACAAGGAGCTATGTTTATCGGTGAACAAGGACGTCTATTATTGCCTCATTTTATGGATTTACCCAAAAAAATTGTAGGTGGAGCATATGTTGATATTTCTGCAGAAATCACCAAAGTCGAGAAATTAAATACTATGGGAAAACCTATACGAAACTATGCTTCAGAAGGGCCTAAGCATTATCACCAATTTATTGATGCTTGTTTAGGAAAAGATGAGTGTACAGCTCCTTTTTCGTATGCAGCTCGACTTACCGAAACGATATTATTAGGTGTGATAGCTGGGCATTTCCCAAACCAAACCCTTCATTGGAATAACGAAACGACTAAATTTACAGAAGAAGAAGCCAATCAATATTTAGAATCTACATATCGTGAGTTTTGATAAACAAATTTTTAGAATTAAGAGTTAAGATGGAAGAGCTTTGATTCTTACAATGAAACGGTCTTGTTGCTGACACTTCATTCTGCTAGTTTTCTAATTAATTTGGTATTATTCATTTTCTGCAATAATTTTAGCAACTTCAATAATTTCATTGAGTAGTGCTTTGATATGTTTTTCTTGTGTTAGATTATTCATAATGGTCAATCGCAAATATCTTTTATTGTTTAATTCTGTTGAGGTAATATAAAAATTCCCTCTACGGATAATTTCATTTCTTAGTTTTAATTGAAAGTCATTGTCAGTACCAAATTTAGTGTATTGAAAGCATAAAATATTTGATTCTGGTTTATACAAACATTTAAAATCTGATTGTTGTTTGATGATCTTATAAAATCGATATGCGTTATTATAAGTTTCTTCAATAAAATGTGCCAATTCATTTTCACCTTCAGCTGCCAAAACCCAAAATAATTTAGTGCCTAGTGCTGCTTTAGTACATTCTACAGTATAGGGCATTAAATCAAAGCCCAGTTCTTCTTTATCATGAAAGAGATAGCTTCCTTTTTGTTGAAAAGTACGTTCCATAGCCTGTTGATCTTTGAACAGAACTGCTGCGGCAAGTGTAGATGTTCGCATCATTTTATGGGTATCCCAAATTAAAGAATCTGCTCTTTCTACACCTTTTAATAAGTGTTTTTTTGAATCAGAAATCAAAGCACTAGCACCATGAGCTCCGTCTACATGGAACCAAAGTTGGTTTTCTTGGCAAAACTGACCAATTTCATCTAGCGGATCGTATAACCCCGTAGCGGTAGTACAGGCATTTGCGACAACAGCCATAATTTTTTTACCTTGATCTTGTATTTTTTGATAAAGCGGAAGTAAAGTTTCAGGTAGCATTACTTTAAGATGATTTACGGGTACTGGTATGACCGAATTTTCACCCATTCCCATGATAGAAATTGCACGTGCTACAGAATAATGAGCCTCTTCAGGTACTAAAACAACTAACTCTTTAGGATTGCCATCTGTCCATGCTTCTGGTGCTATAGCTGCACGAGCAGCTAAAAGTGCTGTTAAGTTTGCTAATGAGCCTCCATGGGTTAACACACCACTTCCATTGTTTTTTAGCCGACTAAAATCACCTAGTTGAGAGCCTTTAAACCAACCAACTTTTTCTAACATCCAATGAATTAAAAAGCGTTCAATTACGGCAGCAGCAGGCCCCATTTCATAGATTGCCATCGGGTTATTGATTATGCCATGTATAAAATCTGCTATTCCAGAGGCTACATGTGGTACGGCAACTTGATGCCCCATATACTGCGGATGATGCATATGTTGTGTGTTTGCTAAATAAGCATCCATAAACTGATTGGCAGCAGTAGGGTTTAGACCGCCTTTTTTTATCCACTTTTCTAATTGTAAAATTTCTGCAACTTCTTCGGCAGGTTTTTGATGGAGTACTTTTCCTTTTCCTTGTTGACTTTCATGTAAATAAGCAACTAATTTGTCTAAGACAACAGTTGTCATATTTTTTAAGTCTTCAGGATTGCTTTTCATGTGATGTAATTTGTTAAACAATTGTGCTAATAGAATAGCTGAATAAATGTTTTAGAGTATTATTTATTGCTTAGGAAAATATTGAAACGGAATCGTCCATTCAGTACTATTATCATCTTCATAATCCTTTTTAATTTTTAAGGTATTTTCACCTATTGAAGTATTTGATAGGTTGATGTAACCTACTATCCCAAATTGTTTTGTTCTTGGGTGATAGTATTTCAGATATTTAACAGCCATTTTTTTATCATTTAAAAATACATGATTGTATTTTTGATAACAGTTTAAATAAAATAATCGTGCTTCTTTTCGTTGTTCGACTTTAGACTTGCTTTCATCTTCTACATACGTACCACAAATCTTTTTTCGCAGTTTTTCTTCATGGCTAAAAATTGGGATGAAAATTTTTAGATGGTTAGTTTGAATTACATCTGAGGTGATTTCAGGTGAGAGTAAAAAATTTAGTTGTTCATTCTCTGTTTTATAATAACCTGCATAGGTTTCGGTTGCATCAAAATAGACATCTTGTCTAATTAAATAGGGTATGTTTGTATTAAACATTTGATAAACAGTAATAAAAACCCCTGAAAATAAAAATACGATAATAAGATATATGATTGCCTTTTTCTTTTTAAAATTAGAGCCAAAAATCATGGTAATTTGTAAAATAGATTTATACAAAGGACCCAACATTAGTATAGAACCATATTTGACTATTTTGAAATACCACAATTGAAGAGCATCCTTTTCTTTAAAGGCTTTTAAATTTGCAACAATACTAATAACCATTTGAAGAAGATAAATAATAAGGGAAATAGCAACGGGTATTAGTAAATAGTAATAAGGTACATAATCTGACAATAAATTAAATAGTAATAAATAAATACTAGCCACTATTGCAATGTATAAATACGTGAGCAATAAAGCAAAAGCAGCAGAGAAAATAACGCTACATAACTCATCTACCTTTTGTATTGAATCTTTTAATTTAGGGAGTATCCCAACTAATTTTTCTGTGTAAATTTTTGAATAAGGGCTGTCTTTTATACTGTAATCAGGAAACACCGAATTTAAACCCACCAAACCAATCCAATAAGCTCGAAGAAAAAAATGGATTACAAACATTGAGACTAAAACACTTACTGCTATTAAGCCAAAAAATACTATAAAATACCCTATCATATATTGGCTAGGAGGTAGGATATCTATAAACCTATTGGTTGACCAATCTATTACTTTAAAGAGTTGAAAAGTTCCATAAATTGCAATTGCAGAGACGAGTAATTCTGCTTCCCAACTTTCATTTTTAAGTTTTTTCAGCCATTTTTTTGATTTAAAAGTCTCAGGTTGATTTTGAGCAGTTTCTTTTTCCATTTATGAGGGTTGGTTTCCTGCAAGATAAAGAATTTATTCTTGCTATAAAGAAAAAGTCAGCTAGTCCAATATTTTTTTAACCCGACCAACTTGTCCAGAAGCAAGCATTACTTTAATACCATGAGGATGTGTAGCTGAATTTGTCAAAATTCTTTTGATTGTACCTTCAGTAAGAATTCCCGTGCGTTGATCCTTTTTGAGTACGATTGCTACTTGTTGACCTATTTTGATGTTTTTTCTGGTGTTACCTTGCAT
>CAYRZY010000254.1:0-4402 GCA_964428855.1 uncultured Flavobacteriaceae bacterium
TAGAACCGCCTATAACAGCTATATAATGTTTTTGGTAAATTTCATTACTATCCATAATTACACTCCTTATTTAATATTCATTGCAAAATATAAAACCAAAAGCTAAAAAAAGCAATAATTGTTACAAAAAGTAATCTGTCTATTCATAATATTGGCTTTATTTCTTTAAATTCGCAATTCAGAATATAAAATTCACAATATGAAGGAAGTAGTTATTGTTTCTGCAGTTAGAACACCTATTGGGAGCTTTTTAGGCTCTTTATCTAGCGTGTCTGCAACCAAACTAGGTGCAACGGTTATTAAAGCTGCTTTAGAAAAGATCAAATTAGCCCCCGAAAATGTAGATGAAGTATTGATGGGTAGTGTCTTACAAGCTAATTTAGGGCAGGCACCTGCTAGGCAAGCTGCAATTTTTGCTGGCTTATCAGACAGTACACCATGTACGACAATAAATAAAGTTTGTGCCTCTGGTATGAAGGCTATAATGCAAGCTGCACAAGCCATTCAATGTGGAGATGCTGAAATTGTCATTGCTGGTGGTATGGAGAACATGTCTTCAGTACCTCATTATATGAATGCTAGAAAAGGACAAAAATTAGGAAATATTAATCTTATTGACGGGTTAGTAAAAGACGGCCTAACCAATGTTTATGATGATAAACATATGGGGACTTGTGCTGATTTATGTGCTACTGAACATCAATTTTCTAGAGAAGATCAAGATGAATTTGCTATCGAATCCTACAACAGATCTACGAAAGCTTGGGCTTCAGGGAAATTTAAGGATGAAGTTATACCTGTAGAAGTGCCACAACGTAGAGGCGAGCCTATATTTGTTAATGAAGATGAAGAATATAAAAATGTGAAAATGGAGAAAATTCCATCATTAAGACCTGTTTTCAGTAAAGATGGTACAGTAACTGCTGCTAATGCATCTACCTTAAATGATGGAGCTGCTGCACTGGTTTTAATGAGTAAAGAAAAAGCCCTAAAATTAAACTTAAAACCATTAGCTACTATTAAAGGATATGCCGATGCTGCATTAGAACCCGAATGGTTTACTATAGCTCCTGCCAAAGCTTTGCCAAAAGCACTGGCCAAAGCAAGTACTGAATTAGAAGCTGTTGATTATTTTGAATTTAATGAAGCTTTTGCTGTCGTTGGATTGGCAAATACGAAATTATTAGGTTTGGATGCAAAGAAAGTAAATGTTAATGGTGGTGCTGTTTCTTTAGGACATCCTCTAGGATGCTCAGGTGCTAGAATTGTAGTTACACTGATTAATGTTCTGAAACAAAATAATGGTAATATTGGTGCTGCAGCAATTTGTAATGGCGGCGGCGGTGCAAGTGCAATTATTATCCAAAATAATTAAATTCGTATTTAATGAAATACGGCATTTGTAACTTAAGTAATATTCCGCTTCGTGAAGCAGCTGACAATACTAGTGAAATGATTTCACAAGTGCTGTTTGGCGATCATTATAAGGTAGTTCAAGAAAATAAACAGTGGTTAAAAATTAAATTGAATTTTGACAACTGTGAAGGATGGATAGAGGTCAGTCAGTTTTTAGAAATTACTAAAGAGTATTTTGAGAAGCTTAGCAAAGCTATTTTTATTACTTCTAACGAAATGGTAGATTTTATTGAAGACGACCAAAATAACTTACTCCCTATACTTCTTGGAAGTAGACTCCCTTTTTATTCAAAAAAATCATTTGAAGTAATTGATCAGAGGTTTTTATTTGAAGGACGTACTTCAGGAGCCAAAACTTCTAAACCAGCAATTGTCAACGCTGCATTTACATATTTAAATTCTCCTTTTCTTTGGGGAGGTAAAACTCCTTTCGGGATAGATAGTGCTGGATTTACACAAATGGTATATCGATTAAATGGTCACAACTTATTTAGGAAAGCATCAGAACAGGCTACACAAGGTGAAGTATTAAGTTTTATTGAAGAATCTGAACCAGGTGATTTGGCATTCTTTGATGATAATGAAGGGGTAATTATTCATGTGGGGATCATCTTAGCCAATCACCATATCATCCATGCCAGTGGAAAAGTACGTATTGATAGACTTGACCATAGCGGTATTTATAATGCCGATTTAAAAAAACATACGCACAAATTAAGAGTTATTAAAAAAATATTTTAAGCATAAAAAAACCGCTCAATAAGCGGTTTTTTTATGTATTTGATTTGGGGTTCTACTCTCTTGAAGCATCCCAAAGAGCTTTCATCTCTTTGTATTTATCATCCATTTCTAAATTTTCATACATACTCATTAATGTTCTAACAACATCTATATTATCTTTTTTAAGACTTCTTGCTTTTTCAAAATAAGGTAATGCAGTCTTATATAAATCTAACTGTCTAGCTTTAATTGCATCATATTTTTTAAAGTTACTTAAGTTTTGATTCATTTCCTCAACCAAATCTTTATCTTTTTCTAACACCAATGCTCCCATATTTAAATAAGCATCAGCATAATTAGGGTCTAATTCAATGGCTTTTTTATAATTTACTTTAGCCTCTTCTGATTTTCCTTGTTCTTGATTGATAACACCAACATTAAAGTGTAATGTTGCATTGTTTGGATCTTTTTTAATCGCTTCTTTCATCAACGCTGCAAATTCATCCTTTTTACCTAATTTTAATAAAATATTTGCTTCAGTAAACAACAAGTCAACATCTTCAGGATTTGCAGTTCTAGCCTCACGTACAGCTGTAATAGCATTTTCAGTTTCACCTTTCTCTACTAAAATTAAAGCAATGTTTTTAATAATACCTGCTCTTTTAGATTTAGAAACTTCTACTTTAGGTTCTTTATATTTACCAGTTTTAATCATTAAATCCATTTGAGATTTAGAGCTAAAATTCTCAGATTCATTACTATCAATATTCATAGCAGAATATGTAGTTGCAATACCTGTATACCCATTTTCTTTTAAGATATTGAAATATTTTAATGAAGTGTCAAAATCTTTACATAGATAGGCGGCAGTGGCAGCATACTCTAAAAACACAGTGTCTTTTTTACTTAAAGTATATGTTTGATACAATGTTTTTTTAGCATTTTCATAATCTTTATCTTGATATTGCTTTATTCCTTTATTAGAGACATCTGCAACTAAAGCATTTAACAAAGGCTGTGCTTCAGCGGTGTATTTAGATTTTTTAATCTTCTTTTCGAAATCTAATAATTCTTGAAAAGACTTTGCTGCAGTATCATAAGCATTTTCGGCTAATGCAGGTTTATTTTTGCCTATACCATAATATGTTTTAGCCTTTAAAAAATAAAATTTAGCTTTTAACTTATTATCTGCATTGGCAATCACTCCTTCTGCTTTATCAATAGAAGCTTTGGCTGTAGCAAAATCATCACCTTTTAAGGCTTTGTCTGCTGCCTTTAACTCATCTTTTTGAGCAAACATTGACACGCTTAAAAAAAGTGTAAATAGTACCACAAAGGTTTTTTTAAATTCGTAATTTTTCATTGTTGTTTAATTTAATTTATTGTTTTTAATTATCGTTTGTTGTTTCATCAGTTTCATTATTTTCAATTTCCGTGCCAGTATCATTATCACCTTCATTATTCTCATCATCTTCATGCATTACTTTAGCCACAGCAGCAATTGAATCATTGTCCTTAATATTAATCAATCGTACGCCTTGCGTAGCTCTACCCATAACACGTAAGTCTGACACTGCCATTCTTATTGTAATTCCAGATTTATTAATAATCATTAAATCATCTTCGTCGGTTACATTTTTAATAGCAACCAAACCGCCTGTCTTTTCAGTAACATTTATGGTTTTTACACCTTTACCTCCTCTATTGGTAATTCGATAATCAGCTAATTTAGAGCGTTTACCATAACCGTTTTCAGAAACAACTAACACATTGCTTTCTTCATCATTTACAGCTATCATTCCAATAACTTCATCAATATCATCTTTTAAACGAATACCTCTAACTCCAGAAGCATTTCTTCCCATGGGTCTCGTTTTTGCTTCTTCAAAACGAATACACTTACCAGATTTAGCCGCTATCATTATCTGACTGTTACCATCAGTAAGTTTAGCTTCTAACAATTCATCACCTTCTTTAATAGTAATCGCATTGATACCATTTGCTCTTGGGCGAGAATATTGCTCTAATACTGTTTTCTTAGTTTGACCATTCTTAGTCACCATTACCACATAATTACTGTTTATGTAATCTTCATCTTTTAAATCTTGTGTTACTAAAAATGCTTTTACAACATCATCATTTTCAATATTGATTAGATTTTGGATGGCTCTACCTTTTGATGTTTTTCCTCCTTCAGGAATTTCATAAACCCGCATCCAAAATACTTTTCCTTTTTTAGTAAAGTATAACATGTATTGATGATTGG
>CAYRZY010000255.1:0-4378 GCA_964428855.1 uncultured Flavobacteriaceae bacterium
CCTTCAAATAGACCTAAACTTGGATATAGATTGACTGATTTATCATTTGGTAGGTTCGGGGAGGGCTTTATAGGGAGACTGTAATTATTATCATAATGATAATTTTTCATAGGCATCACTTTTAAGTTACATTGTACACCGTCTTTCAACCACTTCTCGCCATTAATCATTGTTGCATATTCACCAATAGTCATTCCATAAACTAAAGGAACAGAATGCATGCCTAAAAAACTTTGATGTTCAGTTTCCATCATTGGCCCATCAATATAATGAGCATTTGGGTTGGGTCTGTCAATTACAATCAATTGGATGTTTGCTTCTGCACAAGCTTCCATAATATGATGTAGGGTAGAGATATAGGTATAGAATCTTACTCCGACATCTTGAATGTCGAAAATAAGAACATCAAGACCTTCTAATTGAGTTGGTGTTGGCTTTTTATTTTTACCATGCAATGATAATAAAGGGAGTCCTGTTTTTAAGTCTTTACTATCTGCAACTTTCTCTCCTGCATCTGCTTTTCCTCGGAAGCCATGCTCAGGTGAAAACACTTTTTTTATATTGATTTTTAATGAAATTAAGGTGTCTATTAGGTGTGTAAAACCGTTATTTTTATTTTTTACTACACTGGTTTGGTTTCCAGCTATACCTAAAACTTTATCTTTAATTAAATGGATATAATCAACTGGGTAAGAAATTATTAATTCTTTAGTTGAAACAGCATATGACAGGCTGTCATGCGTTAAGTTTTGACTAATTTCAAGGTTTTTAGGCTTGATTTTAGTTGTAGATTTATCTGAACAAGAAATGAATCCGAAAACAGAAATAAAAACCCAAAAGAAATATGTATTTTTGAAATTGAAATAGATCATAGAAATTGAATTACGAATTATTTTTAGCCAAAAGAATTATTACTGGTAAACAGCATAAAAGTAGTATATCTTCATCAATAATAAAAATTGCAATTACAGCAATTGCATTAGGTATTATTATCATGTTGATTTCTATTGCATCTGTTGTTGGGCTACAAAAAAAGATCAAAGAAAAGATTTCTGGTTTTAATGGTCATGTTCAAATTTCTAATTTTGAAGATAATAATTCACAAATTACTGTCACTCCAATTTCATTACAGCAAACTTTTTATCCGAACTTCACTTCTGTTGAAGGTGTAAAAAACATTCAATCTTTTGCTACTAAAGCAGGAATTATCAGAACTGAGACCGATTTTGAAGGAGTTATTTACAAAGGAGTTCATACAGATTACAATTGGTCATTTTTTGAATCGTATTTAATAGAGGGTGATTTGCTGAAAATTACGAATAAAAGAAATGATAATGTGTTGGTTTCTAAGCTCACCGCTGATAGATTAGGCTTGCAACTAAACGATAAATTCAATCTGTTTTTTATGAAAGAAAACGGCAAGGCACCTAACCTTAGAATCTTTACGGTTGCTGGTATTTATAATTCAGGGTTTAAAGATTTTGATGAAAACTATGTCATAGGTGATATTAAGCATGTGCAACGTCTGAATAAATGGACATCAGATCAAATAGGGGGCTTTGAAGTCTTGTTAGATGATTTTGATCAGCTAGAAGAAAAAGGAAATGAAATTTATCAGCATGTAGGGTCTACACTCAATGCACAAACTATTTCTGAAAAACATGCCGCTATTTTTGAATGGTTAGCGTTGTTAAATACCAATATTATTGTCATTATCGCTATTATGATTTTAATTTCTGGTATCAATATGATTACAGCTTTACTAGTATTAATCTTAGAAAGAACTCAAATGATTGGTATTCTTAAATCATTGGGAAGTTCTAATTGGAGCATCCGTAAAGTGTTTTTATACAATGCAGTTTATTTAATTGCCAAAGGCTTGTTGTGGGGTAATATTATTGGCTTAGGTTTATTATTTTTGCAGAAATATTTTGGGATTATTCAATTAAATCCAGAAAATTATTATGTAAGTGAAGCACCAGTATATATTAGCTTAGGGCATGTTTTGCTGTTAAACCTTGGTACATTGATCTTGTGTTTGCTAATGCTATTGATTCCTTCGTATTTAGTAAGTAAAATAAGTCCTGTAAAAGCAATAAAATTTGCTTAAATTTGTAGTCAGTTTCGGTTATACGATTCAATAAATTAAATAAATAAAAATAGAATGAAGTACGATATCATCATCTTAGGTAGTGGTCCTGGAGGCTATGTAACAGCAATTAGAGCTTCTCAGTTAGGTTTTAAAGTAGCTGTTGTAGAGAAAGAAAATTTAGGTGGAATTTGCTTAAATTGGGGTTGTATTCCTACCAAGGCATTGTTGAAATCGGCTCAGGTGTATGATTATTTGAAACATGTTGATGCGTACGGACTAAAAGCCAAAGAAATAGATAAAGATTTTTCTGCCGTAATACAACGTAGTCGTAATGTGGCAAACGGTATGAGTAAAGGTGTTCAGTTTTTAATGAAAAAAAATAAGATTGATGTTATTGATGGTTTTGGTAAAGTGAAATCTGGTAAAAAGGTTGAAGTTACTGATGCTAAAGGTAAAACCAATGAATATTCAGCAGACCATATTATAATTGCTACTGGTGCACGTTCTCGTCAATTGCCATTTTTGCCTATTGATGGTAAAAAGGTGATTGGTTATCGAGAAGCAATGACCTTACCAACACAACCAAAAAAGATGATTGTTGTGGGGTCTGGTGCTATAGGTGTTGAGTTTGCTCATTTTTATAATTCAATGGGTACAGAAGTAACTATTGTTGAATTTTTACCCAACATTGTACCTTTAGAAGATATTGATGTTTCAAAACAATTTGAGCGTTCATTTAAAAAAGCAGGGATTAAAGTAATGACTGAGTCTAGTGTTACTTCTGTAGATATTTCTGGCAAAGGTGTAAAAGCCAATGTAAAAACTAAAAAAGGAGAAGAGATTTTAGAGGCTGACATTATCCTTTCAGCAGTAGGTATCAAAACGAATATTGAAAAAATAGGTTTAGAAGATGTAGGTATTGCTACAGACAAAGATAAAATTATGGTAAATAAATTTTACCAAACCAATTTACCAGGTTATTATGCCATTGGCGATGTGGTTGATGGGCCTGCTTTGGCACATGTCGCTTCCGCGGAAGGGATTACGTGTGTAGAAAAAATTGCAGGTTTAAATCCTGAACCAATAGATTACGGTAATGTTCCTGGTTGTACATATGCAACTCCTGAAATTGCAAGTGTAGGGATGACTGAAGCACAAGCCAAGGATGCTGGTTATGAATTAAAAGTAGGTAAATTTCCTTTTTCAGCCTCTGGTAAAGCAACTGCTGCTGGTACAACAGACGGATTTGTAAAAGTAATTTTTGATGCCAAATATGGAGAGTGGCTAGGTTGCCATATGATAGGTGCTGGTGTAACGGATATGATTGCAGAAGCAGTATTGGGTAGAAAGTTAGAAACTACAGGGCATGAAGTGTTAAAAGCGATACATCCACACCCAACCATGAGCGAAGCCGTTATGGAAGCTGTGGCTGATGCTTATGATGAAGTGATACATTTGTAGGATTGAGTTAATAAATAGAGTGGTTTCGTTTATAGGGTTGGTGTAAGGAAAGTAGCGACATAAATAGAGTGCAACTTTTTTATATAAAGTACGTTAAAGATACTGTAAACTAAAATTTTTAGTTATCTTTTATATACAATGTTAGTCATGGTTGATATATTTGCGGAAAATATTGTATGTTTACAACATAAAGAATTATAAAAATGGAATGTTTATCACATAAATCGGAGATTCAAAATACATTTACAAGTGTTCGAGATTTTTCATTTTCTGAGAAAAGAAACCCTTTGTCTGAAGATGAAATAAACAATCAATTTCTGGATGCTATTCTTGATTTGAAAAAGTCAATAAAGGATAAGACTGATAAAATTTATAAAATCAACAACAACATTGAAAAACTGACTTGGTTTAATGACTTGGATGAAGAATGCTTAATGTTAATTAATGATTTAATATCCTCAGCTAAAGATTTACGCTCTTCTCTTGTTCGTCAATATGTTTCTTTAGATTTTTTAAGAAAAAAAGGAATTGCGAAAGAGGAAATAAAAGATTTTAAAAATTCTTTAGATGAATTAAAGGAAACCTACCAAGATTTGGAGTCTGTTTTTTTCTATTTACCTGAACTTTCTGGTTTTTCTGAGACAACAAAACAGCTTTCTTTAGTTTAATGTAATGGACTTATATTGTTTAGATGATTTTAAGGTTGAATTTGAAAGGTTAAATTCAAAGAAATCATACAAAACACTTGAACAAGATTTAATCAATTATTTTTTCGAAAAAACAAGTCAAGACCTTTGTTCAGGAACAAGACTTAATAATAGTGAT
>CAYRZY010000256.1:0-4342 GCA_964428855.1 uncultured Flavobacteriaceae bacterium
TGATTTTTGCTTTTATGGTACCTGCTATTTTTATTTCTATTCAAATGACAGGAAACCCTATTCCACAATTAGGTATGGGTGGTAGTGTTATAGGAGAAAATGTTTATTTATTAGATAAACTAGATGGTTTATCAACTGAACTTGGTTTTGCAGAATACACCAATGGCTCTAAATCTGTCATAGATATCTTTTTTATTACAGCTGCATTAATGGTAGGTACTGCAGGGTTACCACATGTAATTGTTCGTTTTTTTACTGTACCTAAAGTAAGAGATGCAAGAAAATCTGCTGGTTATGCATTGTTATTTATAGCTATTTTATACACTACAGCTCCTGCAATTTCTGTATTTGCAAGAGTAAACTTAATTGAAACTGTAAGCAATAAAGAATATACATCAATGCCTGAATGGTTTTCTAAATGGGAAACCACAGGTTTAATCACTTTTGACGATAAAAACAATGATGGTAAAATACAATATGTTGCTGACAAAAATGAAAACGAATTGACTGTAGACCCTGACATTATGGTATTGGCAAATCCTGAAATTGCAAATTTACCAAACTGGGTAATTGCTTTGGTTGCTGCTGGCGGATTGGCAGCTGCTTTATCGACTGCTGCAGGCTTACTCTTGGTAATTTCTACTTCTGTATCACATGATTTAATTAAAAAACAACTCAAACCAAATATTTCAGACAAAGGTGAATTGATAGCCGCAAGACTTTCTGCAGTTGTTGCAGTTGTTATTGCTGGTTATTTCGGTATAAACCCGCCAGATCTTGTCGCCGCAACCGTCGCCTTGGCATTCGGGCTCGCAGCCGCATCATTTTTTCCTGCTATTATTTTAGGTATTTTCTATAAGCGTATGAATAAAGAAGGTGCTATTGCTGGGATGGTTGTTGGAATCTTATTAATGTTATTCTATATGATGAAATTTAAATTTGATTGGTTTGGTGGTGGTACAAAAGAAGATTGGTGGTTTGGTATTTCACCTGAAGGATTTGGTACAGTTGCTATGTTGGCTAACTTTACCGCATCTTTATTGATTTCACAATTCACACCTGATCCGCCTCAAGAAGTACAAGATATTGTAGAAAATATTAGAATCCCTTCAGGAGTTGGTGAGGCTTCAGATCATTAAAAAATTAAAAAGAAATGAGTAATTATCACATAAAACATTTAGAAGAGTATTATCAAGTTTTTAGAAAATCAGTTAGAAACCCAGAAAGCTTTTGGGAGGAAATTGCTGAAGAGCATTTTATTTGGCGTAAACGCTGGGACAAAGTATTGTCTTGGGATTTCTCTAAGCCTGAAATTAAATGGTATGAAGGTGCTCAACTAAATATTACGGAAAACTGTATAGACAGGCATTTACGGACAAGAGGTGATAAAACGGCTATTCTATTTGAACCAAACGATCCAACAGAAGCTGCAGAACATATCACTTACCAACAACTCTATGAACGTGTAAATCAGTTTGCCAATGTGTTGAAAGATCAAGGCATAAAAAAAGGTGATCGGGTTTGTATTTACTTACCAATGATTCCTGAATTGGCAATTGCCACCTTAGCTTGTGCAAGAATTGGAGCGATACATTCTGTAGTTTTTGCTGGTTTTTCTTCAACCGCTTTATCCACTAGAATTAATGATAGTGATTGTAAAATAGTCATCACTTCTGATGGTTCTTATAGAGGTTCAAAAACGATCGATTTAAAAGGCATAGTTGATGAAGGTCTAGAAGACACACCATGTGTTGAAACTGTTTTGGTAGCTAAACGTATCCATACAGATATTAATATGAAAGAAGGGCGTGATAAATGGTTACAGCCTTTATTAGACAATGCTTCTACTGAATGTGAACCAGAAATTATGGATGCTGAAGATCCGTTATTTATTTTATATACCTCAGGTTCAACGGGCAAACCAAAAGGAATGGTGCACACTACAGCTGGCTATATGGTCTATACCGCTTTCACCTTTAAAAACGCATTTCAATACAGAGAAGATGATGTGTATTGGTGTACGGCTGACATTGGTTGGATTACCGGTCATAGTTATATTGTTTACGGTCCGTTGGCTAACGGAGCTACTTCTGTGATGTTTGAAGGTGTACCTAATTATCCTGATTGGGGACGATTTTGGGAGATTATTGAGAAGCATAAAGTTTCTCAATTTTATACAGCTCCAACAGCGATTAGAGCCTTGGCAAAAGAAAATTTAGACTATGTTGAAAAGTATGACTTATCATCCTTAAAAGTATTAGGGTCGGTTGGTGAGCCTATTAATGATGAAGCTTGGCATTGGTACGATACTAATATTGGCAAAAAGAAATGTCCAATTATTGATACTTGGTGGCAAACTGAAACTGGAGGAATTATGATTTCACCCATCCCTTATGCAACACCAACAAAACCTACCTATGCAACCTTACCTTTCCCTGGAATTCAACCTGCCTTGATGGATGAAAACGGACAGGAAATTAAAGGCAATCAAGTAGATGGTCGCTTATGTATCAAGTTTCCTTGGCCATCTATAGCAAGAACTATTTGGAACAATCATGAAAGATATAAAGACACTTATTTCTCTGCATATAAAAACATGTATTTTACGGGTGATGGTGCTTTACGTGATGAAGTTGGCTATTACAGAATTACGGGTAGAGTTGACGATGTCATCATTGTTTCTGGTCATAATTTAGGCACTGCACCTATTGAAGATGCTATTAATGAGCATCCCGCTGTAGCGGAATCAGCCATTGTAGGATTTCCACATGACATTAAAGGAAATGCCCTTTATGGATATGTTATTTTAAAGGAAACTGGAGAAGGTAGAGATCAAAATAACTTACGTAAAGAAATCAATCAGATTATTACAGAGCATATTGGCCCGATAGCCAAGTTGGATAAAATTCAGTTTACTAGTGGACTACCAAAAACACGTTCTGGAAAAATTATGCGTAGAATTTTACGTAAAATAGCCAGTAATGATACTAGCAATTTAGGAGACACTTCTACTTTATTAAACCCAGAAGTGGTACAAGAAATTATGGATAATGTGTTGTAAATAAATACTATTAGAAGTTCTGTGACAGAAGCTCGAAATGTCGTTCATTTTTATAATTTAGCATCCATTTTTTAGCATAAAAACACTTAAAAAATTAAGCTGACCTGTTCATCATACGAGCACATGGAATCACATTTGATTGATTATTAATTACTTATATCATAGTAATTTTGTATCTTGCCAACATGATAGCTCTAGACAAAATAGAAAACCTTAAATTTATACAAGAATCTGTATCCTATATTGAAAACTTAGGCTATGAAAATATCAAAGCTGACATTGAAGGATACGACACCCCTAAAGCCTATCATAAAAAAGGAAGTGACTTTGTCATTACGCCTGATATTGTGGCTGAAAAAGCAGGAAGAAAGCATTATTTTGAAATCAGTTTAAAGTCTGAAAGTCCCAATTTATTAAAATCGAAATGGCGATTTTTAGATGTATTGACTAGAATGAAAGACAATCGTTTTAAAATTATTACGTATCGAGGACATTATAAATTTACACAAGATATGCTTGATGACATCCATCTGATTAAAGACATTATAAAGCTATAATTTACTGTTCCTTACTTCTTAAAATTCATTTTCAATAACTCATTTTGCTCTTGTAACAATTCCGTCAAGTCAGTAAGCAACTGAATATCTTTAGGCGTTTTAACTGTAGTATCCTTTGTATCTTGTGCTTTGGTTCGCAATCTATTCATGAACTTTACGACGATAAAAATAGTAAATCCAATAATAGCAAAATCAAGTAACGCTTCGCTCAACGCTCCATAACCGATAGCAACTTCATCAGTAATTACAGTTCCAGAGTTGTCTAATATTTTATCACGAAGAATTATTCTCTTTTCTTGAAAATTAATACCATTGGTCAATAATGATAAAGGTGGCATCATCACCTTTTTTACCAATACATCTATCACTTTATTAAAGGAGGCACCAACAATAATACCAATGGCCATATCCATCATATTCCCTTTAACAGCGAACTCTTTAAATTCATTAAATAATTTCATATGCTACTATATTTTATAATTACAAAGATATCCTATATAAATAGTATATAAAAGAAGCTTCACAAAAAAAGTCAAATATGAGCTAGAAATATTCTAATAATTGACTAAAATGAAATAAAACTAAATATATTCAAAAAAAAGATTTCAAACACTTGCAGTAAATAGAAAAACAATTATATTTGCACTCCTATAAAGAAAAAATATTCCCCCTTAGCTCAGTTGGTTAGAGCATCTGACTGTTAATCAGAGGGTCCAAAGTTCGA
>CAYRZY010000257.1:0-4339 GCA_964428855.1 uncultured Flavobacteriaceae bacterium
CCTGCTATTCTTGCCATAATTATCCTTGTCTTTGTTTAAATCTAGGATTCTTTTTATTGATTACATATAATCTGCCTTTTCTGCGTACTATTTTACAGTCGGCACTTCTCTTTTTTACTGATGCTCTAACCTTCATGGTTTCTAATATCTATATGTTATTCGAGCCTTAGTCAAATCATAAGGACTCATTTCTAATTTTACTTTATCACCAGGTAATAATTTAATATAATGCATACGCATTTTACCTGAAATGTGTGCGGTAACTATATGACCATTCTCTAGTTCAACACGAAACATCGCATTAGATAATGCTTCATTAATTGTTCCGTCTTGTTCTATTGCTTTTTGTTTTGCCATGATTATGATGCTACTGATTTTCTTTTAGTACCTGTCTTCATTAAACCATCATAATGACGATTCAATAAATGTGAATTTATTTGTTGAATGGTATCTATAGCAACACCAACCATAATCAACAATGATGTACCACCATAAAAGATAGCCCAATTTGGTTGTACTCCTGCTTTTACAATAAATGCAGGTAATATTGCTAACAATGCTAAGAAAATTGATCCTGGCAAAGTAATACGAGACAAAATAGTATCTAAATAATCTGCAGTTTCTTTACCGGGTCTTATCCCTGGTAAAAAGCCTCCACTTCGTTTTAAATCATCAGCCATTTTGTTTGTTGGTATTGTAATTGCGGTATAAAAATAACTAAATATTATAATTAACAATGCAAAAACTATATTATACCATAAACCAAACATATCTTGAAAAGCGATACCTATTGATTTCAATGTGTCACTTTGTGAGCTAGCCAATAATTGTGGTACAAACATTAGTGCTTGTGCAAATATAATTGGCATTACCCCAGATGAATTTAATTTTAAAGGAATATACTGTCTTGCACCAGCTGCATCTTCAATATTTCCAGCTACTGTTCGTCTAGCATATTGTACTGCAATTTTACGAACACCAGTTACTAAAAATATACATGCTAATATTGCTACTAACCAAAGAACTACTTCTATCAATACCATTAATAAACCTCCATTTGATTGGTTTACTCTAGATGAAAATTCTTGCAAAAATGTCGATGGAAGTCTTGCTATAATCCCTATCATAATTAATAATGAAATACCATTACCAATACCTTTGTCTGTTATTCTTTCACCTAACCACATTGCAAAAACTGTACCTGTTGTTAATAAGATTAAAGATGATACAAAAAACACCATACTACCTTGTCCTAATAAAAAAGCTTCTGGAGGAATACCTAACTTTGGTAATCCTAGAATATAGGCAGGTGCTTGTAATAACAAAATACCAATGGTTAACCAACGTGTTATTTGTGTTATTTTCTTTTGACCACTTGCTCCTTCTTTTTGTAGTTTTTGTAAATAAGGAACTGCTATTCCCATCAACTGTACTACAATAGATGCTGAAATGTAAGGCATAATACCCAATGCCATTACTGATGCTTGTGCAAATGCACCACCAGTAAACATGTTCAACAAGCCTAAAAGATTGTTTTCACTTGTTTTATTTGCTAGGTTTGCTAATTGAGTACCATCAATACCAGGTAAAGTAACCTGTGCTGCAAGACGGTATACAACCATTAAACCAAGTGTTAAGAGAATTCTATTTCTTAACTCTTCAATTTTCCAAATATCTTGTATGCTACTTATAAATTTTTTCATTTATATTTTAATGATATTTATAATGTTACAGCTTTTCCGCCAGCTTTTTCTATCGCTTCTTTAGCAGTTGCAGTAAATTTATGTACTGTAATGTCTAATTTAGCTTTAAGCTCTCCTCTTCCTAAAATTTTAACTAAATCGTTTTTACCAACCAAACCATTTTGAATAAGAACTTCTAATGTAACAGTATCTTTAATTCTACCGTTATCTACCAATTCTTGTAATCTATCAAGATTGATACCTGCGTATTCTTTACGGTTTATGTTTGTAAATCCGAATTTAGGTACACGACGTTGTAATGGCATTTGACCACCTTCAAAACCAATCTTTTTAGAATATCCTGAACGAGATTTAGCTCCATTATGACCTCTAGTGGCTGTACCACCTTTACCAGTACCTTGCCCTCTACCGATTCTTTTAGCTTTATTTTTAACTGCTCCTTTAGCAGGTCTTAAGTTATTTAATTGCATAACGTATATTATTAAACTTCTTCAACAGAAAGTAAGTGTTTTACTTTATTTACCATACCAAGAATAGTTGGTGAAGCATCGTGCTCTACCACCTGATTCAATTTACGTAAACCCAACGCCTCTAACGTTCTTTTTTGATCTTGAGGACGTCTGATTTGACTACGTACTTGTTTTATTTTAATTTTTTTCATTTCGTCTTAATATTATCCGTTAAAAACTTTATTTAGAGAAATACCTCTTTGTTTTGCGATTGTATTCGCATCACGCAATTGTAATAAAGCATCAAAAGTTGCTTTTACTACATTGTGAGGGTTAGAAGAACCTTGAGATTTTGATAATACATCATGTACTCCAACAGATTCTAATACCGCACGTACGGCACCACCTGCAATAACTCCAGTACCATGAGATGCTGGTTTTAAAAACACTTTTGCACCTGCATATTTACCTTTTTGTTCGTGTGGTATTGTTTGCTTAATAATTGGTATTCTTACTAAGTTTTTCTTAGCATCTTCAATAGCTTTTGCAATTGCAGAGGCTACATCTTTAGATTTACCAAGACCATGACCTACAACTCCATTTTCGTCACCAACTACAACAATAGCTGAAAAACCAAAAGTTCTACCACCTTTTGTTACTTTAGTAACTCTTTGTACTCCTACCAAATGATCTTTTAAATCTAATCCACTTGGTTTTACGCGTTCAACATTTCCGTATTTTTGATACATAATCTTAATTAAAATTTTAGTCCAGCTTCTCTTGCACTATCAGCTAGAGCTTTCACTCTACCATGATATAAATATCCATTTCTATCAAAAGCAACAGTTTCAATTCCTGCCTTTGCAGCTCTTTCAGCTAATGCTTTACCTACAAGGCTAGCTACTTCTATTTTTGTTCCTTTTGAAGCTACTTTTTTATCTCTAGACGAAACTGCAACTAAAGTGTTACCAGTAAGATCATCTATTAATTGAGCATTGATTTCTTTATTACTTCTAAATACTGAAAGCCTAGGCTTTGTAGCATTTCCAGAAACAATCTTTCTGATTCTATGCTTTATTCTTTGTCTTCTCTCAAGCTTTGATAATGCCATTTGATTTACGATTTATTCGATTTTATCAATATTATGCAGATTTACCTGCTTTTCTTCTAATTACTTCTCCTACAAATCTAATTCCTTTTCCTTTGTAAGGCTCAGGTCTACGGTAAGAACGAATCTTAGCAGCAACTTGACCAACCAATTGTTTGTCTATAGAAGACAATTTAATTATTGGATTTTTCCCTTTTTCAGATATGGTTTCAACTTTAATTTCTGGAGCTAAACTCATAACAATGTTATGAGAAAAACCTAAAGCCAAATCTAATTTTTGACCTTGGTTACTCGCTCTATATCCAACTCCAACCAATTCTAATTCTTTAGTAAAACCTCTAGAAACTCCTTCAACCATGTTGTTAATTAAAGCTCTATATAAACCATGTTTTGATTTATGATCTTTACTTTCTGTTGGGCGATCTAAAATTAATTGTCCTTCTTCTATTTTAACAGTAATATCTATTATCTCTTGAGATAATTCTCCTAATTTTCCTTTTACAGTAACTACACCATCTTTAAAATCGATAGTAATACCTTCTGGAATTTTAACTGGAGCTTTTCCTATTCTTGACATTTCTTAATTCTTTATTAATAAACGTAACATAAAACTTCACCACCAACATTTTCTAGTTTGGCTTTTTTATTAGTCATCACCCCTTTAGAGGTTGAAACTATTGCAATACCAAGACCATTTAAAACTCTTGGTAATTCTGAAGCATTTACATACTTACGTAAACCTGGTTTACTAATTCTTTCAATTTTCTTAATTATTGGTAGCCTAGATATTTTATCATATTTCAAAGCTATCTTAATTGAATCTTGAACTTTATTTTCTTCAAACTTATAACTTAAAATATAACCTTGATCAAATAAGATTTTAGTCATTTCTTTTTTTAAGTTAGAAGCTGGTATCTCAACAACTCTAAGTCCTGCATTTGCTGCATTTCTTATTCTTGTCAGATAATCTGCTATAGGATCTGTATTCATATATATTAATTTACGGTCTTGGTTTTTAATTCTGAATTATTCAGTCTTAAACCTGAAACCAATTTATAATTTTACCAACTTGCTTTTCT
>CAYRZY010000258.1:0-4325 GCA_964428855.1 uncultured Flavobacteriaceae bacterium
GTTTTATTGCAACACCAATTTAGGTGAAAATACTAAGAACCGCAAGTTATTTGTTTTGAAAGAGTTTCAAAAGACACAGATCATTTCACATAAATATTAGACAATATGTTAAAGACTCATTGTTTAGAAAAACAGCTAAATGTATTGTTTTTGATGGTATACATGAAGTAAAAAAAGAGTAGCTAGAGCAATTTTGTTAGCTAGGCTAGTTAGGTGTTGGGCAATTTGTTTATTTTATGTTTGGCAATTTTAGAATCATTCCTTTTCCTAAGGTTATGCCATCAACATGTCCAGCTATTTTTTTGTCAATCGTTTTAACGTGAATATGCATATTGGTTGTGTGGTGTGTGAAAATAGCATGATGTGAATCTGAATAAAAACCTAACATTTCAACAGGTTTATTAGTTGTTGTTCCATGCAATCCTGAATTTATGTGCTTTTCATGAGAATGTTCTGTGTCTCCATCTTTCCAGTCAATTATATGCCAGTTTAATGATGTTGGTTTGCCAATTATTAAAAAAGGAAACGGTTCATCAATTTCTATTTGGTTTTCTTTAGCTGTTTGTTCTATGTAGATTTCCAATTGTTTATAAGTCTCAACATTGTCAGGAATATTAATTGATTTCCATTTGCTAACTGATGCATAAACAAAAAGTGTTGCCTTTTTGTTAAATGAATGGTCAAAGATTAGTGTGCTGTCAAGAACCATTGTGTTAAATGATTTACTGTCAAATATTTGAATTTCACCTTTAAGGTTTTCAATTGCACCAAGAGCATAAAAATGTTCAGCATTTTCAAAGTCAGTTAAGTCAGATTTTGCAGAAATATCTCCTTTATGCATTATGTTTTTTAATGCCCCTTTATACTCTACTTTGTATTTAGTGCTTTTATTTATTTTTGTGCTACATGATGTAATTGAAATTACGATAAGTAGAATTATTATAGATTTCATAATCTTTTATTTTAAATTTTTCTTTCAATCACATAATTTACCATAGCGGTTAGTGATTTTTTATATTCAGAATTAGGATAGTTTTCTAAAAGTGTCAAAGCTTCTTTGTGGTAGGTATTCATTTTGTCAATGGTATATTCTATGCCTCCATTTGCTTTTACAAAAGCAATGACCTCTTTTACACGTTTTTTGTCTTTGTTGTGGTTTTTTATTGAGTTGATGAGCCATTTTTTTTCTTTGGCGGTACATTTATTAAGCACATGAATTAAAGGTAATGTCATTTTTTGTTCCTTAATATCTATACCTGTAGGTTTTCCGATTTTAGCATCAGAATAATCAAACAAATCATCTTTTATTTGAAAGGCAATTCCGATGGTTTGTCCGAATTTTCGCATCTTTTCAACTTCTTCTGAGCTTGCATCGACAGAGGCTGCACCAATACCACAACAAGCAGCAATTAAAGTCGCTGTTTTTTGACGGATAATTTCAAAATAAATAGGTTCAGTAATATCTAGTTGACGAGCTTTTTCAATTTGTAACAATTCACCTTCGCTCATTTCACGTACTGCTGTCGAAATCAATTTTAGAATATCAAAATCGTCATGATCGATAGAAAGTAGCATCCCTTTTGAGAGCAAAAAATCACCTACCAATACAGCAATTTTATTTTTCCACAAGGCATTGATAGAAAAAAAGCCACGACGCCTGTTGCTGTCATCAACCACATCATCATGTACCAGAGTCGCTGTATGGATGAGTTCAATACATGAAGCACCTCTATAGGTTTTGTCATTTACATTGCCTTTAGAAACCATTTTGGCAACTAAAAAAACAAACATGGGTCGCATTTGTTTGCCTTTACGTCTGATGATAAAATGTGTAATTCTATTTAATAAGGGTACGTTAGAAATCATAGAAGCTTTGAACTTTTCTTCAAAAAGCTCCATTTCTTCCTTTATTGGAAGTTTTATTTGTTCTATGATTTTCATTTTATATTTCTAGCAAAGGTGATGTTTTGTTTTACTCTGTGAAACTCTGTGCTTCTCAGTGTGTCTCTGTGAAATAACTAACCTACAGATAATTTTTTAATCGTTCGATAATACGTGTGTTCTTGTCTTCAACTGCCATTATTCTTAATACATCTTTATGATTGTCTTTAAAATCAAGATGTTTGCCTATAAAATTAACTGCTTGATAACGCACATAAGAATTTTTCATTTCTAATGCTGTACCAATAAATTTATTTACAGCTTCAGAGTCTTCTTTTTTAGAAAAATCAACGGCTACGTTTTGACTATTCAAGATCATCAAATATGCCAAGTATTCTTTATTACTATTGGAAGTTTGTATCAAATTTAACAATCCTTCAAAATTCACTTTTTCACTTTGCTCGTTTATTTGAGCTAACAATGTTAGTCGTTCCTCTTCTTCACGAGATTTTAAATATTTACCAGCCAATGGCATAATGCCTGCTATAGTTTTGTCAGGCTGAATAGTTTTAGTTTTGTTTTCAATTTTCGCCCAACTATCCTTTAAGGATACCGTTCTGTTAAAAACTGGTTTTTCAGGTTTACTGTCATCATCCACATTAAAATAGCCTAGACGTTGAAACTGAAAACGATCTCCAATAGTTACATTTTCTAAACTAGGTTCTACAAAAGCCTCGATAATTTTTAGGGAATCTGGATTGATAAATTCTTTAAAATTGGTATCCTTATGTGTGTCTGGAGCTTCATCACTAAACAATCTGTCGTATAGACGAACTTCAACTTTCAAAGCATGATTGATAGAAACCCAATGCAAGGTTCCTTTTACTTTACGTTTACTTGCTTCTGTACCGCTACCGCTTAAAGAATCTTCATTATAAGTGCAATGTACTTCAGTAATTTCACCATGAGCATCTTTTACGACACTATTCGCTTTGATGATATATCCGTTTTTTAATCTTACTTCTCCGTTTAATTTCAATCGGAAAAACTTTTTATTTGCTTCTTCTCTAAAATCCTCTTTTTCGATATAAATCTCTCTTGAAAACGGGACTTTTCTACTTCCGAATCCGTCCACATAATCGTTATAAGAGGCATCAAAAAATTCTTCTTTGTTTTCAGGATAATTGGTGATTATAATTTTTAACGGATTTAAAACAGCGAGTACTCTTGGTGTAGTTTTGTTCAAATCGTCTTTGATGCAAAATTCTAATAAGGCAACATCAGTTACATTATCACGTTTAGAAACACCTGAAATTTCACTAAACTTTACGATAGATTCTGACGTATATCCTCTTCTTCTAAGACCAGAAATGGTAGGCATTCTTGGGTCATCCCATCCATTAACAAGGCCTTCTTCTACCAATTGTAATAATTTACGTTTGCTCATTACCGTATAACTCAAATTACGGCGAGCAAATTCACGTTGCTTAGGTCTTAATTTACTTGTATCTCTAATTTGTTCGACATACCAATCATACAATTCACGATGACTTTTAAACTCTAAAGTACATATAGAGTGAGAGATTTGTTCTAAATAATCAGACTCGCCATGCGTCCAATCGTACATCGGGTAGATGCTCCAAGTATCACCAGTTCTATGGTGTGATTTTTTTAATATGCGATACATGATAGGATCACGCATATGCATATTAACATGCTGCATGTCAATTTTTGCACGTAGAATATGTGAGCCTTCTTCAAAGTCTCCATTTTTCATTTTCTCAAATAATTCTAGGTTTTCTTCTATAGACCTATTTCTATTTGGGCCATCAACTCCAGGCTCAGTAGGTGTTCCTTTTTGTTGGGCAATAGCTTCTGAAGATTGATTGTCAACGTATGCTTTTCCTTCTTTAATCAATTCTATAGCCCAATTATGTAGTTGTTGAAAGTAGTCAGAAGAATACAATTCTTTATCCCATTGAAAGCCTAACCATTTGATGTCTTTTTTAATGGCGTCAACATATTCTTGTTCTTCTTTGGCAGGATTGGTATCGTCAAAACGTAAATTAACAGGTGCGTTGTATTTTTGACCTAGTCCGAAGTTTAGACAAATAGAAGCTGCATGACCGATATGTAAATAGCCATTGGGTTCTGGTGGAAACCGAAAGCGTAATTTACTTTTATCTAAACCAGTAGATAAATCTTCTTCTATAATGTGCACTAAAAAATTGAGTGATTTTTTTTCTTCAGACATTGATTCTAAATTCAATTGAAAAGCAAAAATACGGAAAATGTATCAACCTGTATTCTATGATTAAAAAAAGAATTTTGGTTGGGAGTTATTAACAATTTTATTATGCTGCGTATTTCATTGTTTCTACATAAGGAGAGTTTCTTTTTGATTTCTTCTATTTCTAGTTTTACGCTTAAATTATCTGAAAGTA
>CAYRZY010000259.1:0-4263 GCA_964428855.1 uncultured Flavobacteriaceae bacterium
AAGAACGCGAAAAAATACTATTTAGTGTGTAACTAGTTTAATTTTCTGAAAGTTTTCCACCATCTTTCTGGAATAACTTGGTTGCCTGCTCTTAAATAATCTTGATACGTACAAGGTATTAACGTATGCTTTGTAGTTTTATTATTCGGATGTTCAACTTCCATCCACCATCTGTCACTTTTATTACTTTTGAAGAAATTGATGACAGTATCGTCTATAGGTACGATATATTTTTTGTATTCTTTTTTTGAAGTAAAAGGGTATTCATTAATTCTAAAATTATAGCCTTCAATAAAATACCAAATCATTTGGGCAATTAATTGTGCCGTCTGATCTTTTTCATCTAAATTAGGATTGTATTCATAGATACCAAACGAAGATACCTTATCACTAATACCTGCATATCTTGAAATAGCACAGATTGCTTCTCCATAAAATCCGTTAGGTACTGCATTATTATTTGCGGGTGCTTCTGCTCTTCTTACAGCACCAATATCAATACTTACCACATCAGCATCTCGAAATATAGGCTCTACCAGTTTCACATCATGTGCAACTTCGCCCAACCTATAAACATCAAAATATAACTTTTCTAATAAGTCTATTTCTTCTTGTGAGTTGAAATAAGTTTGATAACCAATATTGCTATAATTAAATAGATTACTTGGTTTTTCCATTACAATTTTACTCAGGTACGAAACTGAAGAAATTTCATCTTCAATAGTACCTAAATCAAACTTAGTATCTACAACAGCTAAATTTACTGATTGCTCTAATTGATCGTATGCTCTATAATTAGCATATGTTAGATCTTGACCACCACCTATAATAATAGGTATAATATTTTCTTTTACTAAATGGCTTATTATTTCTTGTAGCACAAAATAAGTATCTTCTTCATCTTTCCCTTGAGGGATGTCTCCTAAGTCTACAATTTTAGAAAACCAATTACCTGGAAATAACTGATATAAATATTTTCGAATAACACTATAGCCAGTACCAGTCCCAAAATTATCTTCAGACCTTCTTCCGTCTAGCACACCTATTATAGCAATATGAGCACCTTCTAATTCTGGTAATCCGTTTTGTTTTGAATGAATTTCAATACTTTTACCTATAGATAGGTTAGGTAATATAGCCGAGTGTGCAATGACAGCTTCTTCTACAGGATTTAAAAATTCAAAACTCATATGCTAATAATCAATTACTTTGATATTACTTTTTTTTAGTAGTTTTTTTCTTTACTGCTTTTTTTCTAACCTTTTTCTTCGGAGTTTTCTTTTCTATAATTTCTTGCACCTGAGCCAAGGTCAATTTATCAGCTTTGGTAGTTTTAGGTAATTCTATTTTTAATTTACCTTTTATAATATTAAATCTACCCCAACGTGCTTTTTCAACTCTTATACCTTCTTCTTCCCAATGATGAATAAGCTTATCAATTTCTTTTTGTTTTTTAATTTCAATTAGCTCTTCAATATTTGCTTGAGATAAATTATCGAAATCATATTTTTTATTGACATTGATAAAAATACTATTCCATTTTATAAAAGGACCGAAACGACCCACACCTTTTTGCACAGGCAATCCTTCATATTCAGCAATAGGAGCATCTGCTTTTTCTTTAGCGTCAATCAACTCTTCAGCACGTTCCATATCTACTTCCATCGGATTCTCACCTTTGCTCAAAGAAATATACTTTACACCGAATTTCACATAAGGTCCAAATCTACCATTAGCAACAATCACCTCTTCTCCTTTATATTCACCTAAAGTTTTAGGTAATTTAAATAAGTCCATCGCCTCTTCATACGTCACTGTTTCAATGGTTTGATTACCTTGTAAGCTGGCAAATTTTGGCTTTTCTTCATCAGTAGCTTCACCAATTTGCACCATCGCCCCGAAACGCCCTAAGCGTGCGTATACATTCTTACCAGATTCAGGATCAACACCTAACAGACGTTCTCCTTTTGCTCTTTCAGCATTTTCAGAAACATCTATTACTTTCGGATGAAAATCAGTATAGAAACTTTTAATCATAGAAATCCAATCTCCATTTCCGTTTGCTATTTCATCAAAGTCTTCTTCAACTTTTGCTGTAAATCCGTAATCTAAAATGGTAGCAAAATGTTCTACCAAAAAGTCATTTACAATTTTACCTATATCAGTCGGTACTAATTTTCCTTTGTCAGAACCTACTTTTTCAGACAATACTTGTTCATTTACAGCATCGCTTTCTAATCTTAATTCTGTGTATTTTCTCTCCACACCTTCTACGGCTCCTTTTACCACATATTCCCTACGTTGAATAGTAGAAATTGTTGGTGCATATGTAGACGGACGACCGATACCTAATTCTTCTAATCGTTTTACCAAAGAAGCTTCCGTAAATCTCCCAGGAGGTCTTGTATAACGTTCTGTAGCAGTAATGTAATTTCTATCTAACGCTTCGTTTACTGAAAGTTTAGGCAGCATTCCTGCTTGCTCTTCATCCTCGTTATCTGTTCCTTCTAAATATACTTTTAAGAATCCTTCAAAAGTGATTACCTCACCGTTTGAAGTTAAGGTTTGTGAGTTTTTATTATTTGAAATTTTAACATTGGTACGCTCTAATTGAGCATCACTCATTTGAGAAGCTATCGTGCGTTTCCAAATTAAACTATATAATCTATCTTCATCATGCCCCAAAGAAACTGTATGAGTACTCATATTGGTAGGTCTAATCGCTTCGTGAGCCTCTTGTGCTCCTTTAGATTTCGATTTAAAATCTCTAGGATTGCTATAATCTGCACCATAAGATGAAGTAATTTCTTCTTGAGCTGCTGTTTTAGCATCCGCGGAAAGCGTTACACTATCCGTTCTCATATAAGTAATAAGACCTGCTTCATACAAACGCTGAGCAATCATCATTGTTTTTGCAACAGGAAAATATATTTTTCGCGATGCTTCTTGTTGTAATGTTGATGTTGTAAATGGTGCTGCTGGAGTTTTCTTTGCGGGTTTGGTTTGCAAATCAGCCACCTTAAATTCTGCACTTACACATGAATTCAAGAATGTTTCAGCTTCAGCTTTCGAAGCGAAATTTTTAGGCAGTTTGGCTTTGAAAGTTTTTCCGTTTGTGTTTTTAAATTCAGCATCTATCCGATAAGAAGCAATGGCATTAAATTGTTCTATTTCACGCTCACGCTCAACTATTAAACGTACAGAAACCGATTGTACCCTACCTGCCGACAAGCCTCCTTTAACTTTACGCCAAAGTATTGGTGACAATTCATAACCCACCAATCTATCTAATACTCTTCTAGCTTGTTGAGCATCCACCAAATTATAATTAATCTCTCTAGGATTTTCTACCGCTTTTAAAATGGCACTCTTGGTAATTTCATGAAAAACAATACGCTTTGTATTCTCTTTTTTTAATTTTAATTGCTCTGCTAAATGCCAAGCAATTGCCTCTCCTTCTCGATCTTCATCACTAGCCAACCAAACGGTATCAGCTTTCTTTGCAAGACTCTTTAGTTTTTTAACTACTGCTTTTTTATCAGAGGATACAATGTACTTTGGAGAAAAATCTCCTTCAACATCAATACCTAATTCTTTAGAAGGTAAATCTGCTATATGTCCATAACTTGATTCAACCTGAAAATCTTTACCTAAAAATTTTTCTATGGTTTTTGCTTTTGCAGGTGACTCAACTATTACTAAATTTTTTGCCATATTCTTTCATTCAATGTTTTAAATTTAAGGATAAATCTTTAAATTCAAAAGGTTAAAATAGCAGTTCAATTTACTATTTTGAGATTGCAAAAGTATATAGAATTTTTTAATATTGATTTTTTTATGTCATTAATCGTGTTTTAATCTCTTTTTAAAGGATGTTAATTTTCTGCCAAACTGTCATAAAATATCGTTTTTGGTTGTATCTTTGCATTCCAATTTTCGAGAACATAATGAGTATAGAAAAAATCATAGAGGAAGAAAAACAAGGACAATCACTAGTTACTGAGCAGATTAATAACAATCATAAAAAATTGTTTATTGAAAGTTATGGTTGTCAGATGAATATGAATGACAGTGAAATTGTCGCTTCAATTTTAGCCAAAGAAGGTTACAATACTACTCAAAATTTAGAGGAAGCTGATTTGGTGTTGGTCAATACATGCTCCATTCGAGACAAGGCAGAACAAACTATTCGAAAACGATTACAAAAACAGAATCACGTAAAACTAAAAAAGAACAGAAAAATGAACATTGGCGTGTTAGGCT
>CAYRZY010000260.1:0-4228 GCA_964428855.1 uncultured Flavobacteriaceae bacterium
AGAAAATGAATTTGGAATTAATTCTAAGGTTTCTGCAAAGTAAAAGCCAGTTTTTAATACTTTAGAATTTGCTTCTGCAATGATAGGTTTTTTGGCAAATTTCTTTGCAAAAAAGTCTAAGGTATGATTCATATCTCTATCATACATCCAATAGACCATCCCCAGAGCAAACATATTTTTACTTCGCGTGATACTTTTATTGTCAAGCCCCATGTCCTTTAATGCCACTTTAGTTAAAGAAGTCATGGCTACTTCTATAACACGATAGTTATTTAAGCTGCCATCTTCTAAAGGATTACTTGCGTATAAAGCTTTCTCTAAATTCTTTTTGGTAAAAGAATCGGTATCTATAATAATAGTATGACCAGCTTTTAATGCATTTAAATTTGTTTTTAAGGCTGCGGGATTCATACAAACCAGTAAATCTAAATCTTCACCAGGTGTACTTATCTCTACACTACCAATATGTACTTGAAAACCAGAAACACCATATAAACTCCCTTGTGGAGCTCTGATTTCTGACGGATAATTAGGAAAAGTTGCTACATCATTACCAAACATTGCAGACGTGTCTGTAAATTGCATTCCTGTTAATTGCATTCCGTCTCCAGAATCACCAACAAACCGAATAACTACATGTTCTAAGATTTCTGGTTGGTTTTTTTTTATTGTTGTTGTCATAAAAATTTGTGCTAAGTAAAAACTTTATTCAATTTATCAAAAATAAGTTCACTTTTTTAATATAAGCATGATAATTGTCATCCCTTTTTTATTAAAAAAACATTATCTTTACATTTAAATTTCACTAAATATAGAAAAATTATGGCTATTATTATTACTGATGAATGTATTAATTGTGATGCATGTCTATCTGAGTGTCCGAATCATGCAATTTATGAACCAGATGAAGAATGGACTTATAAAGAAGAAACAGCATTAAGTGGAATGGTTACCTTACCAAATGGAGAAGAGGTTGATGCCGATGCGGATAACGAACCTGTTTCTGATGAATTTTATTTTATCGTTTCTGATAAATGTACAGAGTGTAAAGGTTTTCATGACGAGCCTCAGTGTGCTGCTGTTTGTCCAGTTGACTGTTGTATCGTTGATGAAAATCATGAAGAAACAGAAGAACAGTTATTAGCTAAAAAAGTATGGTTACATGGTGAGTAGTACTGTGTGATACAATAAATTTTATAAAAAGTAGTACATTTTTCTTTTCACCTAAGGTGATTTTGTAAAATGGAAAACACGTTTAATACCAATGGTATTAAGCGTGTTTTTTGTTTTAAACAATAGATTTCTCCTGACAATTATCATAGATTATAAGGATAACTAATTCTAATTTTACGTTGATTTTAATAAAACCAATAGTTATTTTAATAATTTTTTGAAACTTAGTTTATGAATATGAGTTGCGTTCTGTACCTACAAAAAAACAATTTTTTGAATGATTTCTGAATGAAATGAGTTTAGTGTAAGCTAAGTTAAACTGCATAATATTTTGTGTGTTTTTTATATAAATTATAAAAAGGCTATTACAATACATTTATTATGCAAAAAAAAGTCAAAAAATTAATCTTAGATGGTAATGAAGCAGTAGCCCGTATTGCTCATAAAACAAATGAAATTTGTGCAATTTATCCTATTACGCCTTCTTCTCCTATGGGAGAACATGCAGAAGCCTATAGTGCAAAAGGACAAACAAATATTTTTGGAGATATTCCTCGTATTATTGAAATGCAAAGTGAAGGAGGAGCAGCAGGAGCTGTTCATGGAAGTTTGCAAGGAGGAGCGTTGACTTCAACATTTACAGCGTCTCAAGGCTTATTATTGATGATTCCTAATATGTATAAAATTGCAGGTGAATTATTACCTACCGTTTTTCATATTGCAGCTCGTACTATTGCAACTCATGCCTTATCCATTTTTGGAGATCATTCTGATGTTATGGCAACTCGCCAAACAGGATTCGGAATGCTCTTTGGTGGTACGGTACAAGAAGCACATGATTTTGCATTGATTACACAAGTGGTAACCCTAAAAGCTCGAATTCCTTTTTTAAATATTTTTGACGGATTTCGTACCTCACATGAAATTCAAAAGATTGATGGTATTCCAGATGATGTAATCAGTAAAATGATGCCATTAGATAAAGTAATGGAACATAAAGAGCGTGCTTTAAATCCGAAAAACCCTGTAATACGAGGTACTTCTCAAAACCCTGATGTGTTTTTTCAAGCTCGTGAAGCTGCTAATTTATTTTATGAAAGAACTCCAGCAATTGTTCAAGAAACGATGGATGAGTTTTACAAACTCACGGGAAGAAAATATGAATTGTTTGATTATATAGGTCATCCAGAAGCAGAAGAAATTATCATAATTATGGGTTCTGGTGAAGGCCCAATTCGAGAAGTAATAGATACTATGGTTACTGATGGTGAAAAAATTGGCGCATTGATCGTCCGTTTATACCGTCCGTTTGATATTACTTATTTTATCAATAAAATCCCTAAATCCGTTCAAAAAATAGCGGTAATGGATCGTACCAAAGAATCTGGTAGTATAGGCGAACCCTTATATTTAGATGTTGTTTCTGCTTTTGTTGAAAGCGATAGAGAAATGCCTAAAATTGTAGGAGGACGTTATGGATTATCATCCAAAGAATTTACACCAGCCATGGTGAAAGCTATTTATGATAATTTAGAGACGACTTCGCCAAAAAATCACTTTACAGTTGGTATTATTGACGATGTTTCTAATACAAGTATTGAAGTAGATAAAGTTTTTAATACAAAAAAGCATACGTTTAACTGTATGTTTTATGGTTTAGGTTCTGATGGAACCGTAAGTGCAAATAAAAATTCTATTAAAATTATTGGAGAAACTACAGAGCATTATACACAAGGTTATTTTGTGTACGATTCTAATAAAGCAGGTTCACAAACGGTATCACATTTACGTTTTGGGCCAGACCCAATCTATTCAACGTATTTAATTAATACTGCCGATTTTATAGCTTGTCATAAATTTAATTTTATTGACAGGTATGATATTGTTGCTAAAGCAAAAAAAGGAGGAACATTCTTATTAAATGCCCCATATTCTAAGGATGAAATTTGGGAATATTTGCCAGAAAAAACACAACAGGGCATTATTGATAAAGCATTAAAATTTTATGTAATTGATGCCACAAAAGTAGCTCAAGAAGCAAAATTAGGCAGAAGAACAAATACGATTTTACAAACCTGTTTCTTTGCTATTTCTGGAATTTTACCAAAAGATGAAGCGATACAACGTATAAAAGATGCGATTGTAAAATCATATTCTCATAAAGGAGATGCTGTGGTACAAATGAATTTTAATGCCGTAGATAAATCGTTAGAAAACTTGTTTGAAGTAGATTATCCTAAAGAAGTGAATAGTAGTAAAGCATTTAAATCTTTTGTTACAGATAAAGCAACAACATTTACCAAAGAAGTATTGGCAATGTCTATGGCTGGTAAAGGTGATTTACTACCCGTTGGTGTGTTTATGCCAGATGGTACTTTCCCTACAGGAACTACACAATATCAAAAAAGAGACATTGCAGATTTTATTCCTGTTTGGGATGATGTAGAATTATGTACACAGTGTAATAAATGTAGTTTAATTTGTCCTCATGCTGCTATTCGTGCTAAAGTTGTAGATCAATCTATGCTAACAGATTTTCCAACAACATTAGCTAGTGTTGCTGCTAAAGGAAGACCATTTAATAAAGAAACAGATAAATACGTATTGCAAGTTTCTCCATATGATTGTACGGGTTGTAATCTTTGTGTTGAGGTTTGCCCCGCTGTGAGTAAAGAAGATGAAAACTTTAAAGCAATCAATATGCATGCTAAAAAAGGCGTAATTGAGGCAGAAGCTGTTAACTGGGATCATTTTATAGACTTACCAGACTATGACCGTAAGCAAATTAAAGTGGATAATATTAAAGGATCACAATTTTTACAACCTTTATTTGAATTCTCAGGAGCATGTCCTGGCTGTGGAGAAACACCTTATATCAAATTATTAACCCAACTCTGGGGAGATAATATGGTTATTGCCAATGCAACTGGCTGCTCTTCAATTTATGGAGGAAATTTACCAACAACACCCTATACAACGAACAATGAAGGTCGTGGTCCAGCTTGGGCAAATTCATTATTTGAAGATAATGCTGAGTTTGGTTTAGGTTTAAAAT
>CAYRZY010000261.1:0-4217 GCA_964428855.1 uncultured Flavobacteriaceae bacterium
TTTTATTATGATGTGGATTTTGGAGAGGATCATGTTTCGGACAGTGATTTTAAGAAGATTGAAGATAAAATGCTTGAATTTGCTCGTCAGAAGTTTGAATTTAAACTTAGAAGCGTGTCTAAAGCTGACGCTATTAGTTATTATAAAAGCAGAAATAATGAGTTTAAAGTTGAATTGATTGAAAATTTGACTGATGGTGATATTACTTTTTGCGATCATGCTGATTTTACGGATTTATGTCGTGGTGGTCACATCCCCAATACTGGTTTTATTAAAGCCATTAAGTTGATGAGTATTGCTGGAGCGTATTGGCGTGGTGATGAAAAGAATAAGCAATTGACTCGTGTTTATGGTATCTCTTTCCCAAAGCAAAAGGAATTGAAAGAATACTTAGAGCTATTAGAGGAGGCGAAAAAACGTGATCATAGAAAATTAGGAAAAGAACTTGAATTGTTTGCTTTTTCAAAAAAAGTGGGACAAGGTTTGCCTTTATGGCTACCTAAAGGTGCTGCTTTACGCGAAAGATTGGAGAATTTTCTAAAGAAAGCTCAGAAAAAGGCTGGTTATAAGATGGTGATGACTCCTCATATTGGTCAAAAAGAATTGTATGTGACTTCTGGTCATTATGCGAAATATGGTGAAGATAGTTTTCAACCGATTAAGACTCCTAAAGATGATGAAGAATTTTTATTGAAGCCAATGAACTGTCCACATCACTGTGAAATTTACAATAACAAACCTTATTCTTATAAAGATTTACCTGTTCGTTTTGCTGAATTTGGTACGGTATATAGGTACGAACAAAGTGGTGAGTTGCATGGATTGACTCGTGTAAGAGGTTTTACTCAAGATGATGCTCATATTTTTTGCACACCTGACCAAGTAGATCAAGAATTTAAAAATGTAATTGACCTATCATTATATGTATTAAAAACTTTAGGTTTTGATAATTATACGGCTCAAGTTTCTGTTAGAGATTTAGACAATCCTGATAAATATATTGGAACTGTTGAGAATTGGGAAAAAGCAGAACAGGCCATAATTAATGCTGCAGAGGATAAAGGATTGGATTATGTAATAAAAAGTGGCGAAGCTGCTTTTTATGGTCCGAAATTAGACTTTATGATAAAGGATGCTTTGGGTAGGAATTGGCAATTAGGAACTATACAGGTTGACTACACCTTACCTGAACGCTTTGAGTTAACCTACAAAGGCTCTGACAACCAACTACATAGACCGATAATGATTCATAGAGCTCCTTTTGGATCTATGGAACGATTTATTGCGATATTACTTGAGCATACTGGTGGTAATTTCCCTTTATGGTTAACGCCTGAGCAAGTTATTTTACTACCAATTAGCGAGAAATATAAAAATTATACCGAAAAAGTTTTAGAATTGCTGGAAAATAACGAAATTCGCGGCCTGATAGATGATAGAAATGAAAAAACGGGTAAGAAGATTAGGGATGCTGAAGTGAAAAAAATTCCGTTTATGATTATTATTGGTGAGCAAGAGGAGAATGGAGATACGATTTCTGTAAGAAGACATGGAGGTGAAGATTTAGGGAAGATGACTGTTGAAGATTTCTCATCACTAATTAACAATGAAATAAATAGTACATTACAACAATATAAGTTTAATTAAAATTTTACAACTATAGCAATCAGGAGAAGAGGAGGTAGAAAACCTTGGAGGATCATCAAAGAAGATGCTCATCGAATCAATCACAACATTCGAGCTTTAGAAGTTCGTCTGGTTGGAGACAATGTTGAAGTAGGAGTTTATCCTATAGCACAGGCAAAAAAGATTGCCGAAGAGCAAGAGCTTGATCTTGTCGAAATTTCACCGAAGGCAACACCACCTGTTTGTAAAATTATAGACTATAAAAAGTTTTTATACGAACAAAAGAAACGTGATAAAGCTTTAAAAGCTAAAGCGAGTAAAGTTGTAATGAAGGAAATACGTTTTGGTCCGAATACTGACGATCATGATTATGAATTTAAAAAGAAACATGCTATTAAGTTTTTAAGCGATGGTGCAAAACTGAAAGCTTATGTGTTCTTTAAAGGACGTTCTATTGTTTATAAAGATCAAGGGCAAATTTTATTATTGAAATTGGCTCAAGAACTTGAAGAATATGGTAAAGTTGAACAAATGCCAAGATTGGAAGGTAAACGTATGACCATGTTTATTGCACCAAAGAAAAAATAAATTCCGCCCCAACCCTTTCTAAGGGAAAGGGAGTTAAGATAAAATTATGCTGTTTTAAATCAAATTTAAAACAGCATAAAACAAAAAATAGATTCCTATATGTCTTTTTTTTAAGAACTAAGAAGGAACTATTAAAGATAGTAAGCAAGAATAATAATAAAACTAGGAGAAAATGCCTAAAATGAAAACAAAGTCTAGTGCCAAGAAACGCTTTAAGCTAACTGGTACTGGTAAGATTAAAAGAAAGCATGCTTTTAAGAGTCATATTTTGACGAAAAAATCTAAAAAGCGTAAGCTGAAACTGACTCATTCTGGATTGGTTCACAAAGCTGATAGAATGAATATCTTAAAACAATTAAAATTGAAATAAACTTTTAAGTTTATTTGGTAATCAAATTATTAACCATGTGTTAGTGCTTTTAAAACGGTATTAAATAGAACCTGCCTAACTCAAAAAACAATTAAAATTATGCCTAGATCGGTAAACTCAGTAGCTAAAAGAGCTCGTAGAAAAAAAATATTAAAACAAGCAAAAGGTTATTTTGGAAGACGTAAAAACGTTTACACAGTAGCAAAAAACGCGGTAGAGAAAGCAATGTCTTATGCTTATCGCGATAGAAAAAACAACAAAAGAAACTTTAGAGGTTTATGGATACAACGTATCAATGCAGGTGCACGCCAGCACGGTATGTCTTATTCTCAATTTATGGGTAAAGTAAAAGCCAATAATATTGAATTAAACAGAAAAGTTCTTGCTGATTTAGCAATGAACCACCCTGAAGCTTTTAAAGCTGTTATTGATAAAGTAAAATAAATATAACATTTCTTGCTTATATAAAAAAAATCCTGAGTTAACGCTCAGGATTTTTTTATTGAAAATACACACCCTTATTTCATTCAACTAGTAGTGAAAGACAACGATACTATTGGAGGTAAATGACTCTGAATTCAACAAATAATCTTATTTTTGTATTTCAAAAAATCAAACTATGGACTTATCAAAAGTGAAACTGGTAGTTACTGATATGGATGGAACTTTATTGAATTCTAAACATGAAGTAAGCTTTAAATTTTTCAAACTCTTTTCTGAATTAAAAAACCACATTCATTTCGTAGCTGCAAGTGGAAGACAGTACCACAGCATTACACATAAATTAGGTTCTATAAAGGATGACATTACCATTATTGCTGAAAATGGTGGCTTTGCTAAACAAGGCAATCAAGAATTTATGGTTACAAAATTACCAACTAAAAATGTTCAACAACTAATTCCAATCATACGAAAATTGAATGGTGGTTATGCTGTTCTTTGTGGTAAAAATAGTGCTTATATAGAAACTAGAGATAAACACTTCATTTCATTATTTGATGAATATTATATCAAATATGAAATTGTTGAAGACTTAACTAAAGTTACAACTGATGAATTTCTAAAAATTGCTGTTTATCATTTTGAGTCTTCTGAGAAACATCTTTATCCTGCTTTCAAGCATTTAGAGGACAACATCTTAATCAAAATATCTGGACAAAACTGGTTAGACATTTCACATCCTGATGCAAATAAAGGGCATGCTTTAAAATATCTTCAAAAGGAATTAGGCATTAGTAAAGAAGAGACTATGGTCTTTGGTGATTATAACAATGATTTAGAAATGTTGAAATTAGCTCACTTCAGCTTTGCTATGAAAAATGCAATACCAAATGTAAAAGAAGTGGCTAGGTTTGAAACCAAAAGTAATGACGAACAGGGGGTTGAATTTATATTAGAGCAATTGTTAAAAGCTAAAACTAGCAAACCTTCTTAAGGTTCCTTTTCGACTTACAATCAACATTTAATTAGTGATTCATTGCTCTGATAAATAAAACTTATCATCGAGTTTAAAAGAATTATTTTTAATTAAAATAAAATCTTGTAAATTTACAATTCAAATAAAATTTATGGAAGAAGGTGAAAAGTATTTACAACTAGCAAAAGACAATGTGATTACCTATGCTCCAAAAAT
>CAYRZY010000262.1:0-4213 GCA_964428855.1 uncultured Flavobacteriaceae bacterium
TAACAAGCCTTTATTTTTTTCAATACTTTGAGCGTCAGCTTTTTTGAATTTATTAAAAACGATTCCTAATGCAGCCTCAAAATCTGCAATATCAACGACTTCTTCTTGCTGAAGAACTGTTAAAGAAAGTCCCTTTGCTCCTGCCCTAGCTGTTCTACCACTTCTGTGTACGTAGGCATCATAGGTATCAGGCAAATGATAATTGACAACGTATTCAATTTCTTTAATATCAATACCCCTAGCAGCCAAATCAGTCGCCACCAAAATATCAATATAGCCTTCTCTAAATTGCCCCATTATCCGATCACGGATACCTTGTGTCAAACTACCATGAATGGCACCAGATGAAAATTTATTAATGGCTAAATTCTTCGCTAATTTATTAACGGCAGCTTTTGTTTTACAAAAAATGATACCTCGTTTGCCTTCTTTAGAACTTAAAAAGTGCAGTAATACATCTAATTTTTCTATCGGCTTTACCACTACATATTGATGTTCTATGCCCTGATGCCCAATAGTAGACATGTCTACTTCTATGTGTACGACATGCTTGGACATGTAATTTTGAACCAATTGTTTTATGGTACCTGGCATGGTCGCTGTAAACAATAATGTTCTTCTAGATTTCGGAATTTCTTTGATAATACTATCTAGCCCTTCTTTTAAGGCACTCACCATTTCATCTGCTTCATCTAAAATAAAATAAGAGATATTTTTAATGTCAATAGCATTCCGTTTAACAAGATCAGCCAATCGTCCAGGTGTTGCCACTACAATATGAGTCGTATTTTTCAGACGTTCTATTTGGGGCTTAATCGGGATGCCACCGCAAACAGTAGCAATAGAAACAAAAGGCAAGTGTGTAGCAAAAGAAACTAAATTTACATGAATCTGTTGCCCAAGTTCTCTTGTAGGTGCTAAAATTACCGCTTGTATTGTGGGATTGTCTACGTCTATCAATTGTAACAAAGGCAGTCCGAATGCTGCTGTTTTTCCTGTTCCAGTCTTTGCTAAAGCAACTACATCTTCTTTTTGATGTAATACCACTGGAATGGTTTTTTCTTGAATATCTGTGGGAACAGAAATCTGTAAATCAGTCAAGCCTTTTTGGAGCTGTACATTAATTCCTAAATCGGAAAAATCTTTTGACATAAATAAAAATTTTGGCAAAGGTAAGGATACCCTTTTCGAGAATAGAATAAATAGTAGTATTACTTTTTTAAATATTAATATTCACCAACTCTATAAAAAAGTTTAAGTAGCTTAAACATTTAGAGTTTTAAACTTGAAAATAAAAAAGCCCATCAATTTTGATGGGCTTTTTAAAACTTGAAGTATATATATTAGATAACTTTTACATCCACTGCATTTAATCCTTTTTTACCTTCTTGTAAATCAAATTCAACTTGGTCGCCTTCACGAATTTCGTCTATCAATCCAGAGATGTGTACAAAGTGATCTTTATCTACTCCTTCTTCAGTGATAAATCCAAATCCTTTAGACTCATTGAAAAATTTTACTGTTCCTTTACTCATTTTAATATTTTTAAATTTATAATACTTATTGAATTACAAAGATGATGCCAATTTTTTATGACATACAAAGCAATTGATTGTTTTATCTGAATTTAATTATTAACCTAATCAAAAATTATAGGTAATTTTATTTGTGATCTATATGTTGAGGAATGATGTATTTTATTATGAGCAATAACACCCTCTTTTTCATCATAATTATTACCTCCTGTGTTTAAGTTTCGTGCAAAACGAGGAAAATTACTGCTAGAAATTTCTATGCGAATACGGTGCCCTTTTTTAAAGTAATTACTTGTAGACATTGGTGTTAGATTGACCTTGTAAACTTTTCCTTTTTCCATAAACACTTCTTTGTTATAGCCTTCTCGGTATCTTACTCGTTGTATGGTTTCGTCTAAATTATACGCTCTACCATCTGGATACACATCAATAATCTTAATGGTAAAATCAGTATCTTTTACATCAGAAGACACATATAGTGTTGATTCAATAAAACCTGAAACTTCTATGCCTTCCTTTAAAACATCAGTAGTGTACACCAAAATATCATCTCTTGTTTCCATTTTTTGTTGATCAAAAGAGCCTCCTTTTATCGCATTTCCTGTACAGCAGACATTTCCTCCATAAGAAGGCACAGGTTTCATTGGATCATATACAAATTTATCTGGATGATCTCTTTTAACTTTTTTGGTTGATAATCTTCCGTCACCATTTAAACTATTCGCTTTACCACCACTATTCAGATAATAGGTAACCAGTTTAGCTTCTTTGGGAGGCCATGTTTCTGAAGATTTCCATTTATTAATTCCCATAGTATAATATTGTACTCTAGGTGTTTTTTCTTTAAAATTATTTGCTTCTCCTTTTAGCCAAAAATCAAACCATGCATAAACTTGTTCATTATAATTAAGTCGTGCATCACCTACACTAAGTTCACCAATAATGGTATTTTCAGTAGCCCTTGTATAGCCACAATGTAAAGTTGGTGCAATAACTAAATATTGATTGTCTCTAATTGCTGCATCTTTTGAATTATTTCTCACATGATTGAACAATGCCAAGTTTGGTGTTATAGAAACATCATACCAAGAAGCAAACCAAAAACTAGGAACACCAATTTCCATATTATCATGATAGATACCCCCTTTAAACCAAGCTTTATCATTTGGCTTACGACGAATCATTTTATCGAAAATTTCATGTTTCCCATTTATATTCTTTAAAATATCTTGAATTGGTAAATGCTTTAATGCTTCTGCCATATCTACTTTTGGATTTTCAGGTGATAAATCATAGAATCTAGAAATTCTAATTAAATCTTCTTGTGTTGCTCCTGCGGGAATTCTAGGTTTGAATTTATCTTGTTCAACACCATATAACCAAGAAAAAAACAACATTTGTTCAACACCACCACGATACCAATTTCCTTGTTCATTAATATTGCCAACTCTACCAACTCCAGCACCATATCCTTGTGGAACCATTGCAGCATGAGAGGGATGGTCTAAGGCGGCAACCGCCATTTGCCATTCGGCTGTAGATGAGCAACCTAAAGTTCCTATTTTACCATTGGACCAATCTTGATTCTTCATCCAAGTAAAAGCATCATAACCATCGGTTAAAGGTATTCCAAGAATATCCCATTCTCCTTCAGAAAAATAGCGTCCTCTTTCGTTTTGAACCACATATGCATATCCTCGTTTAACTGCTTCATACGCTCGTTTTGCTGTACTGGTTTTTTGTTTTCCATCTCCCCAAGAATTAAAATTATAAGGAGTTCTTGAAAATATAATCGGAACTTTTTTATCGATTTTTGGGCGGTAAATATCTGTTGCCAAACGAATACCATCTCGCATTGGCATCATTATTTTTTGGTCTACAATAGCAATTTTATCTAATTTTTCAAGAATATCATTTTGTGCTTGAAAATTACTAATTACAAGACAAGTAAGTAAGCCAAATATTAAAATAACTTGTTTTTTCATAATGTTTCTTATTAAATTGGTTAATTGACTTTAAAAGTAATAAAAAAAACTACACAATAAAATTGAGTTTCAAATCTCACTTTTTCACTTTATTTATATTAAATAATTTTAAAGAACTCTTTATAATTTTAATAAAATGATGAATCTAAGACTCATTGGTTACAATTAAAAACTAATAAAAATTTTACTAATAAATGTTTTATAATCAATTACGTAAGTATAATGATAAGTCAAACAATTTGTGCTATTCAATCAATCTCTAACTTATACCCAACTCCATGTACATTTGTTAACTTTATTGACTCATCTTCCTTTAGTCTTTTTCGAAGTTTAGAAATATAAGTATCTAAGCTTCTACCAACAAATACGCCATGATCTTCCCAAACTCTTTTCATCAATTCATCTCGTTTGATCACTTGATTTGGGTTGGCAATAAAGATGGCTAACAATTCGCATTCTTTTTTAGAAAGGCTTATTTCAATAGCTTCTTTTACTAATTTATTTTGATTAGGATAAAACCTGAACTTACCAATAGATGCATAATGTTCATTGTTATTTTCAGAAATAATTTTGGGTTTTCTTTTATAGAATGCAACTGCAGTTAGTAATAATAAACCAAGCCCTGAAATATATAGAACCCATGAGTAACTTTTAGGTGGCTCAAGCCCTTTTGTAAACCGAATGTTAATCAAA
>CAYRZY010000263.1:0-4195 GCA_964428855.1 uncultured Flavobacteriaceae bacterium
GAAAAAAACCTAAATAGGTTGAGTTAAGACTTAAATATTAAATGTTATATTTACTTTGAATTGAAGTGTAATATAAAAATGGTTTAATGGAAATTATCTTAATTCTGTTCATAGCATTAATTTTAATTATTGTAGCGACAGTAAAATTTAAAGTACATCCAGTTTTTTCATTGATTATAGCTTCTATTGTTGTTGGTTTCTTATTTGGTTTTGAATCAAAGCTAATTGTAAAGTATATTTCAGAAGGGTTTGGTAAAACATTGTCTAGTATAGGGCTAATCATAGCTTTTGGTACTACTATAGGCATTTTTTTAGAAAAAAGTGGTGGAACAAAAGTTATTGCAGAAAAAATATTAAATACTGTTCCTATTAAGAGGTCACCACTGGCAATGAATATTATTGGATTCATAATTTCAATACCTGTATTTTGTGATTCTGGCTTTGTAATTTTATCATCCTTAAATAAAGCATTGAGTAAAAAAACTGAAATTTCCTTGGTAGTTTTTGCAATTGCATTATCAACAGGTTTGTATGCAGCACATGTTTTTATACCTCCAACTCCCGGGCCATTAGCTGCTGCCGCTATACTAGAAGCTGATTTGGGTTTAGTTATGATTCTTGGGTTTGCAGTAGCAATACCAGTTTCCTTAATTGGATATTTATGGGCATCATATATTGGTAAAAAAACAACTATTGATAAAGATATAACTGAAGAAAAAGTAGAGATTGATATCATAGAAACTAATAAATTAAATACAACTAGTTCTAGTTTTCTGATAGTATTATTGCCACTACTCATTCCAATTGTATTAATTGCATTAAAATCTTTTGTTGAATATCCAACTTATCCTTTAGGAAAAGGTTGGGTTTTTGATTTGTTGGTGTTTATAGGTGAACCTATCATTGCATTATTATTAGGCGTTTTTTTAGTATTCATCTCTTCATCGAAAATTAAATCGTCAATAAAAAATGAATGGGTTTTAAAATCTTTGAAAGAATCGGGTAGTATAATTTTGGTTACTGGTGCAGGTGGTGCTTTTGGAAATGTATTGAGAATGTCAGATTTAGGAACTATTATTAAGCCAGAGAGCTCTTTTGTGGTTAGCGGACTATTAATTGCATTTATACTTTCAGCATTATTAAAAACAGCCCAAGGTTCTTCTACAGTTGCTATTATAACAAGTGCAGCAATAATTACACCTCTATTAGCTAGTTTTGGTTTGGAAACAGAATTTGAAAAGGCTTTAACGGTATTGGCTATTGGTGCAGGAGCAATGACTGTTTCTCATATTAATGATAGTTATTTTTGGGTGGTTACTCAATTTTCAAATTTAAATGTCAAAACGGCATTAAAAGGCCATACCTTAGCTACATTGTTTCAAGGAATTGTAGGAATCATAATCGTATTGTTTTTACATATTTTGTTTGCATAAATTGTATATCCTTATTAATCGTCTAAACCAAAAAAAAATGAATTTTCTAGAACAGAATACATCAAGTACAATTAGTCATCGTTTTATATATATAAAAATAGCTACTGTATTTATTGCTTTATGTTTTTTCGGCACTTTAGTAGCTCAAAAATCACCCAAAGTAAATCTAAAAAAATTAGACAATTATTATGCACAAATGGTTAAGGATTGGGATGTGCCTAGTGCAACCATTGGTATAGTTAAAGACGGAAAACTTGTTTTTACGGGTAGTTATGGTGTAAAAGAGATAGGTAAAAAAGAGACGCCAAATAAAAATACTTTATATGCTATTGCATCAAATTCTAAAGCCTTTACCAGTGCAATTTTAGGAATGTTGGTAGAAGAAGGTAAACTAAAATGGAATGATAAAGTTAAAGATTACTTGCCTTATTTTGCCTTATATGACCCTTGGGTGAGTAATGAAGTAACTATAAGAGATTTGTTAAGCCATAGAGTAGGTTTAGGTACTTTTAGCGGAGATGTAATTTGGTATAAATCTAATTTAACCTCAGAAGAAATTGTAAAACGAGTTAAGCATATACCCGCAGCTTATAATTTTAGAGCAGGTTATGGTTATTCTAATGTAATGTACATCACAGCTGGTGAGGTGATAAAAAAGATTACAGGTAAATCATGGGCAGAGAATGTTAAAGAACGCATTTTTGAACCTTTAGGAATGGATAGGACCATTACTAGCCCTGACAACTTAATATCAAAAGGTAATTTTGCAACGCCACATGCTAGAGAAAGTGATAAGAATATTCCGATTGTATGGGAAGACTGGGAAGAGATAGGAGCATTAGGAGGAGTTATCTCTAGTATAAATGATATTTCAAAATGGATGATTCTAAATTTGAATCATGGTATATTAGGTACCGATACTATTTTTTCAAAAAAGACTAGAAATATGGTTTGGAGACCACATAATAATTTTTATGTAAACCATACTAAGAAGAATGATTTTAACAAACATTTTAATGCTTATGGATTAGGATGGGGATTGAGTGATTATCATGGTTTTTTACGTGTTGGGCATACTGGAGGTTATGATGGTATGATTACTGCGATTACGATGATACCTGATAAAAATTTAGGAATTGTTGTGTTGACTAACGGAATGAATAGCCCGATTATGGCTGCAACATATTACGGTTTAGATCAATTTTTAGGTGTAGAAACAGTAGACTGGTCTGCCAAAATGTTGGCATCTAAAGCTAAGCGTCAAAAAGAAGATACTAGAGTTGCTGATAGAAAGAAAGCCCATGTATTAAATACAAAGCCTTCAATACCTACTAAGGATTATACGGGTGTTTATACCTCAGATATTTATGGAGAGATTACAATCTCTAAAAAGGGTGATGCTTTAAGAATGGACTTTGAACATTCCCCTGATTTATCAGCTACACTGCGTCATTGGCATTATGATGTGTACGAGATTATTTGGGATGTTAAACATGCTTGGTTTAATTTCGGTACTGTAAAATTTAATTTAGATAATAATCTAAAAGTTAAAGGACTTGATTTTGATGTGCCTAATGATGATATCTTTTTTGAAGAATTGAAACCTTATCGAAAGAAATAAATAAAAACCGACTAAGTTTTTAAATGTTTTCGATACTCCCGAAATTTCGCGATTCTCCTTTCCTCTAAAAGATTCGAACGGAATTTGGTGTTCTGATTTTTAGTAAGAAAAATAAATATTTCTGGTAGCCTATCGACCTCATGAGACTAACAAAAAAAAGTCTCACCGAAGCAGGACTAAAAATTTTCATCTACGGCATATAGCCTTATTGTGATAAGGTTAAAGGTCGGTAATAGAGAAAACACTTTCTTTTTTTGATTGGTTCTTTTCGTTATTATAAAATTTTAACATGCTATATTTTTCCATTATTGGGAAATTTATTACTTTTGACTAAATGAGAGTTATTGCAAAAAGCACTTTGAGAAAATTTTGGGAAGATTATCCGAAATCAAAACAATCATTACTGTCTTGGCATAGTAATTTTTTAAAAGGGAATTATAAGAACGCAAATGAAGTTATTGCTATCTACCGTAGTGCTAATATCGTTGGCAACGGAAGAATTGTATTTAATATTTGCCATAATGATTATAGGTTAATCGTGAAATTTGATTATGTATATCAATTTGCTTTTATAAGATTTATAGGTACACATAAAGAGTATAATAAAATAAAAGACATCAAAAATATTTAATTATGGATATTAAAGCAGTAAAAACAAAAAAGGACTACCAAAGAGCTCTTAAAAGGATTGAAGAACTTTTTGATTCAAAACTAAACACTCCCAAAGGAGATGAATTAGATATTTTAGTTACTTTAGTTGATAGATATGAAGAAGTGCATTATCCAATTCCAGCCCCAGATCCTATTGAAGCTATCCGTTTTATGATGGAACAAATGGGAATTGATGATTCTGGTTTGGGAGATATTTTGAAAAGTAGAAGTCGTGCATCTGAAATACTTAATAAAAAAAGAAAATTAAGTATAGAACACATCAGGAGAATTAAAAAACACTTAAATATACCTGCAGATATATTGATTAAAGATTATAAATTAGCAGTTTAAATTTCCCTTCAAAACTCTTCTCTAGGCTAAGAACATCTCTAATTTATTAGACCTAACTTACAATTACAAAAAAAAGTCCCACGGAGTACGCAGGACTAAAGATTTTCATCTACGGCATATAGCCTTATTGTGATAAGAT
>CAYRZY010000264.1:0-4170 GCA_964428855.1 uncultured Flavobacteriaceae bacterium
TTTTCTCCAGCTTCTATCACCGATGCTCTAATTTCTTGTTTTGTAGTTGGTTTATCTCTATCGAAAATTTGAGTAAGGTAGGTTGCCATAACCACACCATCATCGGTAGCAATACCAAATAAGGCTATAAATCCTACCCAAACAGCGACACTTAAATTGATGGTTTTTATTTGAAAAAGCTCTCGAAAATCAATTCCTAGTAAGTTAAAATTTAAGAACCAATCTGTGCTGTACAAGCCTATCATGATAAACCCACCTGCAAAAGCTACCAAGATTCCTGTAAAGACCAATAACGATGTGCTCACCGATTTAAATTGAAAATACAGAATCAAGAAAATAATTGCTAAAGCTAGTGGTACAACAACACTCAGCGTTTTTTCGGCACGAATTTGATTTTCATAAGTACCGGTAAAGGTGTAATTAATCCCTTTTGGCACCACCAATTCGCCACGGTCTATTTTTCCTTGAATGGCTTTTTGTGCTCGTTCTACTACGGTAACTTCGGCTTCGTTTTCTGTTTTATCAAACAGCACATACCCAATTAAAAAGGTGTCTTCACTTTTGATGACTTGGGGGCCTTGTTCATATTTAATGGTTACCAATTCTTTTAAAGGAATAGGGTTCCCTTTTTTTGTAGGCACATAAATATTTTCTAAATCGGTTGGACTGGTACGTAACTCACGCGGATAACGTACACGTACACCATAACGTTCTCGCCCTTCTACAGTTTGAGTTAGCATTTTACCTCCAATAGCAACTTCTAAAATAGATTGCACATCTTCTATGGTTAAACCATAACGTGCAATTTTCTTTCTATCAATATCAATTAACAAATAAGGTTTACCTACAATTCTATCGGCGAAAACAGCTTCTTTTTTAACGCCTTCTACTTGTTTTAATATTTTTTCTAGCTCAAGACCAAAGGCTTCAATCTGTTTTAAATTTTGACCTTTTACCTTAATTCCCATTGGTGCTCGCATACCTGTTTGCAACATGACCAAACGGGTTTCAATAGGTTGTAATTTTGGTGCAGAAGTAACGCCAGGCAGTTTGGTTATTTTTACAATTTCTTTCCAAATGTCATCAGTAGATTTGATGTGTTTTCGCCAGTTTCTATAATACGCACCGTCATCGTCTAGAATTAATTGTTTGGTGGCTATTTTTGTGCCTGATGAGATGAAGCGTGTTGATTTGTCATTCTGAACGGAGTGAGGAATCTCAAGAGATTCCTCGTCGTTCGTTCCTCGCTCTGTCGGAATGACATTACTTTTTACTAGAAAAAGACCTTCTTTATTAACTTTAAATCTTAATCGTTTTCTATGTTTATCTTGCTTGTATTCGGGTTTGTAAATAATTATATTTTCATACATAGATAAAGGAGCAGGATCTAAGGCACTTTCTGCTCTACCAGATTTTCCTACAACGGTTTGTATTTCTGGAAGGGTAGCTACCGCAATGTCTAATTGTTGCAAAACACGTTTATTTTCTTCAATACCAGCATGTGGTAATGAGGTTGGCATCAATAAAAAAGAGCCTTCATTTAACGATGGCATAAATTCTTTACCTGTGTTACTCCAGATATTAAATCCTAACACTACAATCAAAGTTGGAATACTTAAAAACAATAATTTATTGTTCAAAGCCCAAGTTAACATTCGTACATAATACTTTTGAAATAGGGTAAATGCACCTAATACCCCAAGGGTAATTATAGCTACAAAAATAAAATTAGGAATAAGTGAATAATCAACACCTAAAGGTCGCCAATAAACAGTTAAAAGCAATAAGATGGTTAAAGCAGAAATCCCCTCTGCCAAAGGCATCTCCCCAAAGGGGAGATTTTTTTTACTTTTTAAAACTCCTATAAGGGCAAATGCGAGTAAAGATATTCCTAAATAATAACCGCTAAACATAGCAAAAATACCAAGTAGGCCTAAGCCGATATTTAGGATAAATCCAATTTTCTTTTTTGGTGATTTCCATCCAAATAGCCAAGCAGCAAAAGGCGGAATTAAGAATAAGGCTACAATAACCGATGCCGTTAGTGCCATTGTTTTTGTAGCTGCTAAGGGTCTGAAAAGTTTTCCTTCTGATCCTATCATGGTAAAGACAGGCACAAAACTTACTATGGTAGTTGCAACAGCTGTTAAAATGGCTCCAGAGACCTCTTCTGTAGCAGTGTAAACAATACTGTTCATAGAGCGTTTTACCTTATCGAGTTTACTTTCATCAATATGTCTAATAATATTTTCTGTAAGGATAACACCAACATCTACCATGGTTCCAATAGCAATGGCAATACCAGACAAGGCTACAATATTAGCATCTACACCAAAGAGTTTCATACCTATAAATACCATCAATACCGCAACGGGTAATAAACTTGAGATTAATGCCGAAACGCGAAGGTTAAACACCATCATTAAGATGACCAAAATAGTGACTAAAATTTCTAAGGTTAAGGCTTCGTCAAGTGTATCAAGTGTTTCTTCAATCAATTCTGTTCTGTCGTAAAACGGAACAATAGTGAGCTGAGAAGTACGACCGTCTTTTAAGACTTTACTTGGTAGACCTGTACTAATTTCTTGAATTTGCTTTTTTACATTGCTAATTACTTCCATAGGATTTGCTCCATAACGAGCCACCACCACACCTCCAACAACTTCTGCACCTTCCTTGTCTAAAATACCTCTACGTTGGGCAGGGCCTAAAGCTACTTTTGCCACATCTTTTACTAATATTGACGTAAAATCTTGTGAAGTAACGACGGCATTTTCTAAATCTTCTACAGATTTGATATAACCTAAACCTCGTACCAAATATTCAGCTTGGTTAATCTCTATAGTTTTTGCACCAATATCTTTATTCGATTTTCGTACCGCATTCACTACCTGTTGTAAAGAGATATTGTATTCTTTTAGAATATCGGGATTAATATCTACTTGATATTCTTGTACATACCCCCCAATACTAGCCACTTCTGATACGCCACTTGCAGATGATAAAGCATACTTTACATAATAATCTTGAATACTACGCAATTCATGCAAATCCCAACCACCAGTAACATTTCCATTTTCATCTCTACCCTCTAAGGTGTACCAAAATATTTGCCCTAAGCCCGTAGCATCTGGTCCTAAACTAGGCTGAACACCTTGTGGCAATAAGCCTTTGGGTAAGGAGTTTAGCTTTTCGAGAATCCGACTCCTACTCCAATAAAACTCCACATCTTCTTCGAGAATAATATAGATAGATGAGAAGCCAAAAGCCGAAGAACTCCGTATGGTTTTTACACCAGGAATTCCCAATAAGGCGGTGGTTAAAGGATAGGTAATTTGATCTTCAATATCTTGAGGTGATCTACCATCCCATTTGGTAAAAACTATTTGTTGATTTTCGCCAATATCTGGAATGGCATCTACCGCTACAGGGTTTCTAGGAATACCTGGAATGTTCCAATCGAAGGGTGCTGTTGAGATTCCCCAACCTATAAAAAGGGTGAGTAACAATACAGCTACGAGTTTGTTTTCTATTAGAAATTTGATGCTTTTATTGAGCATGTTATTTAGTATTGAGATGTTAGACAAGAGTATTTACAATAAATACAGCAATAACAGTCTAAACCAATTCGGTTTAAACATAAATAAGCCTTAACATGAATTAATTTCACGTTAAAACTGTTCAATACAAAATATCAAATTAAATAGGTTTCGTCAAGTTTGTGGATGTTCTTGACGACCAGAGGTGGAGAATATTCGTTATATGATGGAGCGTTTTTTACTTCATCAAAAAGAGAAATATATGAAACTATAAAAGCAGCAAGAAATTGTGCTTGCGGTAATTCTAAAGCTTGTTGTGCTTGTTGGTTATTATGATTTCCTTGAATGATTTCACTATGGTCATTACAACAAGGTTCTTGTTTTATATTTTCCTCTTGCGAAGAATTATTTTTACATAAATCCATTTCCATACCGCAAGAATCGGCTTCTAAAAAGAAAGAGGTATCTGCAATTTCACCACCACAAATATGCTTATGCACCGTAAAAGAAAACGATGAAAACAACACGATAAACGCTAGAAGTATTGAACCTGTTTTATGTAAAATTTGTTTTAACACGATGCTAAATTAGCTGTTTTTTAACGAATAGCTATTAAATATTCGTTAAAATA
>CAYRZY010000265.1:0-4153 GCA_964428855.1 uncultured Flavobacteriaceae bacterium
AATAGAGTATAAGTGTTATAAAAACACTGACTATAAACCGTAAAAATTTATTTTTTATATGCATATCTTGGGTATTAATGCTAAGTTCTTATTAATGAACTACTAAAGATAGAAGATATTGCCTTTTAAGGCTCTTCTAATTTATATTCGCTTGCTTCTAATTTATAAGTGCAATACTGTACAAAGGTGAGCTAAGTAATTTTAGGTGAAAACACCATAAACCGTTTAAATACTATCCCTGAAAAAGGGGAGTTTAGTCTGAATAAAAAATAAGTAAAAGTGAAAATAATACAATTATTATGAATGCTATTAAAAGTGCTGCCTGAAGGGGAGTTAATTTAGGGGATATATTTTTAGGTAATATTCGATATATAAAATATGTTAAAAAAGGAAAGAGTATTAGTGAGTAAACCATAAGATTTATGCCTCCTAACCAACCATTTGCATCTAATAAATCTACCCAAAAATTAAAAAACGAGAGTGTAAATAAAATTAGTATTGCTGCTGAAGTGCTAATTAAGATTCGTAAAGTTCTAGGCTTATTAAAAGGTATCTGATTTAGAGGTGGTTTCTCTGTTTCTTTTAAAGACTTGTCAAATGTAATATTCTTGTTTTTGTCTCTATAGACATTGATTAAGTAATATATCAATATGGATATAGGTATAGTTAATGGTAGTGTAAAAAGGTATAGACTGCCATCTGTAAAAATACGTAAAACTAAATTTAGCACCAAAACGGTAAGAAGACTATTGTTCTTTATTAAATTTTTCATTTTACTTTAATTATATAATTGGTTTTTAATATGCATTGGGCTTAGTTCAATTAAACTTATTTCTTCAATACATGTTTTACAAAATCAGCATAATAATCATCTATCGTTTTTTTCTTGATGGCTGCCCATTCTTCTTTAGGGTAGCTTAACGCTTTACCTTCTTCAATACCATTTATTGCCCACATACCGTGTAGGTTTATCCATCTTTGGTCGTAGGTTGGTTCGTATGTTCTGACAAATTCTACAGCATCTTTAACGATAGTTTCTAACTTTTTTATATCTTTAAGTGCATGTTTATTAATGGTTGACCCGAATTTATCATTAAGAATTGCAACGGCACCTCTAGCAGTTTCATCTTGACAAAGATTGGCATCAATCCTTGCTCGTAACTGGCCGATATAAAACCACATGGCAGCATCGTCTTTATACCCCTGTTCGAAAAGGACTTTAGAGATGGCATAAACAACTGGCGGATTCCATTTATTTTGGTCTTGAAAAAAGAGGTCTCTCATTGTTGACTTCATTTTTTCATCGCCAGTAAACAATACGCTAATGGCACTGTTCTGGTCTTTAACATCAATTTCTTTAAAAACACCTGTTACTGGAATAATTTCTGTTTTTTGAGCTTTCATAGTTGTGCTTAGGTTTAAGACTAAGATTAGTATAATAATTGTTCTCATATTTAGATTGTTTTAATACACATCCAATCCGTTAAAATAGATTTCTGTAATGGCTGTGTCTTTATATTTATCGCCTTTATAGACGCTTAGAATTTCAAATTTGATACTATCTGGTTGTAATTCGCTATTTTCATGATAAGACTTGACATCTTTGCCATTTTCGTCTTTATATCTCCACCAGGTTGTGCCATCATTATTTAAGCCGTATGTTATTTTATAACCAATTGTGGGTATCTTAAAAATTTGATCTGCATAAACATCTTTTAAATCCAGGATAGCAAAGGGCTTGTCATTTACATACATTTTTAGCTGTTTTACTCTTGAATTGTTTTTCCATGCTTCTTTTGTTTTTATATAGCCATTGGCAATAATTACAGTGGTAATACGGGGATGTCCAGGTTGAAAATTAAATGCAATATACTCTCCAATACCATCACCTGCTACACCTTCAATCCAGGCTGTTTGGTAGCTTAAATCACTAATGTTTCTGTCGCCGTAAGTGTTTTCAGATGTTGATTTTAAAGCAGACGATGCTGTTGTAAACCTATAATCTGGATGCTGCTTAATATACGCTGCATAATTATACGCTTTTGTCAAATCAATTTGATTGTATGGGTATCCTTCATCTGTCCAGTCATTGCCAGATATAACACTTTCCATATTGTCGCTAGCCTCACTGTAGCCTATATCATCGCATGTATTGCTTAATTTATTCCATTCTTCTTGCGTCAGTTTTTCTTTGAAAGTTTTTGAAAACATTAATGAGTCACAAACGGCCCATTGATCTTGCCTTTCTTGGCTAAAATCATAGGTTTTACCAATTTCTGATTCTAGTACTAATGTTTCTTGACTAAAAAGTGTAACATGAACTAGAAGGAATGTTATTAAATAAATTGGTTTCATTGAATTGTATTTTTAAAATAATAAGGCTGAATAGTAAAATTCAGCCTTATAAATATTAATGCCTTAAGGCTAAATAGTTGGTTCTAAAAATCGATATCGTCACTTAATTCAGTACTTTTATCTTTATATTCTTCTTTATAATGAGCTTTCCACTTTTCTGTTAACTCATCATGTAAGCTGAAAACTCTTGAGGCTTCTTTTTGTGCTTCTGTCAGTTCTGCATCATTAATAAATTCTTCTGATGTTTGATTTTTTACATCTATTACTTTTTCTTTATAATATGCAGACCAATGTCCAGCCAATTGTGAAAAATGGGTCAAAGTAATATCAAATTCTTTGTCAAAATCTATATCAATACCAACACTTGATGCTGCTGACATATATTGTTCCATTTTAATATAATCGCTCCATTCAGGATATTTTTCTAAAACAACCTCAACACCTTCTACACCACCTTCTACATTAGCGAATTTTCCTTGTTTTGGGTTTGTAAATACTTCACCATAAAATTTCATATCGTCCATGGTCATTTCGGCCATTTTACCATTCCATTGGTTCTTTGTATCTTCCCATACTGGTATTTCCAACCCTAATACTTCACAAATTTTTTCATCAGACATTCCTGCTACTGAATTTGCAGATGCACATGCATAATCTTTAAATGATACTCCATTAATTTCCATAATTATTCTATTTTAAATTGTTATTTATATTAATATTTTAAATCGCTTCTTTTTCTGTCATCATAAAAAAAGAGGTTCATTTTTACATCTACATCATGTGCTATGGTTTCTTTATATTCAGGTAAAAATGCTGCTCTTTCAGTAAAATAAGTTGTCCAAAAAGCATTCTCTTTAAGTTCCCAATTTTCATAAGCTAATTTTAATGCTGACTTATCTTCATCATCTGCTAAAGATCTAAAATCTTTACATACATCATGTGCTTTTACTTTTTCGTCCCACTCTTTTAAAGCTTTATGTTTCACAATATTTTCAACCACCCAAGCTATCTCTGCAATTTTTCCACTAGGCGTAAATGTATTTACTGTATTACAATAATCACAACTTACATAATGCGAACGAAAAATATCTTTTTTCACCTCCAGTTTCCCACTACATTGTGTACAATGAAAGTCTTCATTTAAAAGCTGAATAGCATGGTCATAGAATTTTTGAGAAATTTCACCTTCTAAAATAATCTCAAAACGTGCTATTCTAGGAAAAAAAGATTCTCCAAGCTGAATACCTTTTTGATCTTGATCAATAAGATCCCAACGTTCTACATACTCCAACATTTGAGGTTCTACATTCTCTTTAAATGTGGTATTTATTTTTTCTCTCAACCCAAGTATTTGTGATTTAATTCCACTCCAAGTGCGTTCAGTTGGCAACATATCATAATCACTTTCCTCCAAATTATCAAACACTGCTTCTTCTGCATGTACTAATGATTCGTTAAAACGTGTATCAATTTTTTCTAAAAAAGCATCCCATTTTGCTACTAAAGCCAAATATTCTGGATTATTAATTTCTTCGTCCTCTTCTTTTTTATTAAATAGTCCAAACATTAGTTATCAGTTTTAATTTCGTTATCAATAGTCATAAATTTAAAGCCACAATAATCACAGGTGGTTAAATTGGTGTCTTTTGGTCTTGCAGCTCCACAACCTTCACATTTTCTGGTGTTGGTTTCAGAAGTTTCTTTTCGCCCCCAATCTTTTTGGGATTCATTAGCATTTTTTGCTATTTTTTTAAAAGGATTTGCCATAGGTTGAAAGTACTAAAAGTTATACTAAGTT
>CAYRZY010000266.1:0-4113 GCA_964428855.1 uncultured Flavobacteriaceae bacterium
ATTGCTTTTAAATTTAACAACATAATTCGTGTACCTGCTCGTCCGGCAGGCGGGTTCGTGGCAAAACACAATAAATAAATTTATAGTTCTATCCTGAAAAGAGAAGAAATACCAGTAATTTACAAGTTTAAAATTAGCTACTTTTGTATGCTGATTTATATCTAATGAAAACTTCACAAGAAATCTACCAACTGACCAAAAACAAAACACGTGTTGTGATTGGTGGTGATACTCGTAAAATTAGTATCGCCATGATTTTACATGTATTAACCTATCTTGACCGAAAAGTTGATGTTATTTTAGAAAGCACTCAAAAGGCATCATTAAATGATGAAAATGATTTTGTTATTATTGAGGCTGGCGAAAACGCTCATGAATTGAATGCTAATATTGCTTTATTAAGTGTTCTTGCAGAAAATGACAAATCACAAGCGGAACGTTTAATCAATACAATTACCAATGGCGGAATTTTAATCTATAATGAAGAAGATGAGATTCTAAAAAAACTGGCTGAAGAAAATGCAAGACCTATTCAAAAATATCCTTATCAAACGCCGAAGCATACCATTGAAAACAAGCAGGTATTTATAGACACCAATGAAGGAAAATTACCTTTAGAAATCTCTAACAAAAATGACTTGCAAAATATAGCGGGTGTAAAATGGATTTGCCAACATATGGCGATTGATGAAGATGATTTTTATGAAGCGATTGGGAGTTTTAGAAAGTAAATGCAACACCCCTAATTAGCTACACTATGTATCTTTATTGAAAATATATTTTCATCTCGATAATCCTCAAGGGGACAATACTAAAAAGTGACTTAGAAGGATTGTCCCCTTGAGGGGACTTTAGGGGTGTGCTTAAAAGAACAATTGGGCTGTTAATTATAAAAAAATGAGATGATTAAAAAAACACCTCCCTCTGAATGACAGCAGAATGTCATTCAGAACGGAATGAAATGTAGAGAAGAATCTGTCCTTCTTGGTGATTTTTCACTTCAACAAAACCTAACCCTCACTAACCTTCAATACCAACTTCCCCATTTTATCCCCTGAAAATAGTCTTAAAAAAGTTTCATGAAAATTTTCGATGCCTTCATAAATATCTTCTTTAGATTTTAGTTTTCCTTCAAGCATCCATTGTCCCATTTGCTGAGCTGCTTTTCCATAATCTTTAGCATGGTCAAAAACAACCATACCTTTCATAGTTGCTCTACTGACCAATAATGACAGGTAATTTGAAGGCCCTTTAACCTCATCTGTATTGTTATATTGTGAAATAGCTCCACAAATAACAATTCTAGCATGCATTGCCAATCTCCCTAAAGCTGCATCTAAAATTTCTCCACCAACATTGTCAAAATAGACATCAATCCCTTTAGGGAAATTTTCCTTTATTTTTGCTTTGATATCGTCATTTTTATAATCTATAGCTCCATCAAAACCTAAGGTGTCAATTAAGTAATTACATTTATCGGCTCCACCAGCAATACCAATGACTTTACAGTTTTTAATTTTGGCAATCTGCCCTACAACACTCCCAACAGCACCAGCTGCACCAGAAACTAACACAGCATCACCTTCTTTCAATTCACCAACTTTTAAAATTCCGAAATAAGCCGTCATTCCTGGCATTCCAAAAGTTCCTAAATACATGGGTAAAGGTGCCAAAGATGGGTCAACCTTATGATAGCCTTTACCATCAGTAATTACATATTGTTGTACGCCTGTTAAACCGTAAACTGAATCGCCTTCATTAAATTTAGGATGTTTAGATGCAATTACTTTACCCACACCACCAGCTCTCATCACTTCGTCTATTTGAACTGGAGCAATATATGACCGCTTATCATTCATCCATCCTCTCATGGCAGGATCTAATGAAACATATTCACATTTTATTAAAAACTCTCCTTCTTTCAATTCTGGAATGTCAGTTTCTACCAATTTCCAAGTATCACTTTTAGGTAAACCTACCGGTCTTTTTTTTAATAGTAATTGTTTATTTTTTGCCATGATTATTTACTAGTTATATTTATTTTTACTGCGAACTGCAACTGAATACTGCCAACTAACCTTATTCTTTATACCCAAACTTACGTAATTGTTTGATGTTGTTTCGCCAATTTTTATTGACTTTCACATACAGTTCTAGATATATTTTTTTACCAAAGAATTTCTCTAAATCTCTTCTAGCTTCAGATCCTACACGTTTTAAACCTGCTCCTTTATGGCCGATAATGATTCCTTTTTGAGAATCTCGTTCTACCATAATTATAGAACGAATTTTAATGATATTTTTTTCTTCAAAAAATTCTTCAGTATCTATTTCAACTGCATAAGGAATTTCCTTTTTATAATGGATTAATATTTTTTCTCGAATGGCTTCATTTACAAAAAATCGTTCTGGTTTATCTGTCAATTGATCTTTAGGATAAAAAGCTGGTGATTCTGGCAACAGCTCAACTATTTTTTCAAAAATAGTCTCTACATTAAAATTTCGCAAAGCTGATATTGGATAAATTAAAGCATTGGGGACTTTCTCTTGCCAATAAGCAACTTTCTCTTCTACCTCTTCTTGAGAAGAAAGGTCAATTTTATTAAGCAATAATAAAACAGGGACAGCTGAGTTGGTAATTTTATTAAAAAAGGCTTCATCTTTTAATTCCTTCTCCCCTATCTCAACCATATAAATTAAAATATCAGCATCCTCAAAGGCAGACTTTACAAAATCCATCATAGAAGCTTGTAATTCATATGCTGGTTTTATAATTCCTGGAGTATCAGAAAATAGAATTTGAAAATCGTCACCATTCACAATACCTAGAATACGGTGTCGAGTCGTTTGTGCTTTTGAGGTAATGATAGACAATCGCTCACCAATAAAAGCATTCATCAAGGTCGATTTACCCACATTCGGATTGCCAATAATATTTACAAAGCCTGCTTTATGTTTTGTCATATAGATTATATTGATTGCAAAATTAAGGAAACTTTTTGCATCTTTTCTCTCTTTTCTTTTTTCTCTTCTCTCCTCCTTACTATTATCTATCTATTTACATCAAAAAACCCATTACAAGATACAGAATAGTTGAAATTACTCCTCCAATCAACGCATAAGGCAATTGAGTTTTCACATGATCTATATGGTCACTTGCTGATGCCATAGAAGAAATTATGGAAGTATCAGAAATGGGCGAACAATGGTCACCAAACACACCTCCACCCAACGTTGCTGCAACAACCATAGTTGGATCCATTTGATGAGCTGTTGCCATAGGGATTGAAATAGCCATCATAATGCCAAAAGTACCCCAAGAAGTACCCGTTGAAAAAGCAATGACTGAACTAATTATGAAGATTAAAGCAGGTAGTAACTCTGGGGTCAACCAACTTTTAGACCAATCAGCAATAAACTGACCGGTACCTAACTCTTTACATGCATGGTTGATTGCAAATGCTAAGACCATTAATAAAGCCAGTGGCATGAGTTCACTAATCCCTTTCAATACTAAATCCACCATTTCATTAGTTCTCATGATCCCTTGTGTTCTATACATAATCATCGCAATAAGAATTGAAGAAATAACGGCATACAATACTGATGATGAACCTGATCCTTTACCAAAAGCTTGCGATAAATGATTACCAAAAGAAGTAAAACTTTCAACCTCATTCCAGCCTGTATATGCCAAAAAGAATGGCATCATCAACACCATAGTTGCTAAAGGAATAACCATATTATAAGCTCTGGCCTGGATACCTTCTTTAGGTTTTAAAGAAGTTATCGTATCAGAAATTAAAGGTTTGGCATTATCATTTAACAATTTACCTGTTTCTTTAGTTCTCTTTTCCGCCTTAGCCATAGGACCAAAATCTTTCTTTGTAACAATCACTAAAAAGACAATAATTATAGCTATAAAAGGATAAAAATTATATTTTATAGATGACAATAACATTGAAAATGGCTGATCGATCCCTTGTGCAAGTAGTAATCCCATAATAAAAGCTCCCCAAGCATTAAAAGGAATAATTATTGAGGTTGGTGCAGAACTAGAATCGGCTATATAAGCTAATTTTTCTCTCGGAATTTTTAATTTATCGAAAACTG
>CAYRZY010000267.1:0-4062 GCA_964428855.1 uncultured Flavobacteriaceae bacterium
GCACCAGAAAGTCTTCCTTTTCCTTCAGGATTCATTACTTGCCAGAACAAACTATGATTGTAAAAGCCACCACCATTATTTCTAACAGCCGCATTGCTCATGTCTAAATTATCTAAAAGATCTTCGATAGATTTTTGGTCAAGGTCAGTACCAGCAATAGCATTGTTTAAATTGTTTGTATATCCGTTATGATGTTTTGTATGGTGTATTTCCATAGTTCTAGCATCAATATGTGGTTCTAACGCATCATATGCGTAACCTAATTTTGGTAATTCAAAAGCCATAATTATTTATTTTTAATTAAAATTATTTTAGTTTCTCAAAGATAGACACTTCTTAGATAAAAAGAGATGAAAAAGGATAAATTGTATTTATTGCTTGATAGAGAATACCTATTTTAAGAGTTTAGTCACTCTAAATTTCTCTAAAGTTTCTGAAACAGCATTATAACTTATAGGATTGTCATTAAAATAATTAAGCAATGCTATTTTTTCTTCCATGGTTGCACCCAATTGATTTAACATATTTTGCAAATGCATTTTCATATGACCTTTTTGAATACCTGTAGTTGTCAATGCTTTTAAGGCAGCAAAATTTTGTGCCAAGCCAGCAACGGCAATGATTTGCATCAATTCTTTAGCGGATGGATTTTGTAAAATTTCTAATGATAGTTTTGCCAAAGGATGCAATGCTGTTAAACCACCAACAGTACCAAGTGCAAGAGGGACTTCAATCCAAAATTTAAAAATACCATTATCAATTGAGCAATTGGTCAAGCTTCTATAGTGCCCAGTTTTTGAAGCATACGCATGAACACCTGCTTCAACCGCTCTAAAATCATTACCAGTAGCAATGACAACCGCATCTATACCATTCATAATACCTTTATTATGAGTAACAGCTCTGTAAGGTTCAACTTGAGCAATTTGAACTGCTTGATAAAATTTTTGAGCAAATTCAGTGGCATTTTCACCCAATTCGTCAATTTTACAACTGACTTCAGCTTTTACCAAACAATCAGGAATATAATTTGATAAAATACTCATGATAATTTCTATCCCGAGGCTTCGGGATTCATTTCTAAAGGCTTTAGCAATGGCTTCTAGGCATGAGTTGATAAAATTTGCCCCCATACTATCAATGGTATCAAATGTCACATGCAATTGATAGTAATTGTCAAGCTTATCAGTTTTGTTGTTGAGTTGAATATCTAAAATACCACCACCACGTTTACGCATATTTTTGGTAATTGATGCGGTAGCTTCAATTAATTGTGGCTTTATTTTGGTAAAATACTGTTGCAAACCTTCAAAATTATGCTTGTACATAAAATGTACCTGACCTGATTTTATTGTAGAGATTACCTGAGTTTTAAATCCGCCTTTATCACTCCAAAATTTAGCAACTAAAGATGCCGCGGCAACTACGGAGCTTTCTTCGGTAGTCATTGGTATTACATAAGGTTTTCCATTTATAATGAAATTTGGTGCTACCGCATAAGGCAGATAAAAATTAGAAATGGTATTTTCTATAAATTCATCGTGTAGTTGTTGTAGTTTTTTATTTGAATTCCAATACTGTTTTAGTGAAGAAACTGATTTTGGGTCATTTTTTAAAAAATTGGAAACTAGCCAATCTATTTTTTCTTCTTTGTTGAGTTTTGAAAATCCGGTAACGGTTTTGGTCATTAATCGAATGATTTTGAGTTCAAATATACAAAATAAGACCTTTTAACAAATTTAGGATGGGTATTTGATGAAATTTACGTAAACTTGAATCACTTTTGTAATTTAAATTATATTTATTAATAATGGAATTGAAATTTCAAACCAAAGAAGAAAGTAATAAAGCCCAGCAAGAAGCTTTTTTAAAACTATCTAAAGCAGATCGGTTTTATGCTTTTTTACGTTTGATGGAAAGAGTAAGTCAATTTCCTACAAAAGCTAAAAAAGAAAAGTCAGATAATTTTGTCATTGAAATTACTGAATAGATGCAGTGGGAAGAAAAAATAAATATATTTTTAAAACTAGCTAATAAAAATAATGTTAGAATGTTAATGGTTGGTGGTGGTGCTGTAAACTTTCATGGTTATCAAAGACACTCTGCAGATGTTGATTTTTGGATAGAAACCACTCAAGAAAATCTAGATAAACTTTTATTGGTTTTTAATGAAATGGGATATGATATTAATGATTTTCCAAAAAAAGTATACAAACAACTACAAAACATTTCAATTAAATTTTCACCAGTAGATTTAGATTTGGAACTAATTACTAGATTTTCAATAAGTAATTCATTTAGTGAGGCTTATAAAGAAAGTGAAGAGGTTAAAGTAAAAGGGCAAAGTTTTTTACGATGGCGTGTCTTATCTTTTGATGATTTGATAGATAGTAAAATAAAATCAGGTAGAACAAAAGACTTATTAGATATACAACAGCTACAAAAAATTAAGTCTTGAAAAAAAGACTATTTTTAGCTCCAAATTATTTATTTAAACAATAATAAACCCCATTATATATATGTCAGACATTACACTAAAGCCACATCAAAGAGAATTATTCGGTCATCCAATAGGATTGTATGTACTATTTTTTACAGAAATGTGGGAGCGTTTTTCTTATTATGGAATGCGTTCAATCTTAGTTATATATATGATTGCTCAAGCATCAAATGAAAATGGACCAGGTTTAGGGTGGACAAAATTAGAAGCTTATCAATTGTATGGATGGTATGTAATGCTTGTATATTTAATCTCAATTCCTGGAGGAATATTAGCTGATAAAGTTTTAGGACAGAAAAAAACAGTAATGTTAGGAGCTGTATTGCTATCTATAGGCCATGGAATTTTAGCTGTTGAAGCCAATTGGGCATTCTTTACAGGTTTAGGGTTTATTATTATTGGTGTTGGTTGTTTGAAACCAAATATTTCAACAATGGTTGGAGGCTTGTATAAAAAAGGAGATATTAGAAGAGATAAAGGATTTTCAATTTTTTATATTGGGATAAATTTAGGATCATTATTAGCAACAACTTTTATAGGTCTAGTAATCGCAAAATGGGGATGGCATGCTGGATTTGGACTGGCAGGAATTGCAATGATTTGTGGATTGTTAGTTTATATATGGGGACAGAAATTTATTACTCATGTAGGGAATAAACCTACTGAAGAACAGAAAAAAAATGATGTTTCAATAGGCAAGCTATTCTCTAATATCTTTAAATCACCTATGCAATTAGGGATTATGTCTATACTCTTAATTCTCTCAGTATATGTTGGGTTTACTAAAGAAGGTGTAGATCATTGGGGTTATGGTGCATTATTTATATTTTTATCGTTGGTGGTAGGCTTAATGATGATGATTTATAAAGATCTTGAAAATAAAGTCATGAAAGACCGTTTCTTGGTATTACTACTGTCTTTCCTATTAGTAGTCGTTTTTTGGGGAGCCTTTGAACAAGCAGGAGGGCTAATGAGTGTTTACACAGAAACGAAAACAGATAGAATGTTATTCGGATGGTTAGTACCAACACCAATGTTTCAAGGATTGAATGCTGGATTTATTTTATTATTTGCAGTTTGGATTGCAAATATTTGGGCAAAACGGAAATTAAAAGGCAAAGAAGCATCTTCACTTTTTAAAATGACTACGGGAACCATAATTATGGGACTTGGTTTTGTATTTATGATTCTTGCCGTTAGAGAATATGAAGCCAATGGAAGTTCTGGAATACAATGGTTGATTCTTGCTTATCTATTTCATACCATTGGAGAACTTTCATCTTCGCCAGTTTCACTATCATTTGTAACAAAACTAGCTCCAGTAAAATATGCTTCTTTGATGATGGGACTCTATTTTGCAGCAACTGGTCTTGGTGGTAAAGTTGCAGGTGTTTTGGGAGAGAAATCTGCAGAGTTTGGAGAATATACCATTTTTACTGGAATTGTAATATTTACAGTTGTTTTTGGTCTATTAGTAATCGCATTACTTAAACCATTAAAACGCCTTACCCACGGTGCAGAAGACAATGAACATGAAATACATGACGATGAAACCGAAGGAT
>CAYRZY010000268.1:0-4049 GCA_964428855.1 uncultured Flavobacteriaceae bacterium
TTTTTTGCCTTATAAAACTGCATTGCTCCATTGTCTAGGTTCTCTAAAAACGGACTCATTTTATAACCTTCTATATGGATGTTTGCTGCGTATTCTGCTAATTTAGCCCTATCCTTTTTCTTATTAAATAATTCGTTATACCTATGTAAAGCATTTCCGTAATTATTACAAGACATGGCAAATAAATGCGGTTGGTTATTGGCTGTGCTTCCTTTACCGTCAATTAAATATTCTTTGTATTGTTGGTAACATGGTTCTCCATATTTACATGCTAATTCTGCATATATTTTTTTCTTTTTCCCATCAGGCACATCTGTCATATTATTATACAAGTTAATTGACGAACCGTTAAATTTTATGGGTAAGGCAAAAAAATCAGCATTCATCTTTTTTGCAGATTTAACAATCCTATCTAAAGGTGTATACGTTGAATCATCACCTTCGAGTGATTTGGTGTAGGCAAATAATGCTTTTTCATAATTTTTTGAATCGAAAAAATAGGTGTTTCCAATAGCTGTCCACAGCATAGAGTTTTCTGGAAATTTCTCTGCCCATTGTTCTGCCTCAGGAATGTATTTATTTAAATAATCTAAGTTGTTTTTTAAATTAAAGGCATGTTCTTCATTTCGTATTACATGAAACAGCAGAGCTATTAAACCAGGTTGTTCATCTAATTCTTTATTATCATACAATTCTTTGAGTTTACGCCCATATTGCAATCGATAGCCATCTTCTGTATCAAAACACCATTCAAAATGTCTTTGGAGAAATTTATTGGCTTTATTCCAATTTTTTTTATCCAATAAAAGTAGTCCAGCTATGGCATTTCTTTCATGTAAGTATGGATATTTTTCATACGATTTATCCCAAAGTTGTAAAGCCACATCTTTTTGATCTGTATTGTATCTAATAAAGCCCATTTTACTTAAAAGGCTGCCTTCAATACGGTCTTTATCATAATGTTTATCAAACAATGAATGTATTTCAACCAACTGCTCTTCTATTGTTTCTACAGCTTTGTCTGGCATAGCCAATACGTCGCTATATACCCAAGTGAGCCAATCATAGCCTAGCATTTTATTTTCTCCAAATGCATCATTTTCAGTGATAAATTCGGCATCTTTTATAATTTCAGAGCTATTGTTAAAAATCCAATCTGTGTTTAGTCGCATTCTAAAAATACGTGTATCAACATCAAAAGCATCTCTTTCTAAAATCTCTTTTATGATTGCCAATGCATCAAAACCTAAGGTTTGTCTATTTGTACCTTCAGCATTTTTTTCTAAAGTAATTTCTATCGTTTCTAAATCTGCTTTTAATTGTTCTAGTGTGTTCATATATGTTTGTTTTTAAAAATGGTACCGAATATTTTATCCCAAATAATGGTATAAAAACCATAATTATGATTTGGATGTTGATGATGTGTTTTATGAAAAATATGATTGCCAAAAAACTGAGGTTGGTTTATTGATTTTGTATTTAAATGACCTATAACACCTAAAATCCAATTGATAAATATAAAGGCTAAAAAACTATAAAAATTAACTGAGAAGAGTACTACAAAAATGGTCAATAGCAATCCGAATAATAAGGATTCTATAGGTTCCATTACATACAAACTAATCGAGTTGAAATATGTATGCGTATGATGTTTTACATGAAATTTTTTGAATGGCCATACGTGATGTGATGCTAGATGCAACACATACATGGCAAAATCAAAAAAGAAAAAAAGCAATACAAAATCTCTAATAAGGTGCGTGTCTGTACGAAACAGAATATATCCATTACTAAATAATAGGTAGCCAGGGATTGCCACCAAAATATTAATAACAAGCACTATAATACTGTTATACATATCTTGTTTGGTTAATGGCAATGTTTTAAACTCATGTATTTTAGACCATGTATGGCTAATCAATATCGTACATACATACATTAAAATATTGGCAGTAATTAGTATTGCCCAAAAGGTATATGTGTTCTCAATTAGCTGCATTGGTTATTTTAGAGGTAATCAAATCAAATAGTTCTGTTCGTTCTGCTTTTTCTATAGGGTTGATTCCTATAGTTTGTTTTTTTTCTTTCCCTTCTTTATCTTTGACATAAAGAGTAATTAATCTACCGCTTTTATGCATTTCTACTTTTACAATGTCTTTGTATTTAATGAGCTTCTTTTTAGCTGCAATGGCTTCTTTAGCTTCTAAATAATCATCATGCAGTGTGATAAGCACCCTGTCTTTACCCCAAAAGGCCATAGCTCCCCAAAAAATGGCAAACATGGGTAGCATCATAATAATAGTATTTAATAATAGATATGCTACTATAGTTGCTACAACTGCAAATATGGCTACACCCATAAACATATTAAATTGTGTGGCACTTGATTTAAATTCTCTAGTCATTTTATTTCTGTTTTGAAAATTCTTGTTCCGCTAAATGATCTGTTACTTTACGGCATCCTATAATGCCAATCAACCCTATAGGAACAAAAAAGAAGCTACTAATCATAAATATTTTGGCTCCTAGTTTTAGTTGATCTGTAAAACTTAAAAAGTATAAACCTACAAGGTTCCCTAATAAGGGAATTAACATAATTAATAGCAAAACCTCTTCTTCCATTCCAGCCAATAATGTTGCAGCTATATGGATAGCAAAGGCGATGTAAATTAGGTTGTTTGTTTTTTTGAATTCCATAAGTTTTATTAGTATCGGTGAAAAATACTTTGAAATAGGTGAACACCATTGATACAAACAACTAAAGATAAAGGATATTGCCTACTTATACTGGTCTAATTTATATTCGCAGTAATCTAATTTATAAACGTTGTAAAAATAAAGTGAAAAAGGTTAACATCTTATAAATTAACAAGTCCAATATTTCTTATTTACAAAGTCTATCACCATTGGTGCACCTACACAACCACCATAAACTTCTAAATCAGCGTCTGAAGGATTGCCTGTAATCAACCAGTCACCTGTAACATTATGTTTGATAAGTGTACCCTCATCTATAATTTCTCCATCATTGACTCCCACTGAAGATCTGCCTATAGCAATAATTTTTATGGCATTTCCTTTAATGACTACTTTTACCTTTTCACCCAAAGATCTTCCTTGCCATTCGGCATAGGCTATGCCGTAAATATAGGTTCCGTCTGGCGGAATTTCTTTATGTTTTTTAGCTGAGACTTCGTGTACGTTTTTGATAATACTGTCTGCATGTTTCTTGTATTCTTCTGAGTTATATTCTGTTTTTATTTGTGGAGAAGTCGCAGTATTTATATTTTTAGGTAATGTATCTTTACTCACATTGTGTAGTTCTTTATGTTGAAGATTATTTGTAGCATTGGCATTATTACTTTTTTTGTTTGAGCATGAAAATAATAGTACTAGTATTATAATGTTTATGAGTGATTTCATGGGTGATTTTTTTATTTAGCTAATAATTCTATTAATTTTTGCTTGCTAAGATTCTTTTTAGTTTCAACAGGCACTCCATCTTGATGTTTTCTATAGATAAACATGCCATTTTTCTGTTGCTTAATTACAATGCCTTGGTATCCTCTACCTTTTTTAATAGTACACTTACTTAATAATTGAGTGCCTAAATAAAAGTGAGCAACGCCATTACCTCTAAAAAACAAACGATTAATATCTAAAAAATCCTTATAATTAGGTGTAGATGATAATTTAAATTCAGGATACATTTTAACCCGAAGGTCTTCAAATTTAGCCTCAGCCAAAAGTAGATTTGGTTTTTCTAAATACATGATAATACTAATATTAGAAACCTTTAATTTGATTTGAACATCTCTGAGTTTGTCATTTTTAAACTGAAGGTATCCTTTTTCATTTCTAGTGAAAAATTCTACCTTCCCTTCGGTTTTGTCTTTGTTTGTATATGTTAGCTCATTATAATTTTCAAAGGCATCTCCAGTTGATTTAAAAGTGATAAAACCAGTATTTGTTGGTGTTATTTTAAAAAGAGGGAGGTCTGTCATGCCGTTGTAATAAAGATCATAAATTTCTATTTGAGTTTGTTTTCC
>CAYRZY010000269.1:0-4018 GCA_964428855.1 uncultured Flavobacteriaceae bacterium
CTGGACTTTTAATACAACATTCCCATTCCATTACTGCCCAAACATCACAACCATATTGTGTTAATTTAGAAAAAATAGTTTTAAAATCAATTTGTCCATCACCTAAAGAACGATATCTGCCAGCTCTATCTATCCAATTGTTATAGCCACCAAAAGCACCTTTTTTTCCTGTGGGATTAAATTCAGAATCCTTTACATGAAAAGCTTTGATGAATTCGTGATAGTGATCTATAAATTCAATATAATCGAGTTGTTGCAATACAAAATGTGAAGGGTCGTATAAAATATTTACACGTTTATGATTGCCTGTTGCTTCTAAAAAACGTTCAAAAGTATCACCATCATGGAGATCTTCACCAGGATGAATTTCATAACATACATCTACGCCATTTTCATCAAAGTGATTGAGGATAGGGAGCCAACGTTTTGCCAATTCTCCAAATCCCATTTCTACCAAGCCTGGTGGTCGTTGTGGCCAAGGATGCATAGTATGCCAAAGTAATGACCCTGAAAAGGTAGCATGTACATTTAGACCTAAGTTTTTACTTGCCGTAGCTGCCTTTTTCATCGTATCAACTGCCCATGCTGTTCTTGCTTTAGGATTATTTTTTACAGCATCGGGTGCAAAACCATCAAACATAATATCATAAGCAGGGTGTACAGCTACTAGCTGCCCTTGTAAATGAGTTGCTAGCTCTGTAATTTCTAATCCGTAAGAATTGATTTTTCCTTTGAGATCATCACAGTAGGTTTTGCTTTCTGCGGCTTTGTCTAAATCGATTAAAAACGACTCCCAAGTTGGGATTTGAATGCCTTTATAGCCTAAATCTGCTGCCCATTTGCATAAGCCATCTAAGGAATTATACGGAGCTTCACTTCCTACAAATTGTGCTAAAAATACAGCTGGTCCTTTTATGGTTTTCATATTTTAATTTATTGGTCTCAAATTTAGTTAAAACTATGCACTTTAGTGCATTTCGCTTTTCCCGAAATTTCGGGACTAAAAAAATCAGTCACTAATTACACTAATTTACACTAACCTGTCCTTTCGGCAGACAGGTTAATTGTTTCTGTAATTTCACGAAGCAGACTTTTAGTCTGCCAAAACAAACCCATGGACTTCCCGTCTCCCGTCTGTAGTGGTTTATTTATAAAACTATCAATGAGCGTCTTGAGGTACTCTGCCTTCTTCTATTTTTTTACGCATCATAAACAAGATGCCAAATAATACTATTAAAACAACAGGAAAATACATCATATTCCCTAAAGTTTCTTGTCCAGAAGCCAATTCAGCATCAGCAATAGACATGCCTGAAGCAATTTTAGCTTCACGAGATGTATCTAGCCAAGAACCGATTACTGGTTGCCAAATAGCCGTTGAAAACATACCGATCCCTCCAATAATTGACATACCTAAGGCTCCTGATTTCGGAATATATTCTGCTACAAAACCTATCATGGTAGGCCAAAAATACATCACACCAATGGCAAATAAAATAGCTCCAACATACACCATTCCTCCAGTAGCAATACTCATTACATAAATGGCTAAAGTGGCAATAATTGAAGATGCCCATAAAATAGTTGGTGGATTCATTTTTTTTAATATTGACCCTGCAAAATAACGACCAATAGCCATTAAGCCTGTAATCATTGCTAAGATGAGCATCGGACTAGTTCCTGTCTTTGCTAAAATCTTTTCTATCCATTGCTGTGGTCCAAATTCAGTGATTGCAGTTAATGACATACCAATAAAAATGAGTAAAAATAATGGTGTAAATAATGATTTAATATTCTCTGAAGTATCTGAGCTAATATTTTCGCTTTTCGGAAATTTTTGTCCCATAAATAAAAACCCATAGAGCAGCGTAGGGATTAACATAATTCCAATTTGTAATTGCCAACCCATTTGTGCATCGGTCATAAATTTTGAAATTAATGCCCCAATAACAATCCCTCCAGGAAACCACATATGGAATTTATTGAGCATTGCTGTGCGTTTTTTGGTATACATATCTGTAATCATAGGGTTACAAGCTGCTTCTACTGAGCCATTTGCAAAACCAATAAAGAATGTAGAAATTAATAATAACCAATAGCCACCTGCAAAAACAGTGAGGATGATTCCCAATAAGTGCGATACAAAAGCAACTAGCATTAATTTTTTAGGACCAACGGAATTGTAAGCTAGCCCTCCAATAACTGTTGCGATAGGGAAACCTAAAAACGCCATACTATTTACAAAACCTAACTGGGTATCGGTAAGTGCAAAATCAGTTCCTAGCTGACTTAAAATTCCAGCTCTGATACCAAAGGTCATTGCAGTTACGACCAAAGAGACGCAAGCAGCAAAAAAGAGCCTAGATTTGTTGATGTTTTTCATAATATAATTATTAGTTTTAAAGATACTATTTTAATTTTACCCAAGCTGCATTGTTTTTATCGCTTTCTACGGCTGCATGGATAAATTTAACTCCACGAATACCATCACTTACAGTTGGGTAATCAGGAGTTTCAATAACTGTATTGGCTAATTTAGCATTCAGATGGATGGCAAAATTTTTATATACATTGGCAAAAGCTTCCAAATAACCTTCGGGATGCCCAGCAGGAATTCGAGATGCCTCTAAAGCTTCTTTATGGAGGTTGTTTCCATTAGGTGTATAGGTTATCATTGGTTTGTCTAGCCATTTTGTAATTAGTTGATTCGGGTTTTCTTGACACCATGCTAAACTTCCTTTTTCACCATAGACTTTAATGGATAGATTATTCTCTTCTCCTGTTGCTATTTGTGAAAATGACATGGTACCTTTTGCTCCGTTTTCTAAGCGTAATAAGATATTACCATCATCATCTAAAACTCTTCCTTCGCCAAATCTACCTAAATCAGCTGCAATTTCTTTTAATTGTGATCCTGTAATGTATTCCACTAAATTTTCGGCATGAGTGCCAATATCGCCCAAAGCACCACCTACACCAGATTTTGTAGGGTCAACACGCCAAGCAGCTTGTTTTTGTCCCGTTTTTTCAATAGAGGTAGCTAGCCACCCTTGTAAATATTGGACTTGTACTTTTCTGATTTTTCCCAGTTCTTTATTAGCTACCATGGCTCTTGCTTGCTTAACCATAGGATTACCTGGGTAATTATGAGTAAGTGCAAAAAGAAGTCCTGTTTTATTTACTAAATCTTCTAGTATTTCACCTTCTTGAACAGTAAGCGTCATGGGTTTATCGCATACCACATGAAATCCATTTTCTAAGCCCATTTTGGCGGGCGAAAAGTGCATGTAATTTGGTGTTACAATGGCAATAAAGTCCATACGTTCTCCTTCGGGTAATTCTTTTTCTTTTAAAATCATTTCCTCAAAAGTGCCATAACAGCGGTTTTCAGGTAGAAAGAGTGCTTTGCCAGAACGTTTTGATTTTTCTGCGGAACTACTAAATGCTCCACATACCAATTCAATCATGCCGTCTATGCCAGCAGCTTTACGATGTACATCTCCAATAAAAGAGTCTATTCCGCCACCAATCATTCCCATTCTTAATTTTCTCATGATACTTATGCTTTATATTCAATTTTTTCATCTTTAAAAAAGAGTAAGAATATTATCATTACTACAACAGCAAAAACAGCTGGGAAAGTCCAGATATCTTGCCAACTATGGATACCTTCACTGATTAGATACTTATCTGAAATGGCACCTGCAATTTTAAAACCTATCATCATTCCTATACCATAAGTAGCCAAAGTAATTAAACCTTGAGCAGCACTTTTAATTTTTTCACCCGCTTTATAATCTGTATAAATCTGACCCGAAACAAAGAAGAAATCGTAACAAATTCCGTGAAGTACTATCCCCATAACAAGCATAAAAAATAGCTCTCCACTGTCACCATAAGCGAATAACACATAACGTATTACCCATGCTAACATTCCAAATAAAATAGTTTTTTTAAATCCGAATTTTTTAAAGAAAAACGGTAATAACAACATAAATAATACTTCAGAGAATTGCCC
>CAYRZY010000270.1:0-4004 GCA_964428855.1 uncultured Flavobacteriaceae bacterium
AAAAGCGGAATTAAATTTAATACATCATTTACATCCGCACCTCCAAACTCTTCTTTGCCTTCGCCACCATCATTTCCTCTATATTGACTGGCAGCAACGGTATAACCCCAACTGGCAACTTTTGCCAATATAAAAATTGCTTTTCTTGGGTTGAGCTTGCCAAATTCTTTATTACCACCACGATTATAAATAATACATGGATAATTGCCTTTTTGTTTTGGTGTTACTAAATAGCCTTTTACTTTTAGTCCATCACTTAGATAGGTTATTTTTTCAATGGTTACTGTATTTAAGTAATCATATTTTGGCTTTAGTTTTTTGTTATTGAAAAGCCGTTGGAAAGCAGTATCATCTTGCCATTGCAATTCTTCTTGGTCTATGATGTTCCCGTTTTGGGAAAATCCGTAATTGATAATTGCTAAAAAGAGAAATATGAGGATGATTTTTTTATTCATGAATTTTTGTTTTTTTTGTCATTCCTGCCTACGCAAGAATGACAATCATTTATTTTTGAAGTAATGCCTCTAAATCTACTTCTTTCCCGTTAAGGATAACTATTTTATCATTTTTTAAATTTTTAATATCATCTAGTGGATTTTTATCTAGAATCAAAATATTCGCTTTAAATCCGGTTTCAATCTTTCCGAAGTTTAAACCGTAGGCATCATTAAAATTTGAAGTTGAAGTGGCCAATACTTGCCGGTTACTCAGACCAATCCTCGAAAGTACTTCTAGCTCCTGATGTAATGAAATACCTGGCATAGATCCCCACACATCAGTTGCGCTTCCAGAAAGGTATTTAGCTCCGTTTTTACGATAGATTTTTTCTATCATCAATTCTTGAGTTCCTAATTTTTGATAGGCAGCTAGTTCTTCAGGAGGATACGTATGTTTTCCTGTAACTTTATCGGCAGGGCGATTTACATCACTACTATCAATAATAGAAGCAATTTTTTCTTTCCATGGGTTTTTACTAAAAGGCATATCTAAATATAACAAGGCAAATGTTGGTTGAATATAGGAGTCAGATTTCCCTAAATTTTCTGCATGTTGTTGTAACGCTTTATCATTAGGGTCGAGGTTTGTTAAATATTGATAATAGCGCCATTTCGGACTTCCTAAATCATTGCTAAATGGTTGCTCAGCAACTTTTACAGCCATAGAATCTGGTGCAACATCTAAGGAATAACGTGTAGTATGCACAAAAGCATCCACACCTAAATCCATTCCTTTTTTATAAGATGTAAAACCCAATTCACCGATGGTGCCCATTCCCAATTTTTTGGCTTCATTATGCGCTAATTCAACTTGTTCAGGAGTCAATTTATACATCATCAATAAAATTTCAGCTCCGTTAGTATGATGTTTCTGAATAGTGTCAAGTATTTGTTGATTTGTAAGGTGTACATCACCAACTTCACGTAACATATGAATATTGGGAGATGGATTTGCTTCGTGATAGAATTTTCCTCTCCGAAAACTTTCAACGCCAATCACATCGGTTACACCCATATATAAAAAGGCATTGGCATAATTTTGATTGTTAATTACTGTAAACCCGTCTGTTAAACCTGGTAGCATATACTTACCTGTAGCATTAATAATATTTTGTTGGGTATCAGAAAGAGCAGAAGCTTCAATGATTGCAAAAATAGTGTCTCCTTTTATAATGATAGCTTTATCTGTAAGGTCATTCGTGGATGTTCCATTTTGACTTACATCTATGATGGTGCCTCCTTTAATAATGATAGCATCTTCATAGATTTGTTTTTTGGTGCAGGATATTAAAAGAGAAACTATAAAAAGGATAATCGTCAGTTGTTTGCTCATAATAAGATTATTAGGATATCAAAACTAGTGTAAATATACATAAACACAATGTAAAAATTTAAACGAATTTCGCTTTAGAAAGAGCAAATGTAAACTTTGTTAAAAGCGCCACTGATTCACTAATGTTTTTGGTATTAGAGATAAATATTGAAAAAATAACACAAACTTCTGAAAATCCTTAGGATTTTCAATTAGCGAAATAATAATTTTGTGCTTTTAAACAATTTATTTGTGTATTGGTGGCAAAACATACATGTTACTTTTATACAAGTATGGTTTGTAATCTTAGTGTTAGCTAATTTTTTTATTTATTGAAATGTAATTTCATTCCTTCATGTGACATTACAAAACCTAATTTTTCATAAAATTTAATAGCTTCAGGTCTTTTTTTATCGGTTGTTAATTGTAATAGATGCGCTCCTTTTTCTTTAGACCTATTAATTGCCCATGCAAACAATTTTTCACCAAGCCCTTTTCCTCTTAAATTTTTCTTGATTCTAACCGCTTCTATTTGAGCTCTAATTCCGCCTTGATAGGTTAGATATTGAATAAAACTCAGCTGTAATGTGCCAATAACTTCTTTGTTTATATTTTCAATTACAATCAATTCTTGATTTGGATCTTTATCAATATTAATAAAGGCATCATAATATTTTTCTGGCAAGGGTTCTTTATAGTCTTCTCGTAAACTTCCGAGTTTATCGTTTGCAATCATGCTGACAATAAATGGAACATCATTTTTAGTTGCTTTCCTGAATTTTATTTCCATTATTTATTGCTCAAAAATATACTGATACGATGACCCAAAGTCATCATATCAGTATATTATAACTATTGTTCCAAAAATGGATATTTATAATCCGTTGGAGGTACAAATGTTTCTTTAATAGTACGGTTAGAAACCCAGCGTAATAAATTCCAAACGGAGCCTGCCTTATCGTTGGTACCTGAACCTCTGGCACCGCCAAATGGTTGTTGCCCTACAACAGCTCCTGTTGGTTTGTCATTGATGTAGAAGTTCCCTGCAGCATCTTCTAATGCATCTGTAGCATAATCAATAACATATCGATCGCCACTATGAATAGAACCTGTTAAGGCATAAGGAGAAGTTTCATTTACCAAAGCCAAGCAATCTTCCCATTTAGCATCTTCATAAACATAAACCGTCAAAACGGGGCCGAATAACTCAGTACACATTGTTTTATAATCAGCTTTTTTAGCCAAAATAACCGTAGGTTCTATAAAATAACCTTTAGAATCATCATAATTTCCTCCAATAATCACTTCGGCATCATTGTCTCTTTTAGCATCGTCAATAAAATTAGATAATTTTTCAAATGCTCTATTGTCAATAACAGCATTGATGAAGTTTGAGGTATCTTCTGGACTTCCCATTTTCATGGATTTTAAGTCAGCTTCTAAGAATTTTTTTACGTCATTCCATTTTGATTTCGGAATATATGCTCTTGATGCAGCAGAACATTTTTGTCCTTGGTATTCAAAAGCACCTCGAGACATTGCTGTTGCGACTTGCTTAGCATCCGCGGAAGCGTGCATCCAAATAAAATCTTTTCCACCTGTTTCGCCAACAATACGAGGATACGAACGATATTTTCCTTTGTTTACGTTGGTTCCAATATTATCCCAAAAACTATTAAAAACACCCGTTGATCCAGTAAAATGAATGCCGCCAAAATCTTTATGATCTAATAGTACTTCAGTAATCATTGCTGAATTTCCGGTAACCATATTGATAACACCATCTGGTACACCAGCTTCTTTAAAAATTTCCATCAATACTTGAGCAGAATATACTTGTGTTCTTGCAGGTTTCCAAATAATCACATTTCCCATCATCGCAGGGGCAGCTGATAAATTTGCAGCAATTGAAGTAAAGTTAAAAGGTGTAATAGCATATACAAAACCTTCTAAGGGTCTGTATTCCATTCTATTCCAAATTCCAGGAGAGGAGATGGGTTGATTCTGGTAAATCTCCGTCATAAATTCAACATTGAATCTAAAAAAATCTATCAACTCACATGCCGCATCAATTTCGGCTTGCATTACATTTTTAGATTGTGCAATCATTGTTGCAGCATTCAATTTTGCTCTGTATGGACCAGCTAGTAATTCAGCAGCTTTTAAAAAGATAGCAGCTCTACTTTCCCAAGGCA
>CAYRZY010000271.1:0-3941 GCA_964428855.1 uncultured Flavobacteriaceae bacterium
TTTCCTGTCATTTGAATAGAAATAAAAATAGCAGGTACCATAAAAGCAAAAATCAGCACGCAGTATTGAGCTACTTGCGTATAGGTAATCCCTTTCATACCACCTAAAACGGCATAGAACAATACGATAATCATACCTATAATTACACCTGTGTTGATGTCAACTTCTAAAAATCTAGAAAAAACCAAGCCTACGCCACGCATTTGCCCAGCGACATAGGTAAACGAAATAAGTAAGGCACAAAAAACGGCGACTGTTCTCGCTACATTAGAATAGTAACGATCACCTATAAAATCAGGGACTGTAAATTTTCCGAATTTCCTAAGGTATGGAGCTAGGAGTAGAGCTAATAGAACATAACCACCTGTCCATCCCATTAAATAAACAGATCCATCATATCCTTTAAAAGAAATAAGACCAGCCATTCCTAAAAATGAAGCGGCTGACATCCAATCGGCAGCAGTTGCTAATCCGTTTGCTAAAGGTGAAACACCACCACCAGCTACATAAAATTCTTTGGTAGAACCTGCTCTTGCCCAAATGGCAATGCCTATATATAGACTGAATGTAATTATTACTATAATATATGTCCAAATTTGAACGCTCATAATTGTGAATTTATTAAGTGAAAAGATTTATTCGTCGAAACCGTATTTTTTATCTAATTTGTTCATTAACCTGATATATACAAATATCAAAATAACAAAGACATAGATAGCACCTTGTTGTGCAAACCAAAAACCTAGTTTAAAACCTCCAATTCTTATGGTGTTTAATTGATCTACTAATAAAATACCAAACACATAAGAAACGATAAACCATATAGATAATAGTATGGCTAAGTATCTTAAATTTTCTTTCCAATATTTTTTTTGTTTTTCTAAGGACATAACGTTAGGTTAGTTATTTGAATAATACGGTTAGCAATATAAAAATATTCTTAGAGATAGAACGTGTTTACTATTTTTATTCTGCTGTAAAATCCTCATTTTATGATTGTATTTTGTCAATTATGATCAAATTTTTGTGAAAAAACCAAAAAACTATTCGAGTTGAGTATCTTTACACCTTTCTTAATTTTATGATTGAATTTTCTGAACTTTTGAATGTATTTTTTGCCCAATGGGAATTGGTAGTTCTATTCTTTTTGGTTGCCATGTTATACGCTTCAGTTGGTTTTGGAGGCGGTTCAAGTTATTTGGCTATTTTAGCTTTAACAGGATTAAGTTTTATTCAATTTAGAGCAATTGCTTTGTTGTGTAATATAGTTGTAGTTACGGGAGGTACTTTTGTTTATATGAAAAATGGTTTTTTTAACTGGAAGAAGATACTACCCTTAACCTTGTTTAGTGTGCCCTTAGCATTTTTAGGTGGCTATTTAAAAATTAGTCAAACTTTCTTTTTTATCTTATTAGGGTTTACACTTATTACTGCCGCTGTTTTAATGTGGATTTCTAAATATATTGTTGATTCATCAGGTACTATTAAATCAATTTCAGTTACTAAAAACAGTGCTCTTGGTGGTTTGATAGGTTTTGTTTCTGGTATCGTTGGTATTGGTGGTGGTGTTTTTTTATCGCCTTTACTACATCTTACGCATTGGGATTCTCCTAAAAAGATAGCCGCTACTTCAAGCTTTTTTATATTGGTTAATTCTATAGCCGGCTTATTAGGGCAGTATCAAGCAAATCATAACAATCCTGATTTTTATTTTGATACTCATTTAGCTTTATTATTTATGATAACTGTTTTTGTTGGAGGTCAAATAGGATCTCGTTTAAGTGCTTCAAGAATCTCGCCTTTTGTTCTAAAAAAGATTACCGCCGTTTTGATTGCTTTTGTAGGTTTGAGAATTTTATTTAAGCATCTGTATTGAGTTTTTTTGAATTAAAATATACCGATTGGTATATTTTTGTTTATATTTGTGGTATGATAATCACAAAAGCTGAAAAAACAAGTCAATATATCTTAGAGACTGTGTCGCCAATATTTAATAAAAATGGATATTGCGGCACAAGTATGTCTGATTTAACAAAGGCTACTGGGCTGACTAAAGGAGCAATTTATGGAAATTTTAAAAATAAGGAAGAGTTGGCTTTAGAGGCATTTAATTTCAATGTGAAATTCATGATAGATAAGCTTAAATCAATAATGAGAGATATAGAGTCTCCTATTGCAAAATTATTTGCACTTACTAATTTCTATAGAGAATATTATATACATAATTTACCACAAGGTGGATGTCCGCTGTTAAATGTAACTGTTGATGCAAATCACACGAATTCCGAGTTATTTAAACAAGCTAAGGAAGTGATTTTAAAGCTTAAGAATGGAATTTCAAAGATGATTATTGATGGAATAGAATGTGGAGAATTTAAAAACACTATTGATGCGGAGAAATATGGAGGTAGAATATTTTGTTTATTAGAAGGTGCAGTCTTTACCTCAATGATGTTAAATGATGATTGTTATTTACTAGATATGATGAACCATATAGATAAAATGATACAAACAGAACTACAAAGCTGATAGGTATGGATATAAAAGAGGATTGGAAACAAATTAGAATACATTTTAGTAAGAGTTTTAAGTCATGCTTACACGTGTCAATCGCTTCTGTTGATGTAGATAATAATCCGACTGTTACACCCATAGGATCACTATTTTTAAATGGAAATCAAACTGGGTTTTACTTTGAAAAATTTCCATCAAAATTACCTGAACATGCTGAACAAAATAATAATATCTGTCTGTTGGGGGTAAATAGTAATCGTTGGTTTTGGATTAAATCATTGTATAAAGTAGTATTTAAAGATCCTCCAGCAATTAAATTGTATGGGACTTTAGGCAAAAGAAGAAAAGCAACAGAAATAGAAACGAATAGATTGGCTAGAAGAATGAGAGCGACAAAAAGATTGAAAGGACATGACTATTTGTGGGGTGAAATGTGCTATGTTAGAGAGGTTACTTTTACAAGAGCCGAGTCAATTAAATTAGGCAGAATGACTAAATAATATACCAATCAGTATAATCTAAAAATGATTAAATATAAATAGAATGGATACAAAACAAATTACCTCAGAGCTTGTTGAAAAGCATTTGAATTTTTCTAATTATATAGCGGATTTATCTGTAGATAAATACGAATTTTCTTATCAAGAAAAATGGAATGCAGGGCAACATTTAGATCATGTCATAAAAAGTGTAGCAGTACTCACCAAGGCATTTGGTGTGCCAAAATTCATCTTAAAAAGCAAGTTTGGTGTTGCCAATAGGGCTTCTAGAAGTCCAGAGGCTTTGATAGAAAAATATTTAGATAAATTGAAAACAGCAAAACCAACACCAAGTAGATTTCAACCAGACATCATTGATTTTTCTAAAAAAGGAAAAGCAATACAGAAATTACACAAACTGGTTGATAGACTCTGTAAAAGAGCAATCAAGTATTCTGAAAGTGATTTAGATCTGTATATTTTACCACATCCTCTTTTAGGAAAATTGACATTTAGAGAATTGTTATATTTTACAAGTTATCATGTAAAACATCATGATGAGTTGCTTAAAAAAGCATTAAAAAATAAATAGAAATTTTTATGAAGAGATTTAAAACAAATAAAAATGAAAACTTCAAATCAAAAGTAAAACGATTTATTTTTAATTTATTTCCAGCCATTAGAGGAACAGGAGGATGGGTGAGTTTTATTTCTGATGATTGGAGAGAGCTCCATGTCAGATTGCCTTTGAGTTGGCGGACAAGAAATTATGTAGGTACAGTCTTTGGTGGTAGTATTTATGCTTCTACCGATCCGTTTTATATGATTCAGTTGATGAAAATATTAGGAAAAGAATTTGTGGTTTGGGATAAAGCAGCCCATATAAGATTCAAAAGACCTATAAAAAAATCGGTGTATGCTCGGTTTTTAATTACTGATGAAATCCTT
>CAYRZY010000272.1:0-3915 GCA_964428855.1 uncultured Flavobacteriaceae bacterium
TTACTCCTTCTTCACTTGTTTGCCATCAATGACAGCTTGTAAATTTTCTTTGGCTAAAATAAACTCTTTATCCAATTCAACTGCCTTTTTAAAACTAGCTTTGGCTAAGTCCATTTTATCTTGTTCAAATTCAATCAATCCTTTTAAATTTGAGATTGCTGCTAATAAAGGTATTTGCTGATTGTAATTTTTATTTACAGCATAACTTACTTTAATTTCTCCTGTATCTTTTAATTCTTGTGCTTTTATGATTGCTTTATAAGCCACGTCAAACTTTTTAGTTGCAAAATATAAATTCGCTAACTTATAAGCATGGTAATTGTTTTTAGATTTAACCGTTAGTTTTGCATAGGCCTGAGCAGCCTTATCTATAGCTCCTAAATTCTCTAAAGAAACCGCTTGCATTTCTAAAATTTCAATTTTATTACCATCTCTGCTCAATATATCTTTACAGACCATAAAACAAGATGAATATTTTCTACCTCCAAAATACAAATAAGCCAAACTATCTTTATAGCTACTATTTACACCTTCCTTCGCAATAATATTGTAAATACTATTAACTGCCACATCATTATCTCCGTAAGACAATGACTGATGCATCACTAATTTATCTAACGTTGTATCTTTTTGATCTTGAGCATAAATACTAATAAAGGCTAATAAGGCACTTAGGGTAATGTAATATTTTTTCATGTGTGTATATTTATAATGAATTGCAAATGTATTTAAATTAACTCTTAATAAAAACTTAATTTTTTAACAAAAAAAGCTCCATGTTTCCATGAAGCTTTGTCTTTCTGGGTGGAAGACCGGATTCGAACCGGCGACCCTCGGTACCACAAACCGATGCTCTAACCAACTGAGCTACAACCACCATTTTAATGTTTTGCTACTCTAAAAGTAGCGAAGTTGCTTGTACCGAGAATGAAATGATTCGGGAAGCTACAATCACCATTTTAACTAAGTCAAACTATTTGCTTAACTAAGCGGGTGCAAATATAATCTATTTGCTCACTTCTTCAAATAAAAGAATAAAATTATTGTATTAAATATATTGTATCATTTACTTTTGCAGTTCAACACCAGAATTCAAATGAATAAAAGCATCCATTTTATATACGATATCTTACTAAAAGCTGGAATTACTGAAACCAGTGCTCAATACTTGAACATGATTGCTCTTTTAGTAATTGCACTAATTATCATTTTTGTAATAGATTATATTGTAAGAAAAGTTTTAAGAAATCTAGCTTCAAGAGTATCTATTAAAACCAGGACCAATTTTGATGATATCTTAATTACCAATAAAGTACCAAGAAATATCGCACATATTGTCCCGATATCTATTGCATTAAACCTTCTTCCTATCGTTTTTTCGGACTTTCAATATTTAGAAAATATAGCAGAAAAATCAATACAAGTATTTGGTATTATTTTAATATTATGGATCGTAAGAAGTATTTTGAATACCCTCAAAGATTATTTTAAAACCTTACCTCGCTTAAAAGACAAACCCATTGATAGTTACATACAAGTTTTTATGATTATTGCTTGGGTTTCAGGATTAATGTTTGCTTTTGCGATTATATCTGGTATTTCTATTTGGAAATTTCTTACAACACTAGGTGCTGCCTCTGCAGTCATAATTTTAGTGTTTAGAGACACCATTATGGGTTTTGTTGCAAGTATTCAAGTCTCAGTCAATGATATGGTACGGATTGGCGATTGGATTACTTTTGAAAAATATGGTGCAGATGGTGATGTTACTGAAATTACTTTAGCTACTGTAAAAGTCCAAAATTTTGATAATACCATTACTACCATTCCTACTTATGCCTTAATATCTGATTCTTTTAAAAATTGGAGAGGCATGACAAATTCTGATGGACGTAGAATTAAAAGAGCTATGAATATTAAAATGAATAGTATTAAATTTCTAGCTGATAACGAAATCATCAAATTAAAAGATATTCAATTGATTTCTGAATATTTAGAAATGCGACAAGAAAAAATTAAAAGTTATAATTTAGAAAATACGATTGATAAAAAAGTACTCTTAAACGGAAAAAATTTAACCAATATTGGTGTCTTTAGAAAATATGCTGAAGAATACATCAATAATCATTCTGCTATCAATAAAGAAATGATGATTATGGTACGTCAACTAGCACCTACCACACAAGGCTTACCCATAGAAATTTATGCTTTTAGTGCAGATAAACGTTGGGAAAATTACGAATATGTTATGGCTGATATTTTTGATCATTTATTGGCTGCCGTACTCTATTTTGATTTAGAATTATTTGAGTTACCCAATAACTCAAGTTTTAAAAATTAAAACTATAATTTTTTACCTGTCTGATAAAAAACAAACAGCTTTAAAAACAAAAGACATGAAACCTGTATCATTTTTAATTACTATTATATTCTATCTGTTTTTTACTATTATTCTAAATTCTTGTTCTAAGAATAGTACCATTGAAAAACCAGTAAATCCAGAACTTTCTGACAATGAATTATTAGATTTAATTCAAAAACAAACCTTTAGTTATTTTTGGGATTTCGCACACGATAAAAGCGGTATGGCTTTAGAAAGATCTGATGCTGATGCCTATGGAGGTGAAGCTCACAATATTGTAACAACGGGAGGAAGTGGCTTTGGAGTTATGGCAATTATCATAGGCGTTGAAAGAAACTATATTACAAGAGATCAGGCTATTAAACGCCTTCTTGTAATTACAAACTTTTTATTAAGTGGTGATAGATTTCATGGTGCTTTTCCACATTGGTATTATGGCAGTACTGGAAAAGTAAGACCTTTTTTTACTGAAGATAATGGAGGAGATTTGGTTGAAACTTCGTTTATGATACAGGGCTTATTAACTGCAAGACAATACTTTAGCAAAGATAATAATGAAGAGGTTTTACTACGTAACAATATTAATCAGCTTTGGAATGCTATTGAATGGAATTGGTATACTAATGGTGAAGATGTTTTAATATGGCATTGGTCACCAAATTTTGAATGGACTATCAATCATCAAATAAGAGGCTATAATGAAGCTTTAATTACTTATATACTAGCAGCTTCATCAAAAACTTATCCCATAAGTAAGTCTGTATATCATAATGGTTGGGCTTCTAGTAGTAATTTTATCAATGGAAAAACATATTACCAAAAATGGAATTTACCTTTAGGTTCAGATTTTGGAGGTCCTCTCTTTTTTGCACACTATTCTTTTCTAGGATTAGACCCAAGAGAATTAAAAGATACTTATGCTGATTATTGGAAACAAAATGTTAATCATACATTAATTAATCGTGAATATTGTATTAAAAACCCTAAAGGGTATAAAGGATATAGTGCAAAAAGTTGGGGACTAACGGCAAGTGATAATGATCAAGGATACGCTGCACATAGCCCTACGAATGATTTAGGTGTAATTTCTCCAACGGCTTCTCTATCTTCATTTCCATATACCCCTGAATATTCAATGCAGGCTTTACGGCATTTTTATTATGATTTTGATGGAAAACTATGGGGTAAATATGGTTTTTATGATGCTTTTAACCAAACTGAAAACTGGTATGCTAATAACTATTTAGCAATCGATCAAGGCCCCATAATTGTGATGATTGAAAATTATCGTTCTGGTCTCCTATGGGATTTATTTATGTCTTGCCCTGAAATTAAAGAAGGACTATCAAAACTAAATTTTTCTAGTCCACATATAAATTAAGTCTTATAAAATTTAAATTATCTAGATAGCCAGAAACATCTCCTGCTAGTGAAGCTCTAAAGATTTTATTTTGTAAAACTAAATTCATCTACTGATGCAAACGTCACACTGGTATCTCTATAAATCTCTATCAAATCATCCAACCTATCAACTCACCCCCTAGTACAAGCGT
>CAYRZY010000273.1:0-3872 GCA_964428855.1 uncultured Flavobacteriaceae bacterium
TGTATTTAATTTCATCTGATTTTAATGAAGATTTTACGCCGTTTTCTCAATTATACGGTAAATTAGGTTATGCACATACTTTTTATGATAAGCTAACGCTGCATTATATTTCTGAAGCAGGTGTGACAATAGGAGGTGATAATAATGGTGTTTTTGATTTTTCGTTAGGAGGTAATAATGAAAATTTTGTCAATAATTTTGTTCCTTTTTATGGATATGATGTCGCTGATTTGGGAGAAAGAGCTTTTCTAAAATCAAGCTTGACATTTCGCTACGAATTGTTCAAAAAAAATTACCTTTCCTTTACTGGAAATTTTGCCAGAGTTGATAGCGATTTATTTAATGACGGAGCAATATTTGACGATACAAAATCAGGATATGCTGTTGGATACGGGATAGACTCTTTTATTGGTCCTCTAGAAATAAAATATACTTGGTCTCCTGAAACCAAACAGAATTTTTGGTTTTTTAACCTAGGGTTCTGGTTCTAATAGAACCAAAAACCCTAGAACTCATTGTTAACCAATAATAAAAAAAATTATTCTGTTACCATTAACTTTGGGGTGGTTTTTTTAGTAGTAATCTTACTGCGTAGCCACATTTTAAACTTGGTAACTAAGAAAAATAGTATAGGTACAACTACTAATGTTAAAAAGGTAGCTATAAACAATCCGTAAATAACCGTCCATGCAAGTGGTCCCCAAAACACCACATTGTCACCTCCCATGTAGATATGAGCATTAAACTCACTAAATAATGTAAAAAAGTTAATATTTAATCCGATAGCTAAAGGCACTAAACCTAAAATAGTAGTAATTGCTGTTAAAAGCACAGGTCGTAAACGCGCCTTACCAGCTTTTACAATACTCTCAAATAAATGTTGAGTAGGTAAATACTCATTGTCGCCTAAATTCAGTTCAATCTTTTTTCTATCAATTAAAAGTTGTGCATAGTCTAAGAGTACAACACCATTATTAACTACAATTCCTGCTAAAGCAATAATTCCCATCATGGTCATCATAATCACAAAAGAAGCGCCGCTAATTACCAATCCACCAAAAACACCTATTAAACTTAAAAAGATAGCTAACATAATAATGGTTGGTTTAGAGATAGAGTTAAACTGAAGGATTAATATTAAAAATATTAAACCTAAACCAGTAAAAAATGCACCCATTAAAAAGGTCATTTGTTTGTTTTGCTCTTCTATTTGACCGGTATAATCTATTTTAACATTTTTTGGTAGTTCTGTAAAATTTTTCATTTCATTTTGAACTTGTGCAACAACTGCCCCAGCATCTGTATAACCAGGGGCTAATGCAGAATAGACAACAACAACACGTTTTACATCTTTGTGTTTAATAGCACTAAACCCAGAATTATTAGCTTGTTTAGCGACTGTAGAAACAGGAATGTTTTTAACCTTACCAGAAGCCTGATCTCTAAATGTCATTTTTTGATTAAAAATAGCACTTGTATTATACCTGTTTTTTTTATTAAAACGTACATAGATATCATAATCTTCGCCATTTTCTTTATAAACCCCAGCTTTTGCCCCAAAGATAGAATTACGCAATTGTTGACCGACTTGCCCGGTACTAACACCTAATTCACCAGCTTTTTGCCTATCCACTAGTACCTGCATAGAAGGTTTGTCTCTATTTACATCAATTTTTAATTCATCAATACCAGCAATATTTTTAGTATTGATATAATCACGCATTCTTTCAGCAGTAGCAATTAATTCAGTATAATTGTTACCTTCAATTTCTATATTAATGGGTGAACCTACCGGTGGACCATTGGCATCTTTTTCGACCGAAATTAAAACACCAGGATAAATACCAACCAACGCTTTTTGAACTTTTTGGCGAAGTAACTCACTATCTTCACCACGTCTAAATTTAAATTCGCGCATTGAGGCTGTGATTTTTCCTTTATGTGGCAATTCAGCTGAAGAACCAGCATCTGCTTGCGGATTTCCTGCACCTTCACCAACTTGGGCAACTGCACTTTCAACCAAAAAATTATGATTACCATCTTTATAAGTGCTTTCATTTAAAACTGAATAAACCTTTTTTTCAATTTCTTTAGTAATGTGATTGGTTTTTTCAATATCTGTACCTTCAGGATATTCTATATAGACAATAATCTGGTTGGGTTTATTATCTGGAAAGAATTCCACTTTTGTGCGTTGCGAACTCAACGATATTCCAAAAGTCATAAAAGCAGCGAATAATAAAACAAATGTTCCAATACTTAAAACATAAGGTCTCCATCCTGTCAACGCATTTTTTAATTGTCTTTCATACCAGCGTTCTAAACGTGTTAATATCTTGGTTTGAAAATAATTTGCCATTTTACGAAGAAATAATCTATAGATCCAAAGCATAATAGCTGCAAAGATCATAAGGCTTCCTATAGCTTTATATGTACTTCCGAAAAGGAAAATTAAAACACCAATACCAGCCATAATAGACGAAATGGTAATGGCCTTTTTTAAAGGCATATCTCTATCTTCAGTTGTCATAAATTGTGATACCAAAACTGAATTAAAAAAGATAGCAACAAATAATGAAGAGCCTAGAACAACAGCCAATGTTATAGGAAAATACTTCATGAATTGCCCCATTACCCCAGGCCAAAGACCTAAAGGAATAAATGCAGCAATCGTTGTTGCTGTGGATATAATAATTGGGAAAGCAATTTCACTAATTCCTTTTTTTGTAGCTGAAATTCTACTCATACCTTCCTCATCCATTAAACGATATACATTTTCTACAACTACAATTCCGTTATCAACCAGCATACCAAGCCCCATAATTAACCCAAAAAGAATCATGGTATTCATCGTATAACCAAGTAGGTTTAAAATCATTAAAGACATAAACATTGACATAGGTATTGCAAAACCAACAAACAATGCATTTTTGAATCCTAAAAAGAACATTAAAACAGTTACGACTAGAATAATCCCAAAAAGAATACTGTTTACCAAATCATCTACTTGACCGACAGTTTTTGACGATTGATTATTTGCTATTGTTACTGTTAAGTTAGATGGGAAGATATTTTCTTTTGCATTTTTTACAATAATTTCAATTTGCTCAGCAGCAGCAACCATATTTTTTCCTGCGCGTTTTTTTACATCGAGCATTACTACTTGTTCACCAAATTCTCTAGCATACGTAGTTTTGTCTTTATCTTTAAATGAAACTTTAGCAACATCTTTTAAATAAATAGGGCTATTGTCTTCAGATTTTACAACAAAATTTTCTAACTGTTTAGGTGTTTCAATTTCACCAATAATTCTAATAGTACGTCGTTGTCCGCTTGCAATCAAGTTTCCTGCAGACATGGTCATATTTCCATTATTAATGGCATCTATGATGTCTCTAAAGCTTACCTGAGCAGCCATCATTTTATAAATATCAACGGCAACTTCTACTTCTTTGTCTTGAGCACCGCGAATATCAGCTTTTTTAATTTCTGGTAAATCTTCAATTTCATCTTGTAGATACTCTGCAAACCCTTTTAACTTGTCAACAGGATAATCTCCAGAGATATTGATATTAAGTATCGGAAATTCTTCAGACATGCTCAATTCAAATACATTGGGTTCTACTTTTGCATCATTAAAAGTTGGCCAATCTTCACCTGAAGTTTCAGAATCTATTTCGTCTTTTACTTTTTGCTTTGCTTGTTCTACAGTTATATTTTCATCAAACTCAACAATAACCATTGAAAAATCTTCTTGTGACGTTGATGTGATCTCTACAACATTACTAACGGTTTTCAATTTATCTTCTAAAGGATCAGTAATCAGTTTTTCTATATCTTCAGCTGTATTACCAGGAAATATAGAACTGATA
>CAYRZY010000274.1:0-3860 GCA_964428855.1 uncultured Flavobacteriaceae bacterium
AGCCAAAGAAAATTTACAAGCTGTCATTGATGGCAAACAAGTGAAGAAGGAGTAAGACAGTATTCAGTTTGGAGTTTTCAGTCTGGCAGTAAAATTACATTTAATAAAAAACACTACTCAATGTGAAATGTATAATGTTTTGTTAGTATTTCAATATTAAATTAGTCTATTGTCTTAAGTCTTTAAGCGAAGCGGTCTTGAGTCTTTTTTAAGATAACTTCTCCTTTAAATATTTCGAGGTATACGATTTTTTAGATTTTATCAGGTCTTCTGGAGTTCCTTGAAATAAAAGTTCGCCTCCATTTTTCCCGCCATCAAGTCCTAGGTCAATGATATAATCGGCACATTTAATCAAGTCGATATTATGTTCAATTACGATAATAGTATGTCCTTTTTCAATCAAGGCATTAAATGAAGCCAATAGTTTTTTAATATCATGAAAATGCAATCCAGTTGTGGGTTCATCAAAAATAAATAGCACTTTGTCTTTTGTGGTTCCTTTGACTAAAAAGGAAGCTAACTTTATACGCTGTGCTTCTCCTCCCGAAAGGGTAGAAGAGGCTTGTCCTAATTGTACATAGCCTAAACCGACATCTTGTAAAGGTTTTAATTTTGTAACAATCCTTTTTTGTTGGTGAGTATTAAAGAAATCGGTTGCTTGGTCAATGGTCATACTTAATACATCGGAAATAGATTGTCTCTCAACTTTAACTTCTAAGACTTCCTTTTTAAAGCGTTTGCCTTTACAAGTTTCGCATTGTAAATGTACATCTGCCATAAATTGCATGCCAATAGTAACTTCGCCTTCACCTTTACAGGTTTCGCATCTGCCACCATCAACATTAAAAGAAAAATGTTTGGCTTTGTAGCCTCTTATTTTTGATAGTTTTTGTTGGGTGAACAATGCTCTTATATCATCATACACCTTAATATAAGTAACAGGATTTGATCTACTTGAACGCCCAATAGGATTTTGATCTATAAACTCTACGCTTTTAATCGTAGAAAAATCACCATCAATTTTCGTGAATTGCCCTGGTTTTTCTCCATAATTAAAGAGTTTTTTTTGTAATGCAGGATATAAAATGTTCTTCACCAAGGTACTTTTACCACTTCCTGAAACTCCTGAAATAACTGTCAATGTATTTAATGGGAATTGTACATCAACATTTTTAAGATTATGTTCTCTTGCTCCGTATATTTTAATGAAGTTCTTTGATTTTCGTCTTTTTGATGGCGTTTCAATTTCTAATTTTCCAGTAAGATAATTGGCAGTAAGGGTGTCAGCTTTTAAGATTTCCTTATACGTGCCATGAGCTACTAACTCACCACCAAAAGCACCAGCTTCTGGGCCAATATCAAAAATATAATCGGCAGCTTTCATAATATCTTCGTCATGCTCAACTACAATTACGGTATTACCTAAATCTCGTAAACCTTTTAAGACTTTAATCAAGCGTTCAGTATCTCTAGAGTGCAGACCAATACTCGGTTCATCTAAAATATACATAGAACCTACTAGGCTACTGCCCAATGAAGTTGCTAAATTGATACGTTGACTTTCACCACCAGATAAGGTATTTGAAGCTCTGTTTAAACTCAAATAATTCAAACCAACATCTGATAGAAACTGTAATCTATTATTGATTTCTTTTAATAAACGCTTGGCAATAGTCTGGTCATGTTTTGAAAGTTTTATCTTTTTGAAAAAAACTAGTAATTCATCAATTGGTAAGCTTACTAAATCAGTAATTGTAGTATTGTCAATTTTTATATATGAGGTTTCCTTTCTCAATCTATTGCCGTGACAAGTAGTACATTTTGTTTTTCCGCGATAGCGAGAAAGCATCACTCGGTACTGAATTTTATAAGTCTTTTCTTCTAACTGTTTGAAAAATTTGTGTAAACCCTGAAAGTAGTTATTGCCATCCCACAACAATTGTTTTTGAGCATCTGTCAATTCATAATAAGGTTTGTGAATTGGGAAGTCAAATTTATAAGCATTGTCAATCAAAGCTTCTTTGTATTCAAGAAATGACTCTGTCCGCCAAGGTACAATTGCATTATCATAAATGGATAAAGAAGTATTTGGTATCACTAAATCAGCATCGACACCAATGATATTTCCATAGCCTTCACAAGTAGGGCAAGCACCATAAGGATTATTAAAACTAAATAAATGTGTATTGGGTTCTAAAAAGGTAAGACTATCTAATTCAAACTTATTATTGAACAGCGTTTGCTTGTTGTCAGCTATATTCTCAATAATACATTCGCCTTTGCCTTCAAAAAATGCAGTTTGAGTCGCATCAGCCAATCTATTGTAGAAATCTTCATTGTCTTGGAGTACAATTCTATCTACCACCAACTGAAATTGTTTTTGATTAGAAGGTTTAAAGTCGTTGATTCGAATGACTTCATTCTTAATTTTTATTCTAGAATAGCCTTGTTGTTCTAAGATTTCTAGTATTTTTTTGATATTTCTATCTTTACCTATATATATAGGAGCTAATAAAAGCAGTTTAGTGTCAAGAGGAAATTCCTTTATATGGTCTATAACATCAGCAACCGTATTTTTTTTAACCACTTTTCCTGTTATTGGAGAGTAAGTGATGCCTATTCTTGCATATAATAGTTTCAGGTAATCATATATTTCTGTTGATGTGCCTACTGTAGACCGAGGGTTTGTACTATTAACTTTCTGTTCTATCGCAATTGCAGGAGCAATACCTTTGATATATTCTACGTTGGGTTTGTTTAGCTTACCTAAAAACTGTCTTGCATAAGAGGACAAACTTTCAACATACCTACGTTGACCTTCTGCATACAAAGTATCGAATGCTAAACTTGACTTTCCTGAGCCAGATAAACCCGTTATTACGACCAATTTATTTCTCGGAATAGCCATATTCACATCTTTTAAGTTGTGTAATGCAGCTTTTTTTATAATAATATACTCTTTCGGATTGAGGTTTTTTATCTTCACGTAAGCCCTTTAAAATATGGATAATTGCAAATATAGTGACTTATTTGATTAAAAAAAAGTTAGTGTAAAATAAAATAATATTGAAAAAAGTTTGTTTAATTAAAATGTTTGTTGGTATATTTGCACCGTTCAATATAACCAATTGAATAAAATTTTATCGGAACTAGTTTCCCCCTAACTAAAAAATAAACGCTTATAGTATAGTTCTACTTTTAAATTTAATTAACGAAGTCTCATAGCTTCATTAACAAAAGAAGTTTTATAACTTCATTAAAAAGGGAATTATGCAAAAACAAAAATTAGACGATGCCGTCTTAGTTAGTAACTACATTAACGGAAGTGAAAGATCATTAGAAATCTTAGTTGGTCGTCACAAACAAAAAATTTACAGTTTTATTTATTCTAAAGTCTTAGACAGAGATATCGCAGAAGATATTTTTCAAGATGCTTTTATTAAAGTTATCAAAACTTTAAAATTAGGTAATTACAATGAAGAAGGTAAATTTTTACCTTGGGTAATGAGAATTTCTCATAACTTAGTAATTGACCACTTCAGAAAGAGCAACAGAATGCCTTCTTTTAAAAATACTGATGAATTTGATATTTTTTCAGTATTAAGTGATTCATCTTTAAATGCAGAAAAAGAAATGATTAAGAATCAGATTCATTTTGATGTAAGAAAAATTGTTGAAGAACTTCCTGAAGATCAAAAAGAAGTGTTAATCATGCGTATATATAGAGATATGAGTTTTAAAGAAATCTCTGAAAATACAGGTGTTAGCATCAATACTGCCCTAGGTAGAATGCGTTATGCATTGATCAGTTTGAGAAAGATCATTGAGAAGAATAAAATAATTTTAACTAATTAACAATA
>CAYRZY010000275.1:0-3838 GCA_964428855.1 uncultured Flavobacteriaceae bacterium
TACGATAATAACGGAATGTCTTTAGGCTCATCTTTAATAAGCGTATCAAAGTCAGACCAGTTATTACACTTGTTAAGGTTGTTTTTTAACCATCGCATCCGTACGATCAATTGCTCATCTACTTTTGGATAAATACGTACTGATTTCCACCACAAGTCTAAATTATCTGGATTGTAATTTTTATAAACCTGTTCCCAATAAATGAGATAAGATCTGCGTTTTAAAAACAAATCTTCAAATTCTTTTTTGTCACTAGAATAGCCTCCTTGCATTTCTAGGTTATAAAAAGCATCTGTTTTTTTAAAAAAAGCTAGAGGCTCTTTTAGAACAGGTAATTTATCTATCAAATTATTCTTTTCTATTATTTGCACAACCTCATCATATCGCTTGTCTAGCGTTGCTCCAAAATGGTTTAACCAATACAAGGCTAGGTGTGGGTCTTCATCAAAAACTGTTTTTTCATTTTCATATTTATCATAGGTTTCTTGTTGTTTGGCTTCTGCACTAAAACCAGCTGTTTGTCTGTGTGCCCAATTCATATACAACATAGAAATTGACTGATACCGCTCCATTAATTTTACAGCATTTACCTTTAATTTTAAAGGCTTTTGAGTGTAGTCAATACCAAAATGACTAGGATATTTTACTTTTAATTTACAGATAGAATAATCATCGTGACTTACACCATAAGTACCGCTTTTTCCTCGCAAATCATTCACCACCCAATCTCCACCGCCAGGATGAATACAGTTGCCTTTTATTTCATTATCTTCACCAATACCCAATTGTTCACAACCTGCATATTCAGGATAAAAATAGCCCCAATCTTGCATTCTTTGTTCGAATTTGTTTTTATAATATTCGTCTAAATCGGTTGTTGTCTTTTCGATTTTATCGGCTAAAAATGGCTTATTTTGTGTTAGTAATTGATACATTTTTTCTTCATCCCATTTTAGGCTTGAGTAGTTGTCTTTTTTTAAAATTTCTTTATTTGTAATAGCATTGCTGTAAAAAGAAACTTCATAAGTATATTTAAAACTGCTCTGAATATCTAAGGCTTCTTTATGTTCGTGCAACAAAATATTGGTTCTTGCATTTTCGCAAATAACTCTAAAATAAGATTTTGTAATATTTTCTATTGCAATGCTTCCTTCTACATAAATCAATTTACAGTTCCAATTAGCAATAAGATTTTTTGCTTTTAAATTTCCTTTTATAATAATGTAGTTATCACTATTCTCTTTAAAAAACAAGGTGCCGTCTACAATTAAATCACCTTCAATAATAATGGTCTTATTTTCGGAATACCTTTCGTTTTTACTATTAAAAACAAAGTCGCCTTTTATGTGTTCACCTTTTTGAAAAACCAATGAGCTTTTGTTGAATTTTTTAATATCATAACTATCTGAAAATACTTTTTTAAGCAATGGGTTTTCAATAAGTGATTTTCTGATATTTATAACAGCATCACTATTTTGTGTTAAATAATGATTGGTATGCTTTAAAATAAAATTGATTTCGTCTTGATATAAGGTTGTTTCATTACTTTGATGATTCTCTAACCATTTTTCACGTTCGGCTTTGTCATTAAAAAATTGCCAATGCAAATGATTTATAGAATTTTCTCGCACACAAGCATAATTATCAAAAACATCGATAACAATAGCATCGTCATTCGTATTTTTAACAACTGTTTTTAAGCATTTTTGGGTCTTGAGTTCTTTGATACTTTTACCAGAAAGCGTTTTTAAAATAGTGTTTGATGCAATAGACTTTGTGCCTAAACCTACTTTTTTAAACATCTTTTTCATCTTCTTTACAAAATCTTTTCTATCATCAGAGTAGGAGAGTTCTGTTTCTTTAGGCTTACGTACTGCTGTATTAAAATCTTTAAGTAAAAACGGCTTAGAGTAGATATACCAATCCTCTTTTTCATCGGCAAGAACAATAAAAGCTATTTGCCAATCCATCGGGTTTTCGGCTGTAGTATTGGCGAAAAAGTAATATTTATTTTCTTCTAAACTAATATCTGGCAAATCGTTAATTTCTATTTCAACACTTGGTGCATCTAATGGAAATTTAGGTAATTTGACTTCTTGTCTTGTAGGAATTTTAAAAAATTCAGGTTTAATTTTATTTTCAAATTGGCTAAGAAAATCTTTTTCTGAAATGGCTTTTTCAAAAGATTCGGGATTGTTAAAATTCTCAAGAATTGCTTTTCTGTTTTTCGCATCATGCTCAATGGTATACGAAATAACTTTATTTACAATTGCATTATCGCTAATGGTATAATTTACAAATTGAATACATTTATGAGTCGCATTGAGAGAGACTTTATAATATTTTGGAGAATTTAAACTCTTATGTATTTCACCCTCAAACACAGTATCTTTAGTAATGGGTTTAGGAATACATAAACTTACAATCTCTTCTAAACTTAATTGTTCAAAACCTAAAATAAGCAGTAGATTGATGTAAAAGGAAAGTTCTTTTGCTACATGTTGTGCTGCCAATTCATCTTTTTCTGTAGCGAGAAACCCTGTGACAAAATCGTTTAAAGTTGGGAGGATATTATTATCATTATCGTCTTCATATTCACTTGAAATTCGGTAAAGACGATATTCTTCATTAAGGTTTATTAAACCTATATTTATTAAATTACTTTTAAGTAAATCCTTTTTATTTTTTTCGATAAAGTAATAGTCTTTTGATAGTTCAAAAGTTCCTATTAATGCATTGCTTTTTTCTTGAATTTCTTTGGGCAATTCAAAAGGCTCAAAACCTTTACCGACTAGCTTATCCAAAAACTTTTGATATTCTTTTTTATCATCACTATCTGATAAATCAAAGATGCCTGTTTTGATTTTATTTTTGAATTTTTCGATGGTAAAATATTCTACATAATCATTTGAATGATTGAAGAATGTGTATTTTTCTTTGGTTGTATGTTTGTATATTTTCATATTTTCTATGTGTTTGCCTTTTTGAGTTTCATCCTATTGTACCTCAATTAATCTATATTGTAATTTATAACCACTTTCTTGTTTTATTAAGGCTGCATGCAAGGTTAATTCTGTCTCTTTATTATGAATTGAATACAGTGTTGCCTCAATACCAAAATCAATATTATTCTCGTAAGAAAAAACATCAAACTCTTTTTCATTAATTGCAAAAAAGTTATTTTCAGTATCTTTATCATACGGCTTAATTGCCTCTATTATTTCAGTAAGAATAGCGGATGAAATTCCAAATTCGTTTTGCAAAGCCTCCAAATTATTATCTGAAATATTTTTAAGCAGTTCACTACACTTGTTAAATGCTATTTTAAAAATTTTGTGTTCAATCATTTTTTTAATTTCTATTCTAAATCTATTCTTCCATCTGTTATATTGACAGTGAATACATAGGTGTCTTCCCAGTTTAAATCTACATCAAATTTTACCTCAAAATAGCCGCCTTCTAAATCAGCAATAACTTCTGTTATTTTTGCTTTGTTATAAGCATCTTCTGCAGTATGGATGTTTAAAAATTCATAGTTTGTTTTTCCGTCTGTGTTTGTTTCACATTTCATGTATCCAAATAGATTTTTGCAAAACTTCCATAAGTCCTTTTTTATGAGTGTTAAAAGCGGTTCTTTTTTTAAGGATAAAAAATGATTTAATACGGATAGGTATTCCTCTTCGGGCAATTGCTTACCTTCAGTCATTGCTGAAAATTTTAATAGCTGCTCAAAAGCATTGCTATGTATATACACTTGAAATATGTCTAAATAGGGCAATTCACTCCATCTAGCATATGCATCAAGCTCTTTTATAGATAACACCTTTTCTTTTAAGAA
>CAYRZY010000276.1:0-3812 GCA_964428855.1 uncultured Flavobacteriaceae bacterium
ACTTTTGGTTTAGTGCCAATAGTTGCAGGATTAGACAAATTCACTAACATTTTAACCAATTGGAGTTTATATATATCTGATGGATTTGCAGAAATGTTGCCTTTTGAGTCTACTACATTTATGATGATAGTTGGAATTATAGAAATTATAGCGGGTATTCTTGTTTTAACAAAAACAAAAATTGGTGCTTATGTGGTTTCTGCTTGGTTGACTGCAATAGCATTGACATTGATTTTTAGTTGGAGCTTTGTGGATGTTGCTGTTAGAGACTTAGTAATGGCTATAGGAGCATTCTGTTTAGCAAAACTTTCAGAAAATGATATAACTAAAGTTAATAATTAGAAGAATGAATTTGAACGGAAAAACTCAAATAAAAGAAAAAGTTTCAAAACAATTAGCTCATCACGTAACGATTAAAAATCCGTTACGTGATAATGCTTTTGATAAAGATGATAATTTAAAGATTGATTTAATTGCAAATAAATTTAAGGATATTATTGAGATATTAGGATTCGACCTTGAAAACGATAGCATAAGAGATACGCCAATTAGAGTGGCGAAAATGTACGTAAACGAAATATTTAAAGGCTTAAACCCTCAAAACAAGCCTAAAATAACTGTATTTAAAAACACTTATGGTTACCATACTCCTTTGGTAGAATTAAACATTCCTTTTACATCTTTTTGTGAGCATCACTTTGTTCCAATTCAAGGGAAAGCCAATATCGCGTATATACCAAAGGGTTATGTGATTGGCTTGTCAAAAATTCATAGACTTATTGACTTTTACGCAAGAAGACCACAAGTCCAAGAACGATTAACAATGCAGGTAGTTCAAGAACTTTTAACCACACTTGACACAAAAGATGTAGGTGTTGTCCTAAAAGCAAATCATAGTTGTATTTCTTGCAGAGGTGTTGAGGATTTGGGAAGTTCAACGCTTACGTCAGTATTTTTAGGTCAAATAAAAAATGATAATAATTTGATGTCGGTTCTGCTTGGTTCAAATGTTCGTTAAGGTACATTGTTTACACAAGTTAAAGATTAGGCTTTACACTAAATTGGTTTCTAACCTTGTTGATGATTCTTTATTTCTTAATTGTGTTTCATTAAAGAAACCTAAAAATACGTTTCTATAAAATACTTTCCAAATTCCATTGCCTAAATCTTCAATAGCTACATATTTTCCTTTTAATACAGCCGTTAAATATACCCTATAATAAGACTTTCATTTTGCGTTACTTTTAAAACTTTCATATTTGGCAAGATTCAATTAATAAGCCCTGATTTCATTCTTCGATTTTCCATTCTAATACTGTATCTTTGATTTATAATGAGTCCGATAAAAATCATAGAATGCCCCAGAGATGCCATGCAAGGTATCAAACCATTTATCTCAACGGATATTAAAGTGGCATATATCAATCAACTGTTAAAGGTTGGTTTTGATACGATTGATTTTGGGAGTTTTGTATCGCCTAAGGCAATTCCGCAAATGCGAGACACTGCGGAGGTACTTTCAAAGTTGGACTTAGACAATACAAAGAGTAAGCTATTAGGTATTGTCGCAAATGTACGTGGTGCTAACGATGCTTCACAATTTGAAGAAATCAATTATTTAGGCTATCCTTTTTCTATATCTGAAAATTTTCAGATGCGTAATACAGGAAAAACCATAGCTGAATCTATTTTAATTTTAGATGAAATTTTAGCCATTGCAACCAAAACCAATAAAGAAGTTGTTGCGTATTTATCGATGGGCTTTGGTAATCCATATGGAGATCCTTGGAGTGTAGATATTGTTGCTGACTGGACACAAAAAATGTCAAGTATGGGTGTTAAAATTATTTCTTTATCTGATACGATTGGGAGTTCTACACCAATTATTATTAATTATTTGTTTTCACATTTGATTCCCTTATATCCTACGATAGAATTTGGAGCACATTTACACACTACACCAACAACTTGGCAAGAAAAAATAAATGCAGCCTATAAAGCTGGTTGCAACCGATTTGATAGTGCTATTAAAGGATATGGAGGTTGCCCAATGGCAAAAGATGAACTGACGGGTAATATGCCGACTGAAAAAGTATTACAATATTTTAATGATCATAAAATTAATTTAGAATTAAATCAAGAAGCTTTTGAAAAGGCTTACAGTAATTCGAGTAGTGTTTTTTTATAGAAATCAACCGTATCAAATTTCTTTCAAATAGTTACAATTATTCTTTTATTTTTCCTTCTAAAAATTTCACTTTAGAATTTATAGGGTTTCCTGAAGAGCGTCTGAAGGAAGCAATTTGTCCTGAATGCCATACAGCATCTTCTATCGGACCACTGATAGTATTCCAAAAAGGATATTCACTAGTACCTTTAGTTGCTATAAATTTAATGCTGTAGTTTTCTAAATTTGTTACTGTCATAAATAAATCACTAGCTTTTTTCAAATTTTCTAATGTTTCTTTACGTTTTTGTTCGTAATCTAATTCAGGTTTCTTTTTTGTGAAATCAGTTGGTGTTTTTTGAGCAACATTCACAATGATTCTTGATAAACTTAAAATATGATCTATAGTTTCACCCGTAGAACTAGCTTCCTGATTAGGTCTAAAAGCCAAATCTTTTATTCTTAAATTTTCTGTTGCCCAACGATATCTGAACCCTAATCCGTCAACCATTCGAGCTATTATAGCTCCTGAAGTATATTTTTGAGTATATTCAGGAATCTCATAATAAGGAAGTTGATCTGTATTTTTAATGTTTTGTGCATTCATAGTTGACATAGCGATAAAGATTAAAAAGAATAGAGTTATGCTTTTCATAGTATATGTTTTATATGATGTGAAGTTATGTAATAATATTCAGATGAGTTGTTAAATTTACTAAAAAACTAGGTTTATTAATTTTTTTGTACATTCACAAACAAACTTAATGTTATGACAACAGCTAAAAAGTTTAATAGTTTAAAAGAATTTTATCCTTTTTATTTAACTGAGCATAGTAATTCAACTTCTAGAATTTTACATTTTATAGGTACAGGGTTGGTTATTTTAATATTGATTTCGACGCTTTATACTCAAGTTTGGTGGCGAATGGCTTTAATTCCGTTTGTTGGTTATGGATTTGCATGGGTAGGACATTTCTTTTTTGAAAAGAATACACCAGCAACTTTTCAATATCCATTTTACAGTTTAGCTTCAGACTTTATCATGTTTTGGCAGCTACTGATAGGTAAAGAGAAATTTTCGACTATGAGTGAGAAAATTTAATCAGGTATTTTTTAATGTATATGTTAATTGTAGAGTAAAGAGGTACTATTTTAGAATCAAGACAGAAGAATTAGGATTGAAGAATTTTGATTTTTGTAGTGACCCAATCTTGTTTCTGACACTTCGTATTAGGTTATTTTTTTTCAACTTTCCATTTTTTCAATCCACCAAACAAAAATAACAATCCGATGATTAGAGCTACTATAGATTGAATGGTTTCAGGTGTTGATGTGGTACCTTGAATTAGGTTATAAGTCTGCTCTCCAATTCCTCGAAAAATATAAATTGTAGCAATGGTGAAAATACCTAATTTTAGAAAGGGTAGTTTTCTAATTTTTTCTGCAGCAGAAAGCCCATAGAGTCCAAAAGCAAAGAAAACGAATGATACAATAATAGTTAGTGTATAAGGGAGTATATAATGAATTTGGCGAAGTGCTATCATTCCTTCTTTTGCACCAGTATTTTCAAAGAATTGTTTTGCCCAGAACAAACCTATGATATGAGCAATTGCAATAATAATATTTAATATACCGCCAATTTTAA
>CAYRZY010000277.1:0-3805 GCA_964428855.1 uncultured Flavobacteriaceae bacterium
TGCTTTTGCCATCCCTATATTACAACATCTTGCTAACAACGCCCATAACAACCGTTCTCGTAAAATTAAAGCCTTGGTTATTACTCCAACTCGTGAGTTAGCCATTCAAATTGCTGATAATTTTACCATTTACGGAAAACATACTGGCATTAGAAATACTGTTATTTTTGGAGGTGTTAAACAAGGTTCACAAGTACAAGCATTACGAAGAGGTGTTGATATTCTTGTGGCGACTCCTGGTAGATTACTAGATTTAATGCAACAAGGTTTTATCAACTTAGATTCTATTGAATATTTTGTTTTAGATGAAGCTGACCAGATGCTAGACATGGGTTTTATTCATGATATTAAAAAAGTACTTGCAAAAATACCTTCTAAACGACAATCTCTTTTCTTTTCTGCAACTATGCCAGCATCGATTGTAGAACTGTCTCATAAAATATTAGGAGATTTTGAAAAAGTAACTGTAAAACCTGAACAAGCTACTGCAGAAAAAGTTGAACAAGCTGTTTATTTTGTTAGTAAAAAGGGCAAAATAAAATTACTAGTTTACCTCTTAGAAACTCAAAACATCAAATCTACATTGGTATTTTCTCGTACCAAACACGGTGCAAATAAAATTGTAAAATTATTAGCTAGAGATGGTATTAATGCGGCAGCTATCCATGGTAACAAATCACAGACTGCAAGACAAAAAGCATTAGAAAATTTCAAAAAAGGCATCATTACTGTTTTAGTAGCCACTGATATTGCTGCTCGTGGAATTGACATTGATGAATTGGCTCTCGTGGTAAATTACGATATACCAAATATACCAGAAACCTACGTACATAGAATAGGTAGAACAGGACGTGCAAAAGCAAGTGGAGTTGCCATTTCTTTTTGCGACCAAGAAGAAAGAGCTTACTTACGTGATATTCAAAAACTAATCAATCAAAAAATTCCTGTAATAGCAGAACATCCTTTTATTAATGTCCACGACGACAGTTCTGAAGCTGAACCAAGTCAAAATAATAGAAGGCAATCTCGCTCTGGTAATTCATCAAATAGAAATAAAAACAGAAACCGCAATCAAAAAAATCGTAGGAATTCAAATTCTAGAGATCGGAAATAACAATTGTATTTTTAGCAGATGGATAAAACTTCCTTATAAGGATACAATTGTAAAAACTTTAAAAAAATAACATCTTCATGTCATTTACAGTCTAATAAATGTCATTCATCGAAAGAATATAACTTTCTGCTTTAATTTCTTAAACTTAGCTTTCAAATACAAATTCTATGAAAATTAAAACCCACTACAGTTCTATTCTTATCTTAGTTGTTATTAGCATGCTAACCATCACTGCTTGTAAAAAGGAAGAAAAAATCAAAAACCCTGCAATCCCTAAAGATCTTTTAAAAGATAATATTATACCAAAACCTATTTCTTTAACTGCTACAGGTAGCTCTTTTAAATTAAATAGTAATAGTGAAATCCACTATCAAAGTGATGCTTTAAAGCCAATCGCTGACTATTTATCTGAGTTATTACAACCAGCTACAGGCTTTAAACTTCCTGTAAAGGTTATGAGTTCTATGCCTTCGACAGATCATATTTATTTATCCTTATCAGATAGTATTCAAAATAAAGAAGGTTACCTACTAACTATTAAAGAAGATGGTATTGATCTAAAAGCAAACAAACCTGCTGGTCTGTTTTATGGTATTCAAACATTACGACAATTGCTTCCCGCTTCGATTGAGCTCAAAGAGAAACAAAACAATACTTGGTTGATTGCCTCGGGAACTATTACTGATGAACCATCTTATAGTTATCGTGGTGCAATGCTTGATGTGGCTCGTCACTTTATTGGTCTTGAAGATGTGAAAAAATACATTGACATACTCTCATTTTATAAAATAAACACCTTACACTTACATCTATCTGACGATCAAGGCTGGAGAATTGAAATCAAATCTTGGCCAAATTTAACCACACATGGTGGCAGTACAGAAGTTGGCGGTGGTGAAAGCGGATTTTTCACACAGGTACAATACAAAGAATTGGTAAAATATGCTCAAGATCATTTTATTACTATTATTCCAGAAATTGATATGCCCGGCCACACCAATGCAGCATTATCTTCTTATCCTGAATTAAATTGCAATGGAAAAGCCACAAAACCATATACAGGCACAAGAGTAGGTTTTAGTTCTTTTTGTACTGATAAAAAAATTACTTATAAATTTATTGATGATGTGATTAGAGAATTGGCAGAAATGACCCCAGGTGAATATATTCATATAGGTGGTGATGAATCTGATGCTACACCAATAAAAGAGTACATTAAGTTCATCCATAAAGTCCAAAAAATTGTTACTTCTCATGGTAAAAAAGTGTTAGGATGGGATGAAATTGCTCATGCAACTTTAGAACCTAACACTATTGTTCAATATTGGGCTAGAGATAGTACAGAAAATAAAAATGCTTTTAGTGCTGTAAAACAAAATGCGAAAATACTCATGTCGCCAGCTACTAAAGCGTATTTAGACATGAAATATGATAAGACCACTAAACTAGGGTTGAATTGGGCTGGTCTTACTGAAGTTGATGTAGCCTACAATTGGAGCTTAGAAAATCATATAGAAGGTATTTCAAAAGAAAATATCATTGGCGTAGAAGCTCCATTATGGACAGAAACTGTTGAAAACATAAAGGATCTTGAATTTTTAGCTTTCCCAAGAGTAATTGGGATTGCAGAGATTGGATGGACGCCTACTTCTCAAAGAAATTGGGAAGAATACAAAGTCCGTCTAGGAAAACACAAAGACAGATTAGAAGCTTTAGACATCAATTATTACAGTTCAAAATTAGTGCCTTGGGAAAGTATAGTTTCTGATACTATCTCTAAACCTTAGGTAGAACTCAGGTTCTAAAGTAATTATTGAGAAAAAATAGGCTACAGCAAATCTAAAATTCTTTCTAATGCCATACCTCGAGATGCTTTAATCAAGAGTGTGGCATTTTTAATTTTGAGGATTAAAAAATGACTTTTAAAATCGTCAAAAGATTTAAATAAAGTAATGTTACTTTCTGACAATTGACAATTCGTTTTATAAAAATTTTCACCTATCAAATAAGCTTTATCAATTGAAAGGTTCGTCAAAGAATCTACAATTGCTTGATGCTCAACTTCTGCTTCATTCCCCAATTCAAACATATCTCCTATGATGGCAATTTTACAAGTATCTGTCAACCCTGCTAAACTTTCTAAAGCAACCTGCATGCTTGAGGGATTGGCATTGTAAGCATCTAGAATAATTTTATTTGTGCCTTGCTCAATAATTTGAGAACGATTATTGGTCGGGATGTAATTTTCAATCGCTGATATTATATCCTCTTTTGACACCATAAAATGGCATCCTATGGCAATAGCTGCAGCAATATTATTATAATTATAAGCTCCAATTAATTGACTAACAATAACATTATTATTAAACTGAACCTGTACAAAAGGGTTTGCATCAATAAAATTAACCTGTACATCAACATTATTATTACCAAAACTAACTCTATCAATACCTTCAGATTTCTCTACTTGGATGGTATCATCAGTATTTACAAAAACTGTTTTGTTATGAGATTTTAAATACCTATACAACTCTGTTTTACCTTGCACTACGCCTTCTAGACTTCCAAAACCTTCTAAATGTGCTTTTCCAAAATTAGTTATATAGCCATAATCAGGTTGTGCTATTTGACATAGAAAATCAATTTCCTCTAAATGATTGCCTCCCATTTCAACAATTCCTATTTCTGTTT
>CAYRZY010000278.1:0-3797 GCA_964428855.1 uncultured Flavobacteriaceae bacterium
TCATCATATTCATTTTGTAAATCACTATCAACATCAGATTCTTTGCCACTTTCTAGAGCAGGATTTTCTTCAATTTCTTGCTTTATTTTTTGTTCAAAAGCTTGCGTAGGCAATTGAATTAACTTCATCAGTTGAATTTGCTGAGGAGATAATTTTTGTAATAATTTATAGTGTAAACTTTGTTTAAGCATTATTTAATTTCAACGAGTTTGTTAAGTGTAACTCTGTAGTTCTTGTTTTTCCAATTGATGGTATTCTTATTTGCAATTACAGTAATGAAGTCTTTATTTAATGGAATGATAAATTTACCATCATTTAAACTAATCAAGCCATTTTTTTTATCAGATTTCACAAAAACATAATGAGTGTCTTTAAAGTCCTTAATGAAATTATATTTAGCATCAATAATTACTTTGCCTTTATATAACACACCAACCTTCCCTTTACTAATGATTTTTTGATAGTTGTAATTAGAATTAAAAGATTTAATTCTTGAATTTTCAACAAGTATTTTGCCTTTATGATTGTAGATATCATAAAATTTAGAATTGGGAATTTTACATTGTATATGATAAGAGCTACTATAAATAGACTGATATTTTTGTGGGATTACTAATTTATTTATTCCTAAATTATAAATACCGTAAAGCTTGTTTTTTTCTACTGTAATAATTAAACCATTTGAAACATAATCATTGATGTTTCCGTATTCAGAAAGACCAATTTTGGTATTAAGGATTAAATTGTGCAGTATTTTTTGGTCTGAATTTGTTAATAAATAGTACCCATTAGATAATTTTTTTATATTATCATAATTTGGCTCAATTAAAAATTGTTTAAAATAGATGTCATAAAGCCCCCATTTTTCGTTGTGTTTTACAATAAAACGAGAGTCATCATAATTAGAATCTATAGCCTCAAAAATTAATGGTGTAATTTCTTTACCAAAAGCATTGATAATACCAAAATTTTCATTTTTTTCAGCCAATAAATAGTTGAGATTATAATCAATTTTAGAAATACTTGTATATTTTTTACCGAAAATATTTTCACCTTTTCTATTGATAATATTGCTAACTCCTCCTTTTACAACTATAAACCATTCTTTTTGCTTGTAGTGAAATATTTCATCATATTCTATTGGTAACAACACTTTTCCGTTAAGGTTTAAAATACCATACAAGCCATTCTCTTTTACTTTAAATTGATTTTCAGACAATTCAATCTCATCATAAGATTTTTTTAATATAGAGTTGCCTTCATAATCAAAAAGAGTTACTTGACCATTTTTAGTACATTTGTAAATATTTTGGTTTTTGTAAATGTATGAATATTCAAAAGGGATAATGATAGTACCTTTATTGTCAATAAGACCTTTTTTACTATAGGCCAGTGATGCTATAATCTGATTTTTTGTAGAGTTATAACTGTCTATTGAATAGAAAACTGGTTTTACCAATACCTTGCCTTTTTTATTTTTTAATCCGTAAAGGTTTGTGTTTTTACCTTTAAAAATCAATAAAGTGTTTTTAATTTCACCAGTTACAATATCAACTGAATTTGTATTGCCATTATAAGAGTTTACATTGTTAGAGTCAGTATAACTATCATCTTCAATAAATACTTCTACATCTTCTTCTGTAGATTCTATGATAGTTTCTTCTTGAGCATAACTAACTGCAAAACTCAAAAAAGTTATTATAAATACTATTTTTTTCATCTTACTATTTTTAAACCTAATGCCGATTATCGGCTTAAAATTCTGCATTCTGTGGTGTTCTAGGAAACGGAATAACATCTCTAATATTACCCATACCTGTTGTGAATTGTACTAAACGTTCAAAACCTAAGCCAAAACCAGAATGTACAGCTGTACCAAATTTACGCAAATCTAAATACCACCACAATTCTTTCTCGTCTATATTTAAGGCTTTCATTTTTTCTACGAGTACATCAAAACGTTCCTCACGTTGAGCACCTCCGACAATTTCACCAATACCAGGAAATAAGACATCCATAGCTCTCACTGTTTTGCCGTCATCATTTAAACGCATATAAAATGCTTTGATTGTAGCGGGGTAGTCAAATAATATTACAGGGCACTTAAAATGTTTTTCTACTAAAAAGCGTTCGTGCTCACTTTGTAGGTCAGCTCCCCATTCATTAATGATATATTGAAATTTTTTCTTTTTATTGGGCTTACAGTTTCTTAAGATGTCTATGGCTTCAGTATAACTTACACGTTTAAAGTTATTGTCAACTACAAAGTTTAATTTTTCTAGTAAAGACATATCACTTCGTTGCAGTTGTGGCTTGGTGCTTTCTTCTTTAACAAAACGGTCGTTTAAAAACTCCAAATCATCCTTGCAATTATCTAACACATATTTGATTACAGATTTTATAAAGTCTTCAGCTAAATCCATGTTACCATCCAAATCCATAAAAGCAACCTCAGGTTCAATCATCCAAAATTCAGCTAAATGGCGAGTAGTATTTGAGTTTTCAGCTCTAAATGTTGGTCCGAATGTATACACTTTACCTAATGCCATAGCGTAGGTTTCAGCTTCTAATTGACCAGAAACAGTAAGATTGGTTTCTTTACCAAAAAAGTCTTTGTCATAATCTACTTCTCCGTTTTCATTTTTTGGGATATTATTGTTGTCTAGAGTAGAAACCTGAAACATTTCACCTGCACCTTCAGCATCAGAACCTGTAATTATAGGTGCATGAAAATTATAAAATCCGTTTTCAGTGAAATACTTGTGAACTGCAAAGGATAAAGCAGAACGTAAACGCATTACGGCACTAAAAGTATTTGTTCTAACTCTTAAATGTGCATTTTCACGTAAAAATTCAAAGCTGTGTTTTTTTGGTTGAATAGGATATTCTTCTGGGTTTGAATCGCCTAAAATTTCTATGTTACTTACATTGATTTCTACACGTTGTCCTTTACCTTGACTTTCAACCAAAGTACCTGTAATTGAAACGGCAGCACTTGTAGTGATACGCTTTAAGAGTACATCATCTGTATTTTCAAAATCAATTACACATTGAATATTATTAATGGTAGAACCATCATTTAAGGCAATAAAACGATTGGCTCTAAAGGTTCTTACCCATCCTTTAATTTGTACTTCTTGTAAAAATTGATCTGATTGTAATAATTCAGCAACACTCTTTCGCATTTTCTATACTTTTTTATGAAAAGCAAAGATAAGGATATGAATTGAGATTAAAGATTTTTGATTTGAGGATTTTAATCTTCTATATGGCTAAATATATTCATTAAATATTTTCCATAGCCACTTTTTAATAATGGTTTAGCAATCTCTTTAAGTTGATCTTCAGAAATAAACCCTTTTTTATAAGCAATTTCTTCAATACAACCTATTTTTAAACCTTGACGCTCTTCAATAACTTGCACAAATTGTTGTGCTTGCATTAAGGATTGAAAAGTGCCAGTATCTAACCAAGCAGTACCTCTGTTTAAGATACTAACATGTAGTTCGTCTTGCTGTAAATATACTTTGTTTACATCAGTAATTTCATATTCACCACGAGCTGAAGGTTTTAATTCTTTAGCTATTTTCACCACACTATTATCATAAAAATAAATACCAGGAACTGCATAATTAGATTTAGGGTGTTCTGGTTTTTCTTCAATAGAAATAGCGATGTTATTTTTATCAAATTCTACCACTCCATAACGTTCAGGATCATTAACATGATACGCAAATACAGTGCCTCCTTTTTTATTTGAGGCATTTATTAATGCTTGATGGAAACCTGTTCCGTAA
>CAYRZY010000279.1:0-3789 GCA_964428855.1 uncultured Flavobacteriaceae bacterium
CAGCTGGTGGTGGATGGCCAGGTCCTGCAGATGATAACAATGCTTTCCCTGCTACCTTAGAAGTTGATTATTTACGTATTTATCAAAAAACTACTGGTGGTGGTTCTGATCAAATAACTTCTGTATCTGGACCTACAACTGTTAATCCAGGACAAACTGTAACTGTAGCTGTAAACTATAACGTATCAACTACTCGAAAAATACAATCATCTTTTCATTTGAATAAAAGTCCTTGGACATGGTATGCTGGAGCATCTAAAAATGTAAATGCAGGGTCTGGAACTGTAAATTTAACCTTTACAATTCCTAATAATGTACCTCTAGGATCAACATACTTCTATCAAAATATGATTACTACAACAAATGGTGGATGGGTACAAAGGCTAGATAACAAAACTCAAAATCCAATCACAGTAAGCAATGGCGGTGGCTCAGGTTATCGATATCTAAAATATACCGTAACCAATGCTGCAAAATATAAAATTTCAGAACTGAGTTGGATGAAAGGCTCAACAAATTACCCTCAAACAAACCTTACCTCAAATAATTCAGGAGGTGTTGTGGTTTCTGGAAGTAGAAAAAATTCATCTACCTGGGGTGCAAATACTTATAAAGCTTTTGATGGTATTGCAGGTGATACTGGACCTTGGGTAGGTATTGCCACTCCTCAACATATTACATTAGATTTTGGCTCTGATAAAATTGCTCCTACGGCAATAAATATTCAAAAAACATCTTGGGGTGATTTAAAAGGTTTTAAATGTGAAGGCTCTAATGATGGGTCAAATTGGACATTATTACTTAACAATACCTCTTCGTCAGGCACTTGGACAAATAAAACTTTTACTTTCACAGCTACTAAATCAGCAGCATCAAAAACAACTTTGATTGAAAATAAGAGTTTTATATACCCTAATCCTAGTTCAGGTCTCTTTAATTTTAGATTTTCTTCTACTTATAACGGAGAGGCTTCTATCAAAATATTTTCTATAGAAGGCAGACAAATTAAGAATTTGAAACTACAGAAAAAAGATGGTGTATTTAATTATCCAATAGATTTATCAAATCATGCTTCAGGAATTTATATACTGAACTTTAAAGCTGGAGATTATCGATCTAATCACAAAATCATTAAGAATTGATAGTAGAATCCTAAAAAGGACTAATACAAAGGCTGGCTCATATCTAATTGGGTCAGCCTTTTTTTATTACTTTCTATTCACTCATTTACTATTTCCCTCAACCATAGTAATCTTATGACCTGAGCTCGCTACAAACATCATTTAACTGACAGGCAATCATTTAATTATCAGTACAGTAAACTTACACATACTACAAACCCACCAGTTAGACCAACAGGTACACGAATTATATTGTTATATGTAAAAAAATACGAATAAAAAATTCTATAGGGTTTTGAAATTAGTGTTAATTCTTTGTTTTCCTCAAAAAATAGAATAAAAATTAGTTTATTCGTAGCTTTTTTCAAAAGTATGAGTTTACCCTGTTAAATAACTCCTTTTACTTTTCTTAGTAATCATATTTTATTATTTTTGTAGAAACCTTCTTATATAAGAATTATGAAAAATAGTATAGTTACGTTATTAATAGCCTTTTTTACGTTATTCTCTTTCGCTCAAGAAAAACAATCAAATCAATTCACGACAGTTTACGACATTGAAGCAACTCAAGTAAAAAGCCAAGGTAATACAGGTACCTGCTGGAGTTTCTCTACTTCATCTTTTATAGAATCGGAGATCTTTAGAAAAAATGGTCTCTTGATAGATATTTCAGAAATGTACACCGTTAGAAATACCTATGAAAAAAAAGCCGAAAATTACATCTTAAGGCAAGGAAAAGCTCAATTTAGCCAAGGGAGTTTGGCTCATGATGTATTTAATTCTATAAGAGAAAACGGATTAGTTCCTGAAGAAATTTATTCAGGCGGTCTTACAAATCAAGGTATACACAATCACACCAAAGTATTTGCTTCATTAGATTCTGTTGTACATAACTACGTTAAGAATACTAAGCAATCTACAAGCTGGATAGACTCAACAAATACTGTATTAGATACCTATTTCGGTAAAGAACCAAATACCTTTACTTTTAATAATAAACAATATACGCCTAAAACATTTCAGGAGGCAATGAAAATTAATCCAGAAGACTATATCACCCTTACTTCTTATACACACCATCCTTATTATGAGACTTTTATTTTAGAAATTCCTGATAATTTTTCTAATGGTAGTTTTTATAATTTACCCTTAAACGAATATATAAATGCTATTGAATATGCATTAAGTAAAGGATACTCAATTGTGTTAGATACTGATGTTTCTGAAAAAACATTTTCTTCAAAAAAAGGAATGGCAACCTTACCAAAAGACACCACCAATACTATTACTGTAGGAAACGAAAAAATAGTTACATCAGAAAATCGTCAAATAGAATTTTTAAACTACAACACTACTGACGATCATTTAATGCATATCACAGGATTACTTAAGGATAAAAACGGAAACACCTATTATAAAGTGAAAAATTCATGGGGTACTTCTAATAAAGGGCATGAAGGTTATATTTATATGTCTGTTCCATACATTAAGATGAAGTCTATTTCAATTTCATTACACAAAGATGGAATTTCTAAGGAAATTATGAAGAAGTTTAAGTTATAATTTAACTGTGTAAAATAAAGGAAACAAACGCAAGGTTTTAATTTTCAACCTACCTAATCAGTTTCTTATATTTAATACGTTTAGGAATCAAATCACCACCCAAACGTTTCTTTTTATTTTCTTCATATTCAGAGAAACCTCCTTCAAAGAAATAGACTTGACTATCTCCTTCAAAAGCCAAAATATGCGTACAAACTCTATCTAAAAACCAACGGTCGTGACTAATCACGACAGCACACCCAGCAAAATTTTCTAAGCCCTCTTCTAAGGCACGTAAAGTATTCACATCTAAATCATTAGTAGGTTCATCTAACAACAACACATTGCCTTCTTCTTTTAAAGTCATTGCCAAATGCAATCTATTCCGCTCACCACCAGACAAATCTGAAACTTTTTTATTTTGCTCACTTCCTGCAAAATTAAATCTACTTAAATAAGCTCTAGAATTTACTTGTTTACCTCCCATCATTACCAATTCTTGCTCATCAGAAAAATTCTGCCAAATTGTTTTATCTTGATTTATATTAGAATGTGCCTGATCTACATAAGCGATTTTTGCAGTTTCACCCACAATGAATTCTCCTTTATCAGGATTTTCTTCACCCATTATCATTTTAAAAATAGTGGTTTTACCAGCTCCATTCGGACCAATAACCCCTACAATACCTGCTTGAGGCAAATTGAATTCTAAATTTTCATACAATAACTTATCTCCAAAAGCTTTAGAAACTCCTTTAGCTTCAATTACATTAGTTCCTAAACGAGGACCATTCGGAATATAAATTTCTAATTTATCATCCAATTGCTTTTGATCTTGACTCATCATCTTATCATAATTCTTCAAACGAGCCTTTTGTTTGGTTTGTCTTCCTTTTGCACCTTGACGTACCCAGTCTAATTCTCGTTCTAAGGTTTTCTGACGTTTAGAAGCTGTTTTGCTTTCTTGAGCCAAACGTTTAGATTTTTGATCTAGCCATTCAGCGTAATTACCTTTCCACGGTATCCCTTCTCCTCTATCCAATTCAAGAATCCACCCCGCAACATTATCTAGAAAATACCTATCGTGAGTAACAATAATTAAACAACCCTGAAAATCCATTAAAAA
>CAYRZY010000280.1:0-3769 GCA_964428855.1 uncultured Flavobacteriaceae bacterium
GAAACCAATCTGCTTGACTATTATTAACCATTTCTATATCGCGTTGTAAGTTGGCGAAATCTGCTGCTAAAACGGAAGGGGCTATTAAATGTGACATGTTGTAGTTTTTGTCAAATGTAAAAAGAAAAAGCTTACGAATTCACGTAAGCTTTTTATAGTTATTAAAAAAAAGTATATTTTTTACCCTAAGTAAGTTCTTAAAATTTTACTTCTAGAAGTATGTTTTAATCTACGGATCGCTTTTTCTTTAATTTGACGAACTCTTTCTCTTGTTAAATCAAAAGTTTCACCAATTTCTTCCAACGTCATTGGTTGATGTTCACCCAAACCAAAGTATAAAGCAACTACATCAGCTTCTCTAGGTGTAAGTGTTTCTAAAGCACGCTCAATTTCTACTTTTAGAGATTCGTGTAATAAATTTCTATCAGGATTTGGTGATTCACCAGAACGTAAAACGTCATATAAGTTAGAATCTTCACCTTGAATTAATGGAGCATCCATTGAGACGTGACGACCAGCATTTTTCAAAGACTCTTTTACGTCATTGATAGTCATGTCTAATTCTTTTGCAATTTCTTCTGGTGAAGGAGGTCTTTCGTTATCTTGTTCTAAACGAGCATACGTTTTATTAATTTTGTTAATAGAACCAATCTTGTTTAAAGGCAAACGCACAATTCTAGATTGTTCTGCCAATGCTTGTAAGATAGATTGACGAATCCACCAAACAGCATAAGAGATAAATTTAAAACCTCTCGTTTCATCAAAACGTTTGGCAGCTTTAATCAAACCTAAATTACCTTCATTAATTAAATCTGGCAATGTTAAACCTTGATTTTGATATTGTTTAGCAACTGAAACCACAAAACGTAAATTGGCTTTAGTCAAACGTTCTAAAGCATCTTGATCGCCAGCTTTAATACGTTGAGCTAATTCCACCTCCATATCAGCAGTAATTAGATCTACTTTACCTATTTCTTGTAAGTACTTGTCTAATGATGCTGTTTCTCTATTGGTAACTTGTTTTGTAATTTTTAGTTGTCTCATGTATTCTAATTAAATTAATACTTATTTTTTGTCGTGTACTTATATATACGGCAGAAGACAAATAAATGTTACAAAAAAGTAAAAAAATATTTAAAATGAATAAATTGTTATAGTCTTTTATTCAAAAGAGAATGGATTGTCAGCAGTGATTCTATCACGAAGTTTGTTTATTTTTTGATGCATTCGATTAAAGAAAAGTATTCTATCTTTCTCGTCAGAATGGATTAATAATTTTGAATTTGTCATTTGTTTCTCAAAGAAGTCATCCATGATATCACAAGTGTCTTGATGCTCAACTTTCAAATATTCTAGTACAGTATAAGGAACAAAAAATATTTTTTTCTGCGTTGTTTTTAACATGATTATATTACTGGTAGTTAAAAAATCACTTTTATAAAGGTGATAAGTAGCATTGTTTTTAGAGTTGATAATACTTTGTTGAATGGTTTGTTTTTCTACATGATAAATGATTTCTTTTAGGTCATCACAAATTTTTAAAGCAAGCTCTTTTGATAGTAATTGTGATTCAAAATAGTAAAGAATTTGTTGAATAGTACTGTTAATGGTATTGTCATTCCAAAATTCTATAATATTTATAGCACTGTACATATCATTAAGTATGGTAGCTTTTTCTAATAATGATGCTGGAATTGTTTTCATGAAATCATTAAAAGACACTTTGTTTTTTGTCATTTCTTTATTGGTTAATTTCAACCAAACATAAAACTTATAGCGTGTTAAAAAAGAATCTTTTAAGGAGTAAAATAAAGGAATGTCTTTAGCAGAATACAATATAGAAACATTCTTCATTTTGGTAAGTGGACTTATATCTTCTATTGATTTAGAGAGGTAAGCCTCTAAATGTTCTTTATTTATAATCCTAGAAGACCTTTCTACAAGAATTGTGTCTTGGCTACCTACTTCATATAATTTATTTAATGATATATTGAAATGCCTAGCCAGTTTAACACTCTCTTCTAGTGTTAAATTAGTTTTTAAAGTAATTCTTCTATACGCAGCATCATAACCGATATCTAAAACAGAAGCGATTAAATCTGCTATTGAAATATTTTTAGGTGCTATTTCTTTTATTTTATTAAAAAATTCTTTTTGCATTTTTCACAAAGTTATTATCAATAAGAACTGTCTTTTTGTGAAAAATAAGAATATTTTTTGAAGTAAACGACTTTATTTACATTTTTATATTAAATATCACAAGTACCTTTGAGTGAAAAATCAACCAAATATTGCCAATTATGAAAAACCTTATTTTAATAGTAATCTCAATATTATTGTCTTCATGTGGTATTGATAGAGTTTATACAAGTAGTTCTTATGGTTCAATAAAGTCTTATACAGCTAAACCAGAATATAGAGATAAGGATACTGCAGCAGTTTATATCTCAGGAGGTTTTAGTAAAGGAGTGAATTTTCAGTCTGGGGACTATAGTAGAGATGTTTCATCACAAAATGTAAGTGGTGATGACAATGATGATGGTAAAGAATTATTTTCGTTGAATATTCATAAAAGTTTCACTAGAAAAAATTTAAATATTTATTATGGAGGAGGGATAACTTATGGAAGGTATAAGTTTAAGTCAGATTTCTTAGATATAGTAAGAGCAAATGAAAAGAAAGAATTGTATAATTTTGATACTAAGATAGGTGTAAATTTCAATTTACCAACAAAAAGATTGGATTTGAGAATCATAGGTCTTGAACTTGTTTATAATTATGAGTTTGGACCATATCAGAACACACTACAATCAATAAAAAACAAGCAAATCAGTAGTGTTTTAGTTGTTGATGAAAAATCTCTTTTTTCTTACAACTTTAATTCAGAAGTAGTTTTCAAATTAAGGAATAATAATACTTTTGGATTGGGCTTTTTTATTGGAGATGTTCTGAACAACCCTAAAGAGTTAGAAGATAGAAGTTCTGCCTTTTCAGGTTTATTTTTTAGTTATAAACTCAAAAGGTATGTTTTTAGTGTTGTACTAGAATCTGGACATAGAGTAAATTCTTCAAGAGTAGGGCTGACCTATCAACTTTTTTAGGCTATTAAACCTAAATATTAATGTTTAAAATAGTATGATTACTTGAAAAGTAATCAATCATACAGTTATAATTATGAAAAAAATAATTTATATTTTAACTATGCTAACCCTTAGTTTAGCATATTCCCAAGAAACTAATCAAACAAAATTATTTCGATTTAAGTCAGCTTCATTAACCCCTTTAGAAATTTATTTTGATAAAAGTACAGGAGGACTCTCATTTACTGGAGATGTAAGTTACGCTTATCAAGAACATATTTTCACATTATCAGGAACTGTAGGAAGTGAACTTACCTTTGTGGGAGGAGTTGGAGATGGTTTTGAACAGTTAAACCTTTTGTATGGAAGAGAGTTCACATTAAGTAAAATAGTATTTATTGATGTTCATGGTGGGCTTGGGTATTTCTCTTTTAAACCAGGAAGAAGAGATCTTGAACGGTCAACACAAATAGGAATTCCCTTGGTTGCTAAATTGAGATTTAAAATGGGTAGCGTATTCTCTATGGGGATGAAGCTTCAAGCAAATATAAACTCTGCAAATAATATATATACTATTGCAGCTTTAAACTTACAATGGAATAGGAGAAATTAACCTCTCATTGAGGGTTTAACCTGCTTGACGGCAGTCAGGTTCCTCGAGACTTGCCTTGAATTCAAAAATATTTTTT
>CAYRZY010000281.1:0-3721 GCA_964428855.1 uncultured Flavobacteriaceae bacterium
TGTTTACTGACATCACTACAGAAGCAGAAGCATCAATTTTAGAAATTTCTTCCATCGCTAATACGTAAGAAATGGCATCCATACCACCACCACCGTATTTCGGGTCAACCATCATACCAAGAAAACCAAGTTCTCCCATTTTTTTGATTTGCTCGTGAGGAAATTTTTGATGTTCATCACGCTCTATAACTCCTGGTAATAATTCTTGTTGTGCAAAGTTACGAGCAGCGTCGCGAATCATGATATGTTCTTCTGTAAGGCTAAAATTCATAATACTGAATATCTTTATGTTTAGGTCAAAAATATCTTCAAATATACAGAATTTATAAAAATCTTATGCTATTTTTACAGAATTATGAATACAGAAATTTTTTATTGTATTGGTTTGATGAGTGGAACTTCATTAGATGGTGTAGATTTATGTTATATTAAGTTTGAAGTTTCTGATCAATATAATTTTGAAATATTAAAAGCTGCAACATTTTCTTATTCTGATGCTTGGTTAAGTAAACTTAGACATGCTTTTTCATCAGGCAATAGTGATTTGCAACAAATTGATATAGAATATGGAGAGTATTTAGGAAACTTAATTAATAGTTTTATTAAAGAAAATTCAATTGACCGAATAGATTTTATAGCATCACATGGGCATACTATTTTTCATAAGCCTGAACAAGGAGTTACTTTGCAAATAGGTGATGGTAAAACCATTGCTGCGATTACAAGCCAAAAAGTAATTTATGATTTCAGAACACAAGATGTACAATTGGGTGGTCAAGGAGCTCCGTTAGTACCAATTGGCGATCAATTATTGTTTGCTGATTATGCTTATTGCATCAATTTTGGAGGTTTTGCAAATATTTCTTTTGAAAAGGATGGTGAGCGAATTGCCTTCGATATTTGTCCTGTAAATATTGTTATGAATCATTATGTAAATCAGTTAGGTTTATCTTATGATGATAAAGGACAGTTAGCGTCAACAGGTGAAATACATGATGAGTTATTTCGCAAATTAAATGAATTAGAATTTTATAGTCAACCGTATCCTAAGTCATTAGGATTAGAATGGGTGTTAGAAAATATTTTCCCATTGATAGATAATTATCACCTTGAAATTGTAGATGTATTAAGAACTTTTGTTGAACACGTTGCAGTTCAAGTCGCTAAAATAATTAAAGAAGATTCTAAAATTTTAGTGACAGGAGGCGGTGTTTTTAATACTTTTTTAATGCAACGAATTACATTTTATACGGGTCAAGAAATTGTTTTGCCTAATAATGAATTGATCGATTTTAAAGAAGCCCTTATTTTTGCTTTTTTAGGCTTGTTAAGGTTACAAGGAAAAATAAATGTTTTAAGTTCTGTAACTGGAGCGAGTAAAGATCATTCGTCAGGAGTAATTTTTAATCCCACAACTTAATTGTATTTGAAATCAATTTTAATCAAGAAATTATGAATCAACTTTAGCTACACTTTATAGAGAGTAATACCAAAGAGTGAAAAAATGTAAAGTTTAAAAGTAATTTGTAGAATAAGATGAAAGATTTATTAAAAAAGTACGAAGAAAAACAGCCAGAAATCGTTTTCCATTGGAAAGATCAAGAAACAGAAGCAGAAGGCTGGACGGTTATTAATTCGCTTAGAGGCGGAGCAGCAGGTGGAGGCACGAGAATGCGTAAAGGGTTAGATATGAATGAGGTGTTATCTTTGGCAAAAACTATGGAGGTTAAATTTACAGTTTCTGGTCCAGCTATTGGCGGTGCAAAATCAGGTATAAATTTTGATCCGAGTGACCCCAGAAAAAGAGGGGTTCTAGAGCGTTGGTACAATGCTGTTTCACCCTTACTAAAATATTATTATGGTACTGGCGGTGATTTGAATGTAGATGAAATTCACGATGTGATTCCACTTACAGAAAATTCAGGAATATGGCATCCACAAGAAGGTGTTTTTAATGGGCACTTCAAACCAACTGAGGCAGAAAAAATAAATAGAATTGGTCAGTTGCGTCATGGAGTTATCAAAGTAATTGAAGATCCTAATTATACCCCAGAAATTTCAAGAAAATATACTGTAGCAGATATGCTTACAGGTTATGGTGTTGCAGAAGCGGTAAAGCATTATTACGATATTTTTGGAGGAGAGATTAAAGGGAAAAGAGCCATAGTTCAAGGTTTTGGAAATGTAGGTTCAGCTGCAGCTTACTATTTGAATCAATTAGGAGCAAAAGTGGTCGGCATTATTGATAGAACAGGTGGAGTTATTAATGAAAATGGATTTACCTCTGATGAGGTTAAAACAATGTTTCTCAATAAAAGAGGAAATATGTTAGTTGCAGAAGAAATGATTCCTTTTGAGGAAATGAATGAGCGTATTTGGTCTTTACCTGCAGAGATTTTTATTCCAGCAGCGGCTTCAAGACTGGTTACCAAAGAACAAATTTCTAAGATGATAGCAACAGGTTTAGAAGTAATTTCTCCAGGAGCAAATGTCCCTTTTGCTGATAAAGAAATATTCTTTGGACCTATAATGGAATTTTCAGATCAAAAAACAAGCTTATTGCCAGATTTTGTTTCTAATTGTGGTATAGCTAGAGTATTCGCCTATTTGATGGAAAGTAAAGTTGAATTGCCAATGCGAGATGAATCCATTTTTAAAGATACTTCTGAAACTATTAGACATGCTTTAGAAAAAATTTATAAATTACATCCTTATAAAACTGATGTTTGTAAAACTGCTTTTGAAATTGCATTAGAACAGTTGGTTTAATTTTATATATTTACCAAACTAATATCAAAACCTTAAACTATGATTGCATTAATTATTTTCGTATTTGTATTTGGATACATTGGTATCACCTTAGAACATCCATTAAAAATGGATAAAACTGTCCCAGCATTATTGATGGCTGCCATAATGTGGGCGTTATTAGCTATTGGGTTTCATCAAGGATGGTTCAATGTAATTGATGGTCATGAAAATGTGTTTAGTTTTATAGGAGGACATGATAGTGAACATGCAGAAGAAGGTTTTACTAATTTATTATTACATCATTTAGGTAAAACATCAGAAATTTTAATGTTTTTAATTGGTGCAATGACTATTGTTGAAATTATTGATTTACATCGTGGTTTTGATGTATTGAAAGGTTGGATAAGAACAAAAAGTAAAAAATCATTATTATGGATTATGGCAATTTTAGGCTTTATCCTTTCTGCAATTATTGATAATTTAACTGCTACCATAGTGTTAGTTACTTTATTACGTAAATTGATACCTAATAGAAATGAGCGTTTGTGGTATACAGGTATGATAGTTATTGCAGCCAATGCTGGTGGTGCTTGGTCACCTATTGGAGATGTAACTACAACAATGCTTTGGATAGGTAAACGTGTTTCTGCAATGGCTTTGGTTACAAAATTAATAGTACCATCTATTGTTTGTATGGTTGTGCCAACTTTTATCGCTACATTAATGCCTGCATTTAAAGGGAACATAGAAACTGACACCAATGAATATGATGAAGAAGAGAAATCTCTTCTAAGTAGTAAAACGATGTTGTTTCTAGGCTTAGGGATGATTGTTTCTGTACCTATTTTTAAAACCATAACACATTTGCCTCCATATATTGGTATGATGCTAGCTTTAGGTGTAGTGTGGTTAGTTTCTGAGTATATACACCCTGAAGAAGATTTTACAGAAGAACGTAAACATTTATACT
>CAYRZY010000282.1:0-3686 GCA_964428855.1 uncultured Flavobacteriaceae bacterium
GCAATATCGATAGAACCTAACCATGCTCCATCTTCTCTTGCAAATGCAGTTAAGTTGATGCCTGAATCTATAACAGCGATATCCATTTTAGTTCCTAATTCTTGAGATTTTTTTATTGCAGCTGCAATAACATTTTGTGCTTGTTCTAATGTAATATTCATCTTAATTTTGTTTTATATATTATATATGCAAATATAACACATTAACACAGTGTTTAATTACGTATTTGGCTCAAAAACTTATGAAAAAAGGTCAAATTCTTTGAATAACATAAATTAAATTTAATATTCAATATATCAGTATATTGAATGTGGTTATTTAAACTACATCTTTAGGGTTGATGCCAAATTCATTTTTAAAAGCAATACTAAAATTCGAAAGGTTGTTGTAACCTAAATCTATGTAAATATCAGAGGGTTTATTTTCTTTAGTTTGTAGTAATTTTCTTGCTCTTTTTAGTCGTTTTTTTTGCATCCATTTGGCAGGTGTTTGATTGTATTCTACTTTAAAATGGCGTTTAAAAGTAGACAAACTCATATTGCATAAAAAAGAAATTTCTTCTAAGTTAAGATTAGAATAAGCATTCGCTTCAATTATTTTTTTAAAGGAAGAATTGTTTTTTGTAACAATAAGAGAATGTAAATATTCAGTAAAAGTATCGCCATATTTACTTAATAAATAAAGCATTATTTCTTCAAATTTTAGTGCTAATAAATTTTTAGTTGATGCTCGATTTAATTTTAGTATTGAAGAAAGTGAATTTACAAAAGCATGAATATAATCGTCATTTTGAATAATAAAAAATGGAGCCTCTTTTTTAGTAGCTGGTTTTGTGTTGAAGTTGGTTAAGTTGTGATTTTTTAAAAATTCTTCAACTTTTTTTTGAGAGAAAAATAATAATTTACAAAAGTAAACCTCTTCATTGTCTAACAATTCCGTCCATAGGCAATTGCCGTTTTTTATTAGTAAAGATTGACTAGCATTAACGCCTACGGAGATGTCAGAAAAATGCACTTGCTTTTTACCTGTTTGCAAAAAACTAAACATATTCAAATCTAAATTTACTTTACTCTTAATAACATCATCTGTCATTTTAAAGTCGTAAATAAAAAGATCTGTTTCAGTTTTTGAATCAGTTAAAAATATTTCTGGTACATTTTGTATATACATTGAAGCTACTTCTTAAGAATGGATTTATAAAATTTGCAATGTTACATTCTCTCAGGCACATCAATTCCTAATAATGAAAAAGCGTTTTTAATAACTTCACTAACTTTTTCAGATAATTGAGTTCTGAATATTTTTTCTTGCATATTGTCACAGCCCAAAATAGGTACGGTTTGATAAAAGGAGTTGTATTCTTTCACCAATTCATATACATAATTAGCAATAAGAGCTGGACTATAATTATCGGCAGCCTGTTGCACAATTTCAGGGAACAATACCAATTGTTTTAAAACTGATTTTTCTTTTTGATGTAGAGATACTTCGCTATCGCTCTGTATGACAGTATAATCAAACTCGGCTTTTCGTAGTATAGACTGAATTCTAGCGTAGGTGTATTGTATAAAAGGCCCTGTGTTTCCGTTAAAATCAATGGAAGCTGCAGGGTCAAACAAAATTCTCTTTTTAGGATCTACCTTCAAAATATGATATTTTAAAGCACCCAAACCTATGGTGTTGTATAAAATTTCTTTTTCGCCGTCAGTATAACCTTCTAGCTTGCTTAGTTCTTCTGAGATTTGTCTAGCCGTGTTGGTCATATCGACCAATAAATCATCAGCATCAACAACAGTACCTTCGCGAGACTTCATTTTACCAGAAGGTAAGTCGACCATACCATAACTCAAATGATATAAATTGTCAGCCCAATTAAAGCCTAATTTTTTAAGGATAAGAAATAAGACTTTAAAATGATAATCTTGTTCGTTACCAACAGTATAGACCAATCCGCCCACATCAGGGTAGTCTTTAATACGTTGTATAGCAGTCCCAATATCTTGCGTCATATAAACGGCTGTTCCGTCAGAACGCAATACTATTTTTTCATCTAAGCCCTCATCGGTTAAATCTATCCAAACAGAACTGTCTTCTTTTTTAAAGAAGACACCGCTTTTTAATCCGTTTGCTACAACATCCTTACCTAATAAATAGGTTTCACTTTCATAATAATTTTTGTCAAAATCAACACCTAAGGCGTTGTATGTTTTTTCAAATCCGTCATACACCCATTGGTTCATCGTTTTCCATAGTTCAACGACTTCACTATCACCAGCTTCCCATTTTATAAGCATTTGTTGTGCTTCAAGTAGGAGTGGAGCTTGTTTTTTTGCCTCGTCTTCTGTGTAGCCTTTGGCAATCAAGTCCAATATTTCTTTTTTATATTCTTGGTCGAATTTCACATAATAATTCCCAACCAGTTTGTCACCTTTTAAGTTAGTGCTATCTGGAGTTTCACCATTGCCCCAACGTTGCCAAGCGAGCATACTTTTACAGATATGGATACCTCGGTCATTTATAATTTGTGTTTTATAAACTTTTTTACCAGAAGCTTTAATGATTTCAGCAACCGAATAACCTAATAAATTATTACGAATATGTCCTAAATGTAAAGGTTTGTTCGTGTTAGGCGAGGAATACTCTACCATAATCGATTTGTCATCCGCTGTAGCGGAAACAAATCCGAAATTTTCTAAGGCGTAAATTTCTGAGAAATTAGTTAAGAAATAGGCATCACTAAAGATCAAATTTAAAAAACCTTTTACCACATTGAAATTTACAACTTCAGTAACATTTTTAACTAGGTATTTACCTAAGTTATTCCCTATTTCAACAGGGTTTCCCTTAATTACTTTTAAAAAAGAGAAAACTACAATAGTAATGTCGCCTTCAAAATCTTTACGTGTAGCTTGAAAATCAATAGTATCAATTTCGGCTTTGTAAAGCTCTTGTAGTCCTTTTTTTACAGTAGAATTTAATGTGTTTTGGAGATTCATTAGTCAATGATTTTGCTGTGCAAATTTAAAATAAATAACAACTAATTAGCTATTTCTAAGGTAAAATAACAAGGGTTAAAGTTTTGCCAAATATGAGGTTTAGAATAATGTGAGTCGGTTTAATTTGTAATTTTACAGAAGCTATTGTTAGTTGAATTAACTTTTACGACTATATAATTAACAACCTCAACCTAAGCCAGTCTGCTGTAGGTAGGTTAAACCCTTAATGTGGGATTAAACTATTTTATTATGAAACGATTACAAATTAAAAGCACCTTACTTTTATTCCTTTTTAGTATTTCTTTTTATGCTCAAGAATACTCGGGTAGTGGAGAGGATATTAATAAAATATTAGTGAACGTTAAGAATTTTTCTAAGGCATATGTTGATGCTGATTACGATAAGCTGACTTCGTTTTATAGTGCTGATGGGAAGATTTTCCCTGCAGGTTCTGATATTATTGTGGGGCATAAAGCCATTAAAAATAAATGGATAATGCCAAAAGGCACAAAAATACTATCTCATAAAGTTACGCCTAAAGAAATAAAAGTAATTGAAGATTATGCTTATGATTACGGATATTATGAAGGGAGCTCAAGTCGTAAAAAAGAAGTATATCCCTTTAAAGGTAAATATGTAATTATTTGGAAGAAAGTAGGTGATGACTGGAAAATCTACCTAGATATTTGG
>CAYRZY010000283.1:0-3626 GCA_964428855.1 uncultured Flavobacteriaceae bacterium
AGTTATACATTCAACATTTCCCAAAGCTTATCTTTAAGCTCTGTCATGCCTATCTGAGCTATGGATGAAATAAATAGATGATTGATGTCTTTTGGGAGTTCTTTTTTTATCTCTGCGATTAGCTCATCATCTAACATATCAGTTTTTGAAATGGCTAATAACCGATCTTTATCTAATAATTCAGGATTGTGTTTTTTTAACTCGTTCAACAGAATTTTATATTCATTTTGAATATCGTCAGAGTCAGCAGGAATTAGAAATAATAAGGTTGAATTACGTTCAATATGACGTAAAAAACGATGTCCGAGACCTTTACCTTCAGCAGCTCCTTCAATAATACCAGGAATATCTGCCATTACAAAACTTTGATAATCACGATATTCAACAATGCCTAGGTTGGGTTTTAGGGTAGTAAATTCATAATCGGCTATTTTTGGTTTTGCTGAGGTTAGTACAGATAATAAAGTCGATTTACCTGCATTAGGGAAGCCTACCAAACCAACATCTGCCAATAATTTTAATTCTAATTGAAACCAACCCTCTTGTATGTCTACACCAGGCTGGGCGTATCTTGGAGTTTGATTGGTAGATGATTTGAAATGCCAATTACCTCGACCGCCCATACCTCCTTCAACTAAAATTCTTTCTTCACCATCTTCTGTAATTTCAAATAATACCTCTTGAGTGTCTCCATCTCTAATAATTGTACCTAGAGGAACGTCAATATAGATGTCATTCCCATCTTTACCAGTACTTCTACTTTTACTACCATGACCGCCATGTTCTGCTCTAAAGTGTTTTTTATATTTCAGGTGAATTAATGTCCACATGCCTTTATTAGCACGAATGATAACATGACCTCCCCTACCTCCGTCACCACCATCTGGGCCACCTTTTTGAATGAATTTTTCACGATGTAAATGCACAGAACCTTTACCTCCTTTACCAGAAGTAGCGTGAATTTTTACATAATCTACAAAGTTACCTTCAGTCATTCCTTAATATTATTGCCATTCCTACGAAAGCAGGAATCTTTTTAAATTTGTTCTACTTATTATGAGATTCCTATCTACTCAGGAATGACATTACAATGTATCAAAAACGGTACTTAAACGTTCTGTAATATCCTCTACAGAGCCAACACCATCAACACCATAATACTTGTTTTGATCTTCATAATAATGTTTTAATATGGCAGTTTTAGTTTCATATTCATTAAAACGATTTCTAATTTTTGACTCATCTTGATCGTCAGATCTACCGCTTGTTTCACCACGTTTTAACAATCTGGCAACTAATAAATCTTCAGCAACTTCTAACGCCACCATTCCGTTAATGCCTTCTCCTTTTTCCTTTAAAAATACATCTAAAGCTTTTGCTTGTGATTCTGTTCGTGGAAAACCATCAAAGATAAATCCGTTTGCATCAGCATTTTTTTCAACTTCTGCTTTTAACATATCTATAGTAACTTGATCAGGTACTAAATCGCCTTTATCCATAAAGGTTTTTGCCAATAAACCAAGTTTAGTTTTGTTTTTAATATTGTATCTAAATACATCACCTGTAGAAATGTGTACTAGGTTGTACTTTTCTTTTAAAACTTCTGCCTGCGTACCTTTTCCTGCTCCTGGAGGTCCGAATAATACAATATTTGTCATGTTGCGTGTTGTTAATTGGTAAATATCTGCAAGATTTCTTCCTAAACCATCATAATCTAATCCGTAACCTACAATAAATTTGTCTGGTATTGAAATACCTATATAATCTATGTGTAATCCTTTACGGAAAACATCAGGTTTAAAGAATAAGGTTGCAATTTTTAATTGTTTCAATTTTTGATATCTAAAGATATTATATATTTCTTCAAGGGTATTACCAGTATCAATAATATCTTCTAGTATAACAACGGTTCTACCTTCTAAATTTTCGTTTAGACCTACCAATTGCTTTACTTTCCCTGTAGAATCTGTACCGCTATATGAAGCTAGTTTTACAAATGAAACTTCACAATTTCCTTCATAGGCTCTAATAATATCTGCTACAAACATAAAAGAACCATTTAGAATACCTATAAATATTGGTGTTTCATCTTTACAGTCCTTTTCTATTAAAGCAGCCATTTTATAAACGGCTTTATTAATTTTTTCAGCCGAAATGTAAGGCTTAAAATAGTTGTCGTGAAGTTTAACTTTACTCATGCTCCATGTTTAAACAAAAAACCGTCTTGTATGTACTGAGTTTATTTCAGTTCACAAAACGGTTGTTTCATATATTTTGTAAATTAATCCCTCATTGAGGGTTTTATTCCCCAAAGCTTGCCTCGAAATCAAAAATGATTTTTTCGGAAGCACACCTTGTACCCTTAGGTCGAGGTTGTTGATTTTACTCTTTTTTACTTAACTTTTTTGTGGTATCATACATAATTGGTGACGCTACAAATAATGATGAATACGTACCTACTACAACACCAATAATCATTGCAAACATAAATCCTTTAATAGAATCTCCACCAAATAAGAATATTGCTAACAATACTAATAAGGTTGTTAATGAGGTATTGATGGTTCTACCCAATGTACTACTTAAACCAGCATTAACTATTTTTGCAAAAGACCAAGATGAATGCTCATTTGTAAATTCTCTAATTCTATCAAAGATAACCACGGTATCATTTAATGAATATCCTACCACAGTTAATATGGCGGCAATAAATGATTGTCCAATTTCCATGTCAAAAGGTAATACGTTGTGGAATAATGAGAAAATTGCCAATACAATTAACACATCATGAAAAACAGCTGCTACCGCACCTAAACTATATTGCCATTTTCTAAATCGGAATAAGATGTATAAAAATACTACAATTAATGAACCTAAAACTGCCCATAATGCTGCTTGTTTTATATCATCTGCAATCGTTGGGCCTACTTTAATAGATTCCATAATTCCTACTTTTTGATCATGGTCATCAGCGGTAATTTTAAAATCGTTTATGGTGGTACCATCTGGTAAATAAGATTGTAAGCCATTAAATAAAATTTCTTGAACTTCATTATCAACTTCGAGACCTTCATCATCAATTTTAAAAGCGGTGGTAATTTTTAACTGATTTGTATTACCGAAAGTTTTCACTTCTGGTGCACTGTTAAAACCTTCTTTTAAAGAACTTGCTACTTCAGTAGGACTCACATCTTGGTCAAAACGAACTGTATAGGTTCTACCTCCTTTAAAATCAACTCCGAGATTCAAACTATTAGTCGCTAAAGAACCAATACCAACAGCGATAATTATACCTGAAATGATATACGCTATTTTACGTTTCTTTAAAAAGTCCATCTTAATATTTTGGAACCATCCTTTAGTAATACCTGTATTGAAAGTCATTGAATAGTCTTTGTCAGCATACCATTCTACAAATAACCTGGTAATAAATATAGCAGTAATTAATGAGGTTGCGATACCAATCATTAAAGTAGTTGCAAAACCTCTAATAGGGCCTGATCCGAAAATATATAAAATAACACCTGTTAAAAAGGTCGTAATATTTGCATCAATAATAGCAGACAAAGCTCCTTTAAAACTAAATCCTTCAGCGATAGCTGCTTTTAAATTTTTACCTCTATGTA
>CAYRZY010000284.1:0-3625 GCA_964428855.1 uncultured Flavobacteriaceae bacterium
GTACTTGTCTTTGTTGGTACCTGCTTGCCGTAGGTTGATTTTTCACCAACAAAACAATTAGCTATTGGTAAAAATACCAATAATGGCAAGAATTACTACCAACTATTGCGAACTATACAATCTAAAATAACTACATTCACCAATAATTAGGTCATAAAATTCAGTATCGGAATATGCTTCACTTAATAGTTTAAAACTTTTATATTGTGGTAATTTGAATGTATAATATTCATTCACTTTTACTTCAAAAGTATCTGCACTTCCTAAGTTATAAAAATTGTTTAATTCGCATTTAGCCATTAAATACAAACATCTTGCATTAAGCTCTTTGTCTGTTGACAACTCAATTGTTTTTTGATAATAGCTCATTGCTGTATTACTTAAGCCAAAATAATTTTTTTCATGCCCTTCGATGTCAGACAGATTATAGCCTTCTTTATTTTTGATAACTTGATCTGCTGTTTTGTATTTATCACCTTTGATATAATGAGAACTACAACAGTTACCATTGCTAGTCAATAGCCCTCTATAATAGCCTGTATTTGAAATATTGAAGTAATAATTAGCTAAAAGATAATTGGCAAGCTTTACTTTCCATTGCGTTTCATGATGTCTCAATTTTTCTAAAGCAATCAAATTTTCAGCCAACTCTTTTCTGCTAAATTCATTTTTAATAAACGAAAAGACACTTGCTTTATACACTTTATCTTCCATAACGTCATTTTCAGGACATTCAAAACATTCTTTAATATTATTGCTAAATATTTTTGCAGGAATTGTTCTAGTACCTTTATACGTCTTATTCTTAGTGAAGAATTCTAAGGCTAGGGTCGGATTCTTTTCATAGAGATAATACACACCTTTTTGATAATTGATATAGTCTATATAATCAACATTTGCGATGGTATTGGTTTTTAACAGCTGCTTTTCATAATCGCTTTTATTGGCTTTTAAATAAAATGCTTCTAAGGCATTTAAAAGCTCTAAAGACTGAAGCTTGTTTGTGTTTTCTATTGTTTTATGTACCAAAAATGCTTTTGCAATTTTGCCGTTTTTAAAATAGGTATGTCCAATTTTGTCTAGAATTAGTAAACGCCAGTCATTTTCATTATCCCAAAAACTTGTTTTTTTATTCGAGTTTTCTAACAATATCTTACTGATATAATTTTCGTTTTCTGGACTAATTGTTTTCCATGTAAAAACTTCATAAATAATATTTAATATTTTCTTTTGATTGGAAAATGTTTTTACCGCTTTTAATTTATTCTTTGCAGCAGTAAGATCTTGATTGATAAAGGATAGGTAGGAGCTTGACATGATCCAAAAATCTTTGTTTTTTACTGTAGCATCTGCCATTTGTTGTTCTGCTATTTGTAACAAATCATCATGATTGCCATCCTTAGCTAAATACGGCAATTTCTTTTTATGGTCATAACTGTCTCTTGCCCAAACCTTCTGTTCTACATTGCTCATTGCACGCATAAAAAGCAATTCTATCCGATTATCATTCGCTCCTAATGCAATAAACTTTTTTATATTATTAATCTCATCTGAAAAATTACGTAAACTTTTAATTAAAAGCAGGTCTTTTTCATCTTCAATACCTTTGGAATAATGCTCTCCGTCTGCATGTTTTAAGGTGCAAAAATTAAAACTATTATATGCCGATTTTTTTCTATCAACACTCTTATTTAGCACTTTAGTAAAGTAATATGCAGCCATATCATGATTACCAGCAGAGTAATGGCAACCTGCAACCTGATCTAGTATATAGTAGTACATTTCATTTTTGGCTAGTTTATTCTCTACATTCGCTTCAAAAAACACAATAGCATCACTATAGTTTTCTGTATAATGAAAAATCCTAATAATTTGATAGTAATATCTTGCTTTTAATTGCGGATTGCTTATTATTTTTACTAGTAAATTAGCTTTAGAGAGTAATGCTTCAGTATCTATGCTTTCATGTTTTGATTCTAACAATGCTTCATCATAATCCCATGAGTTTTTTATAGTTCTATAACTGAAAAGAGCACTACATTCTTGAGCAAACTCTAAATAGGTTTCTACATTTTTTTCTAGTGCCGAATTCTTATTTTTCCAATCAAAATTTGGATAATCGTAAACTGCTTTTTCAATTTCTTCTTGGGTCCAATTTTTTAAGATTTCTTTCCAAAGGTTTACATTTCCTTTTGGATATACTTTTTTAGCATCTTCATCATAATAATTATTTTCACCATAAAAACGACTGTACTCATCTCTTAAAAAGGGATAAAATTCTTCTGCAGAAATATTGGTTTGCTTAAATAAACTGTAAAAACTCATGCCATACCATTCGCCACCACCACAGGCAAGAAGTGTTGATGTAAAGAACAAAGTGACTATTGTTAAGAAATTCTTCATAGTTGATCTATTATTTTATTCAAATTTATGCTTTTTAATGCTCTTTCATCTAAATGATAAAAAACAAGCTCAGTAATATTTAGTTTGCTGTTTTTTACGGTTTTATAAGATGCGATAATTTCATCTTCTGTAAGCTCCTCCAATTTTAAGTTATAGCCTTCACTTAGATAAAACCCTTTATATAGCGTATCTTTTATAATGGAAAAATTCATCTTATCTATTTTTTTAAAATGGATGTCATTTTCTAAAATAGAACGTTCTGTGTCTTTTATTATTTTAATTTTATTGGCTGTATTGGTAACAATGGTCTGCGAAAAAAGAGGCAAACCTAGATTTAGTTCTAAAGGATAATTGGTATCTACATTGATATATTGTTTAACGATGTTATTTTCTAAGATTGAATTTTGTTGTTGATTTTTTAAATCGCCCATATTATACAACATCAGCGTGCCTGATTTCACAGGTGGAACTCCTGTCTTTTCTTTGAACTTTATCTGATGCAATCTAATGGTAGTTGATACCTCAAATTCTTTAGAAATCAGTTTTAAAAACTCAAAATAGGCATGTTTTGTACTTTGTGTCCAATCACAGTCTATTTGAATAGTAGTAATTTTCTTTTTAAATTGTTTTTCGCTTATTTGATTGATTAGTTTGGCTGTACGCTGTGCCAATCCATCAATATCAATCTTGTTTTTAAACACCTGATTGGTAATATATACAACAGGAATTATTTCAAAATCTAGATATGCTTTATCAACATCTCTTAAAAGGTAAACAGGATAAATACCATCATTTTTCCAATCGTTTTTATTGAGTAATTTTAAATCGAAATAGTGTACATATATGCTTTTGGTTTCTGCTAGACTTAATGCCTCTTTATAAGTATCAGTATATATTGCCTTGGCTTTCCAATGGTAGAAAGACACTTTCTTAGTGTTCTCTTTATTAGCACAAGAAGTTATAACTAAAATTAATAAAGCTATTTTTAAATGTTTTTTCATTAAATATTATCTTCTATTTTAATTTTCAATTTGTTGGTAATATACTACTTAGATACCTTTTTATAACCTTTCTTTAATTTACTAGCTACTAATTTATCACCTGCTTTATAAGTTTCTGTAGCTGTATCAAACTCTTTCTCTATTTTTCTTCCTTCCGTACCAATCTTACCATAGCTAACTGTATATCCTGTTCCATAGTATTCAATTTTCCAAAATTTTTG
>CAYRZY010000285.1:0-3613 GCA_964428855.1 uncultured Flavobacteriaceae bacterium
CCAAAATATTCTTGTCATTCCTGCGTAAGCAGGAATCTTATTATTTTAAGTTTCTATTTTTAACTCAACAACTGCTTCACAATTGTTGAAATTGCCTTACCATCTGCTTTCCCAGCCAATTGTTTTGATGCCAATCCCATTACTTTTCCCATATCACCCATAGAAGATGCTCCTGTTTGAGAAATAATATCAGTAATTACTTTTTTCAAATCATCAATACTCATTTGCTCTGGTAAAAATTGCTCAATAACAGTTACTTGTGCCAATTCAGGTGTCGCCAAATCTTCTCTACCTTGTTCGGTATATAAAGTAGCACTATCTCTACGCTGCTTCACTAATTTTTGCAATAATTTCAATTCTTCAGCATCAGCTAAATCTTGTTTTGCACCTGATTCAGTCTGAGCCATTAAAATAGCCGATTTTATTGCTCTTAAAGATTCTAAAGCAACTTTATCTTTAGACTTCATTGCTTCTTTAAGCTTTTCCATTACTTTACTCTGTAAACTCATAATTAAAAAATTTATCTTGACAAAGATAGAAATATGAATTAGAATCGTATTAAAAAACCCAAAACAATTTTACATCATTTTGGGTTTTAACAAACAAAACTAAATACTAATTAATCCACATTGTCATGCAAAAATGAATTATTAGAACGTAACTGAATATCATCATTATCATCTGAACTTAATGATATTCTTGATTGGTTTTCTGTGGTTTCAGATGAAGGCTCTACATCATCTAAGTCTACACCCATTCTTTTATAAGCTGGTTGACTTTCATATTCATCAATATTTGAAGGTCTACTTGCAAACCTGTAATTAAAATCTTTCATTTTTTGTCTTCTCTCATCTGCCCTACTCTGTAATTCTTCAATAGTTAAATTTAAAGGAGACTCATTATCTTCTCTATTCAATTTGTCAGTTGTTTCAGTCTTAGTTTCAACCCTTACATTGAACTCTAATTCTTCATCAACCTCAACAACATTAGTTTTTACAACTTTCTTTACATCTTCAATCATAAAGTTTTCTAAACCATGTCTTATTTTACCATCAACAGTTACTGTTGGCTCTATCATTACAGGATCTACAACTTCTAAATCTCTAACTTCTGAAGCCGTTAAAGGATGTTTAATCACATCAACTTCATCTTCAATTTTATTGGCTGAAGAAGACAAAGGCAAATCAAAAGTCAAAGTAACTTGACTCTCCTCTTCAATAATTTCTTCAACTTCTTCAACTTGAGCAATAGGTGTAATTACAAACTCATCTAAAGACTCTTCTTGCTTATTACTTAAATCAACAGTATCATAAATAACATCTATCTCTTTAATAGACTCTGTTGTAGAAATCATTTCGCTCTCTAATTCTTTTTCTTTGATAGGTTCATTTTCTACATTTAATACATGTCGTACTACATCTGAATTTACAGGTGTTTGCTCTACTTTTTTAGGTGAAAAAGTTTCAGTTTCTAAAGCGTGGATAATTTTTTTTTCCTCAATATGAGTAATATCCATTTGCTGTTCTTTATTAAAACCCGTAGCTACAATAGTTACAGAAATGGACTCTCCTAATTCTTGGTCTTCACCAACTCCCATAATGATATCTACATTGCTTTTGGCTTCGCTCTGTATATAATCATTTATTTCACCTATTTCATCAATTGTTATTTCTGATGTTCCTGAAACAATCAACAATAAAACATTTCTAGCTCCTATGATTCTATTATCATTAAGCAATGGTGAATCTAACGCCTTAGTGATAGCTTCTTGTGCTCTATTTTGTCCTGTTGCTATAGCTGACCCCATCAAAGCCGTACCACTGTTAGACAAAACAGTTTTTGCATCTTTTAAATCTATATTCTGAGTGTAATGATGAGTAATAACCTCAGCAATACCCATAGCTGCGGTAGACAATACTTCATCTGCTTTAGAAAATCCTGCTTTAAAACCTAAGTTACCATACACTTCTCTAAGCTTATTATTATTAATAACAACTAAAGAATCTATATGTTTACTTAATTTTTCTATTCCTTTTTGAGCTTGTTCGTTTCTCATTTTACCTTCAAATGAAAACGGTATGGTTACGATCCCTACGGTTAGTAAATCCATTTTTTTAGCAATCTCAGCAATTACAGGTGCTGCACCAGTACCTGTACCGCCTCCCATTCCAACAGTTATAAAAACCATTTTGGCATTGATACCTAGCATTTTTTTAATTTCTTCTTCACTTTCAATTGCTGCCTGTTCACCAATTTCAGGATTCGCCCCAGCACCAAGACCTTCTGTTAGTGTTGCACCAAGTTGTATTTTTGTTGGTATCGGACTGTTTTGCAATGCTTGAGCGTCAGTATTACAAATAACAAAATCAATACCATCAACTCCTTTTTTAAACATGTGGTTCACAGCATTACTACCACCACCTCCAACGCCAATAACCTTAATGGTATTCGATTGGTTTTTGGGTAAATCAAATGCTAAACTTTCAAATTCTATGCTCATAGTTTTATTATTTTGGAATTCCTATATGTTATCTTTATTCTTTCTAAAAAACAATTATTAATTTTCAAACTGCATTACTCTGCGTTGTCTAAAAACTCTCTAAATTTATCTCCCCATTTTTCAAAAATGGATTTTCTATCAACTTTAGGGCTGAAATCAGAGGTGCCACTTTTAGAATACTCTTTTGTAGCATTTTTAACTTCAGACTCTTCACTTCTATTTTTTTCTTCTAAACCATTCATTAATAATCCAACAGCAGTTGCATAAGCCGGACTAGACAAATCAATATCTGTACTACCTGCCAAATGTTCATTCGGATAGCCTATTCTGGTGTCCATACCCGTAATATACTCAACCAATTGTTTGATATGCTTTAGTTCAGCACCTCCTCCTGTTAAAACAATACCTGCTATTAGTTTCTTTTTAGTTTCTTCGTGACCATAATTCTTAATTTCTAAATACACCTGTTCAATGATTTCTACAACACGTGCATGAATAATTTTAGAAAGATTCTTTAATGTAATCTCTTTTGGATCTCTACCTCTTAAACCAGGAATAGAAACAATTTCATTTTCTTTATTTTCGCCTGGCCAAGCTGAACCAAATTTTGTTTTTAATAATTCGGCTTGTTTTTCTATAATTGAACAGCCTTCTTTTATGTCTTCAGTAATTACATTGCCTCCGAAAGGTATTACCGATGTATGACGTATAATCCCATCTTTAAAAATGGCTAAATCGGTTGTACCTCCGCCTATATCAATCAAAGCAACACCCGCTTCTTTTTCTTCTTGGCTCAACACAGCTTCAGAAGAAGCTAAAGGTTCTAATGTAATATTAGCCAGTTTCAAGCCTGCACTTTTAATACATCTCCCCACATTTCTAATAGAAGAAACCTGCCCTACAACTACATGAAAATTTGCCTCCAATCTACCGCCATACATCCCAACAGGAGCTTTAATTTCAGCCTGTCCGTCTACTTTATAATCTTGTGGTAATACATGAATAATTTCTTCACCTGGAAGCATTACCAACTTATGAACCTGATTGACTAATTTTTCAATATCATTATCATCAATAACTTTTTCAGAATTAGGTCTGGTAATATAATCACTA
>CAYRZY010000286.1:0-3576 GCA_964428855.1 uncultured Flavobacteriaceae bacterium
GCATTGGTATCCGCTTCAGCTGAATGTGCATTTTCTAACGTTTTACCACAATAATATTGATACGCTGCACTTAATGTACGTTGTTCTTTTTTATGATAAATAACTTGAACATCGACCCCTACTCTATTCTTCATGTCAAAATCGATACCAACTCGTAAAAATTCTTCTGCCAGTAGCGGAATATCAAATCGGTTAGAGTTGAAACCTGCCAAATCGCACCCTTCAATTAATTGGCTAATTTCTTTTGCTAACATTTCAAAAGTAGGTTCCGTAGCTACTTTGTCATTTGAAATACCATGAATAGCAATCACTTCTTTGGGGATTTCCATTTCTGGATTCACTAGCCAAGTTTTACTTTCTTTATTACCATTAGGAAAGACTTTAAGGATAGAAATTTCAACAATTCTATCATTTGCAATGTTGATTCCTGTAGTTTCTAGATCGAAAAATACGATTGGTTTTGAGAGTTTTAATTCCATAGTTAAATTTAAGATTCAAAGATACAACTTGCCATAGTTTATCTTTAATTTTTAACTTCTAGATTTTTACAACTTGTTAACGATTTTTAAACAATTAACAAAAAGGTAATACTCAATTAAAACTCAGCATTCACATCCCAAGCTTCTAAAAGCTCTTTTAATGTTTTGATAAACATCCCGCCTAAAGCACCATTCACCACTCTATGATCGTAAGAATGTGACACAAACATTTTATGACGAATACCTATAAAATCACCTTCAGAAGTTTCAATAACAGCTGGCACTTTTCGTATAGCACCTAAGGCTAAAATAGCCACTTGGGGCTGGTTGATAATAGGCGTACCCATAACACTGCCAAAACCACCAACATTGGTTACTGTATATGTACCACCTTGAACATCATCAGGTTTTAATTCACCCAACCTTGCTCTGTTTGCTAAATCGTTAACAGTTCTAGTCATACCAACTAAACTCAACATGTCAGCATTTTTAATTACAGGAACAATTAAATTTCCGTCAGCTAAAGCAGCTGCCATTCCTAAATTGATGTTTTTTCGTTTGATAATTGTATTTCCATCAACAGAAATATTTATCATCGGGAATTTTTTAATCGTAGAAGCTACAGCTTGCATTAAAATTGGAGTATAGGTAATTTTCTCCCCTTCTCTTTTAAAGAATTCATCTTTAACTTTTTCACGCCATTTTACAATGTTTGTAACATCAATCTCAATAAATGACTGTACATGAGCAGAAGTTTGTACAGAAGACACCATATGTTGAGCAACCAATTTACCCATTCTGGTCATTTCAATAATCTCATCTTCACCATTTACAGAAACAGGAATTGTTGCTGTTATTCTTTGAGTTTTCACAGGTGCTTTTTTAGCAGGTATTGAAACTACAGGTCTTTCTTCAATAACTTTAATAGGTGTTTCTCCTCTCTTATCTACGTAGGCTAAGATATCATTTTTGGTAACCCTATCATCTTTACCAGTACCAACAATCGCTTCAAGCTCAGTTACAGACACATTCTCTTTTTTTGCAATAGTTTTCACTAATGGCGAGTAAAATTTATCAGAAGAAGAGCTTTCAAGCACCACCTCAGACTCTTTAATAGCTCTAGCCTCTACTATTGAATTTTCAATAACCGCCACTTCTTCAGGGACTGATTTCACTTCAACTACTTTCTTCTGTATTACTACATCTTCGGCAATACTTCCTTCTTTTACTTCTATGATAGCTATTGTCTCTCCGACCGCTACAACATCATCTATATTAAATAGTTTTTCAATCAAAACACCTTCTACTTCACTTGGCACATCAGAATCAACTTTATCAGTTGCAATTTCTACAATAGCCTCATCTTGTTCAATGGTATCACCTACTTCTTTTAACCAAGCGGTAATAGTTGCTTCCGCAACACTTTCTCCCATTTTAGGTAGTTTCAGTTCAAATTTAGCCATTTCGAGTCTTTAATTTTGAGCTTGCAATTTAAGGAATATTAAGATGCTAAATTGTCAAGTTGATAAATAAATATGTAATTAGACCTATTAAATTATTAAAACCCCAGTCAATAAACCTAATTCTTACGATTTATCAATGCTTTTATTTTTTATCGCTTCTACTGTTTTTATAGTTGCAGCAGTAACTGAAAAAGGCAATACTAAGATAATTCCCAGTACAGGAATTAATAAAAAGAGCATAAAAACTAGTCCGTTACCAATCGCTACACCTTTATGATTTTTCACAAAACGCAAACTGTCTTTATAATTGAAATGGCGTTCTAAGGTATAATCCATATTACCAAAGCCAGCATAATAGGCTTGTATTAAAAATAACAAAACTGTTGATATAATATTAACTACAGGTATAAAACTCAATAGCAAAAGCGGAATGGTAAATAGTAGTTCTTTGGCTAAATTTCTAATATTAATCCGAATACCTCTTAATAACTGCTCACTAAAACTTGTTTTTCTGTGTTGATGTATTTCTGCTAAGGATACTCCTGACAAATGAGCTTCAATTTTTTCAGAAACTGGACTCATAAACGGAGCCGATAAAGCCATAATAATGTGTTTGTAAAGTATTAATCCTAGAATTACAATACTCACACCACCCATAAAAGTACTTATACTTGTAAACGTTTGTTTACCCCATTCCCATCTCCAAATTTTAGAAATATAAGCACCAACATTGTCCGACAGACCATAAGCAGAAAAACCAATAATTGAAGCTGTAACTACACTAATTAAGATGGGGATAAAGAAAAACTTCCAAAGCTTTAATTTTGAAATTAAACCAAGAGATTGTGTATATGCTTTAAAACCTTGTAAGATGCTTTTAATCATTACTATAACTCTTCAATATGGACTAATTCATTACTGTACTTTTGAAGGTCTTCTACACTATTTAAACGTTTTGACTGTTCAGCTTTTTCTTTCAATCTAACAATTACCTCATTTAGGGGTAATTCTTCAGATATAATAAAAAACTTTCTACCTACTTGATTATTATGTAAGTCCATTTCTCGCTCTAATGGTTCGTTAGGAGAAAAATCTTCATGCCAATTGGTAATTTTTTCAGCAAAACGGATTGCTTTTCGAGTATTCCCTCTCCAAATTGAACATTTTTTAGTAATTAGAAAATTCCATAAAGCATGTCTAAATGCATTGGTGTAGTTATTTTTATGATGTAAATCTCCATATTCTTCATCAGAAATTTTTACAGTTTGATAAGTTGCTAAAAAAGTAGGAATTAAATTAAACGGATGCCTCATAAACAGGAGAATAAATGACCATGCATTTCCTTTATTAATCAACTTTATGAATCCCATTTTCCTCATTTAATCACTATATTCTTTAACGGCATCGATAAATGCTTTAGCATTATCTAGCGGTATGTTAGGTAGAATACCATGCCCTAAGTTAACAATATATTTATCTTTACCAAAATCATCTATCATTTGATGTACCATCTTCTTTATGGTAGCTGGTGGTGACAATAACCTTGATGGGTCAAAATTACCTTGTAAAACCATATTTCCACCTGTTAAATATCGTGCGTTTTGCGGTGTGATTGTCCAATCTACACCTAAAGC
>CAYRZY010000287.1:0-3520 GCA_964428855.1 uncultured Flavobacteriaceae bacterium
ATTGATTGAAGAATTACAACAATACCCAATAGGTGTTTTTGCAAGAGAAAGTTTGGCAAACGGATTTCTGTCAGGAGCGATTAAAAAAGATACTGTTTTTGCAGAAGGCACACTCAATGCTCGATATTCTAGAGAAGAATTGGCTGAAAGAGTTGATCAAGTGAATGCTTTTAATTACTTGTTACGAGATGATATTAGCAATATGCCACAAGCAGCATTACGCTGGGTATTAGATCAAAAAGGCGTATCAACAGTCTTATCTGGAGCAAAAAATATCTTTGAGTTAAAAGGAGCAGTTTCAGCATCCGAAGCAAAACCATTTACTGAAGAAGAATTAAAACTAGCAAAGAAATTATTGAAAAAGGATTTTGAAGCAGCGTAAAATTAAAATATCAAAAAACAAAAAACAAATTCCAAAGTAATAGTTAAAATTTAAGTAATTTTTTACTGTTTTAGCGTCTTTGCGAGAAAAAAGCAATTATGGGAGCATTAATCGGATTATTATTACACGCCATTGGCGGATTAGCAGCAGGAAGTTTTTACATTCCGTTTAAACTCATTAAAAAATGGTCTTGGGAAACCTCTTGGCTAGTTTTAGGCTTTGCCGCATGGATATTTGCTCCAATAATAATGGCGTGGTTTACGGTGCCTAACTTAGGTGAAGTATTAATGGCAGCAGACTCTGACACAAAATTTTGGACCTTCTTTTTCGGCATGCTTTGGGGAATAGGAGGCTTAACTTTTGGACTAGCGATGCGTTATTTGGGTATTGGTCTGGGCATGGCGGTTGCATTAGGGTTTACAGCAGCTTTTGGCACTTTAATTCCGCCCATTTATAACGGTACATTTTCAAAATTACTAGAAACCAAAGGAGGAATTATAGTTTTGGTTGGTATTACAATTAGTTTAGTTGGTATTGCGATTTCAGGAAAAGCAGGAATGCTTAAAGAAAAGGATTTAAATGCTGAAGAACAAAAAGAAGCTGTTGAAGAGTTTAACCTTTCAAAAGGAATGATTATAGCAGTAATTTCAGGAATATTAAGTGCTTGTTTTGCATTTGGATTGGCAGCAGGAAAACCAATAGCAGAAGAAGCATTGAGATTTGGTGTTAAAGATTTATTTCAAAATAATCCTGTTATTGTTTGGGTACTTTGGGGAGGTTTTTTAACCAATTTTATTTGGACGATTGCATTGAGTTTTAAAAATAAAACTTTTGGAGATTTCTCAGCGAAAGATAATCCTAATAAATCTAAAAATTATCTCTTGGCCATTGCTGGTGGAGTAACTTGGTATTTTCAATTTTTCTTTTACGGAATGGGAGAAACCTTTTTAGGAGAGAAGTATAAGTTTGCGAGCTGGACACTACATATGGCATTTATCATTATATTTAGTTCACTTTGGGGATTGTACTTTAAAGAATGGAAAGGCGTTTCTAAAAAAACAATGCAAACGCTTTGGTTAGGTTTAGCGGTAATTATATTTTCTACCATACTCATTGGGGTAGGTAATAGTTTGTAATTTACACATCACAAATATGCACAGCTTCTTTTAGAGTAGCCATTTTATCTTCATGAATGGGGATGAATTCTTGAGCCACATAACCTTTAAAACCTGTATTTACAATAGCTTGCATAATGGCTTTATAATTTAATTCTTGACTTTCGTCAATTTCATGTCTTCCTGGAACACCCGCCGTATGATAGTGTCCTATATAATCTTTGTAATCTGTGATAGTTCTGATAATATCACCTTCCATAATTTGCATATGATAAATATCATAGAGTAATTTGAAATTTGGAGAGCCTATTTTATCCGCTAGCTTTACACCATACATTGTTGTGTCAGCGTGATATCCAATATGATCTACTTTGCTATTGAGCATTTCCATGAGTAATGTTACTCCAGCTTTTTCAGCATGTTTCACCAGCTTGTCAGTGCCAATAGCGAAATTTTCTATACCTTCTTCATCACTAATATTTTTTTTATTTCCTGAAAAGAGAATCACATTTGGGATACCATTATCAGCAGCTTTTGAGATCAATTCTAGATAAGGCTTGATTAGTTTTTCATGATTTGCTTTGTCATTAAAGCCATCGATAATATTTGCAAAAGAACCCGTGCCAATGGCAGAGGTCAATCCATATTTTTGCAATGTTTTCCACTCTTCGGGCGTCGTAAGTTCTATAGATTTGATTCCTATATCCTTAACGTTTTCCGAGAATTCATCCAAAGGAATACTATTAAAACACCACCTACAAACTGAATGATTGATATTTCCTTTTAGCTGTAATGATGACGAAGTGTTTTTGGTTGTTGCACAATTTGCTAATATAGGACTGCTTACAGCTAATGCACTTATAGCTGCTATCCCTTTTAGCATTTTTCTTCTAGAGGTGTTCATGTTTTTAAATTTTAACTATTTGATTCCGTAAAATAATGAATTTGAAGCAATTTTTTCCTTTTCTTGTGAAGATTCTTGCATTTTGGCTTCTAAGCCTTTGCCGCCACCGCCTTCAAAATAACGTACAGAAAATTTATGGTATCCTTTTCTTAAAGCTACTTCACCTTTTTTTTCTTGCATGCCATGAAAACCATCATTATCTACCACCAATTTATCATTAATATACAATCCGCTTCCATCATCAGAAGAGGTGTAGAACGTGTAAATACCATCTTCGAGTATTTTTATATAACCACTGAAAAGCAATCCGAAATTACCTTTTGGTAGTATTTTAGGAAGCGTTATTTTTGAAGTAATTTCGAGTTGTTTTGAAGGGTCTAACGTATCAAATTCAGATAATTTACTGATATTTCCTTTAAAATAATTTAAAACCAACCCATTAGTGGTATTGGTTAAAATTGTTGCTTCTTGATACTCGATTTTGCTAAAACTCTTTTCAAAAATAGCACTCATTTTTCCTGATGGGAGTACAGTTTTCGCTTTAAGGATTGCTTTATCCTTAATAACAATTTGTGCATCATACAGTGTAGATTTTTTATTTGGCTCACTACCGTCTGAGGTGTAATATATCTTAGCATCTTTAAATGGAGAATCTAATTTTATGGTTAAACTATCTTCTATAAAAGAGCTCATTCCTGTTGAGGTTGGTGCTGCAATAAAATAGTCAATATTTTGTTTGTCAAAATAGGATAAATGTTTCGTTAGTTTGCCTTGAAAACGATTCCAGTTTTTGTTTTTAGTTTCCGTCCATGCAATTTCAGAAAGTGCCAATACCCTTGGTGATAAACGATTGATTACTTGTTCTTCTGAGTAAAAATATTCTGACCATAAACAAGCCTCAACACCTTTTATGTATTTTTGTTCTTCTTCGTTCAATACTTCAGGAACAGGATTGTAATTATACACAGATTCTAAATCGATAACCTTAGCATAAGGCACTATTTCTACTTTAGGGTCAGACTGAGGATAATTAAAATATAAAAACTCAGCAGGAACCATTACAACTTCATGCTTTTGTTTTGCAGCTTCAATACCACCTTTTTCACCACGCCAGCTCAT
>CAYRZY010000288.1:0-3513 GCA_964428855.1 uncultured Flavobacteriaceae bacterium
GACCTGCTGTTGGTGACATATCAGCACTTACATTTTTTTGCTCTAGTCGGTCTTTCCAACTGCCATCACTATTTATGGTATGTGTTGTAAAGTGACCACCCATTTGTCTTCCTGCAGAGAAAGGATCAGCAGTAATGTCTGTATGTGCATACATACCTGCAAAAAGTTGTTGCGGTGTCAATTCACCAATTGCCATCATAAAAGTCTGATCTCTATAATAACCAGAACGCCAATCTCCGTTTTTGAAGGCTTTAGCTAAAGCCAATTGAGGGACTTCTTTGCCATCACCAAAAATTCCAAATTTTGCTTTTCCAGTAAGTACTTCTCTTCTGCCTTGAAGGCTGCACTCTCTACTGGTAGCAGCAATTCTATAATCTTCTAAGATCTCTTTTTTAAATTCTTGGTAGGATAGTTTATGTTCTGACTCAATCAACTCTTCTGACATTTATTCCTTTTGTTTGTAGTTTTACAAAAGTACGTTTTTCAATGCAGAAATGAAAAATATTCATGTTAATAAAAGCCTCTTTTTACAAAATTGTATATTCTTTTGGGATCAAGAGTAAGTACAAATCTAATTTTAGAACTATAATGAGGCTGTTCTAATTCAAAGCCTAAACTAGATTGTATAGGAAAATAAACTTCTAAGAAATTATGAATAAAGTTTAATCGAATACCACTGTCGTATCTAAAAACAGGATTTAAACCTTTGTTTTTATAATATCCTGCATCAGCATAAGCTTCTATCCATCTCCAAATATTAATACTGCCATTTGTGCTAAACATCCATTGATTGGCATATGGATTTGCAAATTTTGTTTTAAACCCACCTTCAGAAATGATAATTTGCTGACTTAAAAAGCCTGATTGTTCAGATCTGCCCAAATAGTTGTAATCAAATAAATAATCAGAAGGTCTGTCTAATGCAAAATTAAAATAGGTGCTAGAAGTATTGTTATGTAAAAATGTACCAAAAAAGGCTCTAAAATCATACTGTCTGTTCTTAGCAGTTAATTTTCTATACCTTAAAACCAAAGCAAGCTTGCTGAAATTTTCACCTAATTGAAAATCAGCAGAATACCCAAGACTTTTAATAATGTCAGGTTTTGAAGCAGAATACCTAAGGTTGAAAACTCCATATTTATCAGATTCTAGTTGAGGTGCATTAAGCTCAGTTTCCTTTTCTATAAATACATATCTTGCAAATAATGATTTGCCACCTACATCACGCAAACTTTTTCTTTTGAATGAAATGCCTACAAATGGTCTTAAACTTTTATAGGATAGGTTGGGGGCATAATGAAAAAGACGACCGCCAATACCAGCTCTAACTTTGTAAATAGATGTTTCTTCAGGTAAATGTTGAAACAATAGAGAAAAACTACCTGTTAAATTTTTACTTGCAGTACTATAGGTTGGTGTAATTTTATAAAGCCATTTCTTTTTAAATATTGTTTGGTTTGTCAGTCTAACTCCCAATATCAAGCCATCATAATAGTTGTAATCGTATTCAAAATTGTAGAAAACTTGATTGTAATATGGATTATCTATATCTTTTAGAAAACGTCCTAAAATAGGTCTATTGAGTAAGCTCGGGTTTAAATTCTTCCAATTATTATTTAAATTTATTTCAGGATATATGTTTTCATAATTTAATGAAAGTCGATCAAAATTACCTTTAGCAATAGTAATGGTGGCTGTACTATCTATTTCTGTTAGCCATTTTCTAAATTGTATTTTTTTATCCTTTATACCATACAATGCAATCGGGACTGTACTATTTCTTTTGTTTTTAATAGTGATTTGAATAGAATCACTCGTTTTAAATATCTTTTTTATAGTGTAGTCAATTTTTTTCTTTGAATGAAGATAGTCTCCAAAGAACCAGTTTAAATTCTTATCTGTTTTTTGAGAAAGTAGCGTTCTAAATAAATTACTGTTTGTTTTTTTTAATAAACTTTTACTGTAAAACTGCTGTATGCTTTTAAATACAATACTGTCAGTCAAGTATTCATTTAAGTAATTGAACCCAAGACCTGCTTTGTATTTATTTACAATTTTTCTGTTAAAGTTAGAAAGAGAATCTGCTTGCGTTGTAAGGGCTTGATCGTAATTTTTACGTGCAGCAAATTGATATACAAACGGGTATTTATCATTGAAATTTAATTGAGCAATGGTATAGCTTCTCACGCCCCATATTTTTGAAATATTACCCATAGCTTTTACTTCAGAATAGTATTTCTCAACATACTTCATCATTAAAAAACTTTGGATTCCATCAATTATCCAAGCATCTTTTCTTCGATTGACGATAATAGTTTTTTCTAAATAATTTCTAGTTAATGCTTTAAACATTTTAATATCCCACTCAAAAGTCCCGCTAAAAGGATTGAACATTTTTGGCAATTGATTCAATCCGTAAATAGGATTTTTATCATAAGAAATTTTATTAATCAATAATTTATCAAAGGGGTATTTGCCCAAATGTTTTTCAATAAAACCTAATTCTCTGCTAATAATAGTAGTCTTTAAAGCGTGGCTTAATTCTGTGTTGTTAAGGTTGGTAATGACTTGTGGTGTGGTTTTAAACGTAGTAAAATCATCTACAACATTCAAATTTAGCTCAATATCAGTTCTGCTTTTTCCTTTTAGATGAGATACACTAAAAGGCGGATTGGTAGTTTTGGTATGTTCTAAATCGGTATTGATATGCATCCCTTGTGGCAAGGCTATTTTTATGTCATAATCTGAAGGAGAAATATAAAGATCATCCATATTTAAATTACTCATTATTTGCCATTTATCATCCAAAACAGCAGGCGAAATATACCAGAATCTTAAATTGTAAGTAGTTGTTTTTTTACCATATCCTGTAAAAGTAGCTGCTGGTATTTTAACAATGTAATTGAATGATAAAACAAGAGAATCTTTTGCTGATAAAGGTTTGTTTAGGGCAACACCTATAATGTCAGGTGATTGATTATTGACAAACCATTTGTCAGAATAATTACTTGATACGTTCTTGATAATAGAGCTTCCTCTATGTATTGCTTTAGAAAAATACAAACTCTTGTCATAATCTTCAATTAATCTTTTTGATAGTGGTGTTTTTCTGTCTTTATAGGCAGCTGACCAATTATGAAAATAAAGCGTATCTAAACTTGATCCTGAAGTGTTAAAGTAAGTGATTTCTTGTTGAATTTGAATCTCCTTTGTTGTAAAGTCAAGCTCAGCATTGATAGTAATCTTATTGTTTTGTGATATAGCAAAGAAGCTATTAATCAGTAAAAACAATACTATGTAAATTTTTCTTTTCAAAAGTGAGTGTTAGTTTGTTAAAATATTATATTATTCCCATAATATATTTAGATATTGCAAAGTAAAACTAATTGTGTTACAGCTGTGTTAATTTTTATTTTTTTTTGAACTTTTCATTTGCCATTTATCTTTTCTTTTATGAAGTTGAACTCCTTTAGATTTGATTGGAGAAATAGTTTGTACATTTCATTAATTAAA
>CAYRZY010000289.1:0-3498 GCA_964428855.1 uncultured Flavobacteriaceae bacterium
TACCATTTCATCTTCTGCTAATTCTTGCGGTGTACCTTCTTTTAAAATACCACCCTCAAACATTAAATAGGTTTTGTCAGTAATTGCTAATGTTTCTTGAACATTATGATCGGTAATTAAGATGCCAATATTTCTGTCTTTTAAATGTGAGACAATACTTTGAATGTCTTCAACTGCAATTGGGTCAACACCAGCAAATGGCTCATCTAAAAGTATGAATTTTGGGTCAGAAGCTAAAGCTCTAGCAATTTCTGTACGTCTTCGTTCTCCTCCCGATAACAAATCCCCACGATTTTTACGAACATGGCCTAAACTAAATTCATCTATTAATGATTCTAATTTTTCTTTTTGTTGTTTTTTAGAAAGGTCAGTGAATTGTAGAACAGATAGAATATTATCTTCGACAGATAATTTTCTAAAAACAGAAGCCTCTTGAGCTAAATACCCAACACCTTTTTGAGCACGCTTGTACATTGAATCGTTGGTGATGTCTTCATTGTCTAAAAATATTCTCCCTTCATTAGGCTGTATCATACCTACAATCATGTAAAAAGAGGTGGTTTTTCCAGCTCCATTTGGACCTAATAAACCAATAATTTCACCCTGTTCTACCTGTAAAGAAATGCCTTTAACAACAGTTCTGCTACCATATTTTTTTTGAATATTTTCAGCTCTTAATATCATAATTGTAAAAATAGTAAATTTTAAAGTTTTGCAGCTGCTTTTTTCTCTTTGCGGAGTATTGTTTTTGAAATTACAATACTAATTTCATATAAAATTGCCATGGGTACTGCCACGATAAATTGACTGATGACATCAGGAGGTGTAATGATAGCTGCTAAAATTAACACCAAAACTAGAGCATATTTTCTATATTTTTTTAAAAATTCTGGAGTTACCAATCCCATTTTTGTTAAAAAATAAATAACAACTGGCATTTCAAAAATCAGGCCAGCTGAGAGTACCGACGCTCTAAGTAAGCCAATGTAAGAGCTTAAGTCAATATTATTATTTACCTCTTGAGCGACTCTGTAAGATCCTAAAAAATTGATTGATAGCGGTGTGATTAAGAAATAACCAAATAGAACACCTACAAAGAATAAAAAGGAAGAGATAATAATAAAACTTCTTGCATGTTTTCTTTCTTCAGCATATAATCCTGGTTTAATAAACTTCCAAATTTCCCATAAAATAAAAGGAAAAGCTACTATAAAGCCAACAGTAACTGATGTCCATATATGAGCAGAAAACTGCCCTGCCATGGTTCTACTTTGAACTATAAACGGAATCTCATCTATACATAAACCATCAGTGCCTAGTTTTTTAGATATAGAGCATAGCATTCGGTAAGTAATAAATAAAGGGTTTTTTGGTAATAAAATAATTTTATTAAAAATAAAATTTTTCATCATAAAAGCAACAGAACTTGTAACTAACACAGCTATTACTGAGCGTACCAATGTCCATCTTAAGACTTCAAGATGGTTAAGGAATGACATTTCATTTTGTTCTTCAGACATCTAAATAATACCTTCTTTTAATAAATCATGTAAATGAATAATACCTTTGTAGATACCATTATCACTCACTAATAATTGAGTAATGTTATTATTTTCCATGATGCTTAAAGCTTCAACAGCCATGGCATCTGAACTTATTGTTTTCGGATTTTCACCCATGATATCTTTAGCTGTTAAAGAGGTGAAGTTAGAGTTGTTTTTTAACATTCTTCTAATGTCTCCGTCAGTAATGACACCTGCAATTTTATTGTTTTCAATAACAGCAGTAGCTCCTAAGCGTTTTTCTGAGATTTCAATAATTACATCTGAGATAGTATCACTAGGTTTTACTTGCGGAATGGGATTGTTTTGTACCAAGTCATTGACACGAAGATATAATCGTTTGCCTAAGGTTCCTCCAGGATGATATTTTGCAAAATCCTTACTATCAAATCCCCTCATTTCTAATAAACAAACAGCTAAGGCATCGCCCATAACCAATTGAGCTGTTGTGCTAGTGGTTGGAGCTAAATTATTAGGACAGGCTTCTTGTGCTACAGTTGCATTTAGAACGAAATCGGCTTGCTCAGCCAAATACGATTCTAAATTGCCCGTAATGGCAATAATTTTGTTATGAGAATCTTTAATTAAAGGGAGCAATACTTTTATTTCAGGAGTATTGCCGCTTTTAGAAATACAAATAACGACATCCTCTTTTTGTACGATGCCTAAATCGCCATGAATGGCATCAGCAGCATGCATAAATATAGAAGGTGTACCCGTAGAATTTAAAGTAGCAACAATTTTTGAGGCAATATTTGCACTTTTCCCAATTCCAGTGACAATAATTCTGCCTTTAGAATTTAAAATAAAATTTATTGCATTTTCAAAATCTTTGTTTAAAAAATTTATTAAATTCGCTATCGCTTCGCTTTCGATAGATATAGTTTGCTTGGCGATTTCTAAAATATTTTTCTTAGTGTTCTGCATCAAAAAAAATAAAAAATTTAAGAATTAAAAATAAAGTAGTATCTTTAGTTGCAAATGTATCTAAAATTCTAGATAAATAATAAATCAGAGTGACAAATTTAAACTTACAAGAATCCTTAAAGAAGTATTTCGGTTTCAATCAATTTAAAGGCTTACAAGAACAGGTTATTACAAGTATCATGAATAAAGAAGATACTTTTGTTATTATGCCTACGGGCGGAGGTAAATCTTTATGTTATCAATTACCAGCCTTAATTCAAGAAGGTACTGCAATAGTAGTATCACCTTTAATTGCATTGATGAAAAATCAAGTAGATGCCATACGCGGTATTTCTACCAATGAAGGTATTGCACATGTTTTAAACTCATCGTTAAATAAAGGCGAAATCGCTAGGGTTAAAGAAGATATTACTAATGGTATTACAAAATTATTATATGTAGCTCCAGAATCTTTAGCAAAAGATGAGTATGTAGACTTTTTGAAAACTCAAAAAATATCTTTTGTTGCTATTGATGAAGCACATTGTATTTCAGAATGGGGACATGATTTTAGGCCAGAATATAGAAATTTAAAGAGTATTATTTTACGGATAGATGATGTGCCAATTATAGGGTTGACCGCTACAGCTACACCTAAAGTTCAAGAAGATATTTTGAAGAATTTAGGCATGACTGATGCTACAACTTATAAAGCGTCATTTAATAGGCCAAATCTGTTTTATGAAGTGAGACCCAAAACAAAGGATATTGAAAAAGATATTATCAGGTTTGTTAGAGGTTATAAAGGAAAGTCAGGTATTATTTATTGTTTGAGTAGAAAGAAAGTTTCTGAAATAGCTCAAGTATTACAAGTGAATGATATCAAGGCAGTACCTTATCATGCAGGCTTAGATGCTAAGACTAGAGCTAGACATCAAGATATGTTCATTATGGAAGATATTGATGTTGTCGTTGCTACGATTACTTTTGGGATGGGTATTGACAAACCAGATGTGCGTTTTGTAATCCA
>CAYRZY010000290.1:0-3475 GCA_964428855.1 uncultured Flavobacteriaceae bacterium
TTTATGTAGATGGTAAATATGATTACACCAAATTTGAAGGTGAAAAAGGAGCGATTAGGACTTCTGAAGAGCAAGCTGAGTATTTAGCGGAGCTTTCTAGAAATTATCCTATCATTTCAATAGAAGATGGAATGGATGAAAACGATTGGGATGGTTGGAAATTATTAACTGAAAAAATCGGAGACAAAACACAATTGGTTGGTGATGATTTATATGTAACTAATGTTGAGCGTTTATCAAGAGGAATAAAAGAAGGAATTGCCAATTCTATATTGATTAAAGTAAATCAGATAGGTACACTTACAGAAACTATTGCTGCGGTAAATATGGCACATAATGCAGGTTTTACTTCAGTGATGAGTCATCGTTCAGGTGAGACAGAAGACAATACTATTGCAGATTTAGCAGTAGCATTAAACTGTGGTCAAATCAAAACAGGTTCAGCTTCAAGATCTGATAGAATGGCAAAATACAATCAATTATTGCGTATTGAAGAAGAATTAGGCGAAGTAGCTTATTTTCCTCAAGAAAAAGCGTTTAAAATAAATTAAAATTCTAACTATTGAATTTATCCAAAGCGACTACAGTGTGTAGTCGCTTTTTTATTTTTGAAAATGCTTAGATTTTGATAAAAAATAACACTAATTTTCGTAAATTGGCGTTATTCAATTTTTAATATAATTTACAAAAGAATATGTCAGATATAGCAACGTTAGAAATTGACGGAAAAAAATATGAGTTTCCGTTAGTTAAGGGTACAGAAAATGAAATTGCAATCAATTTAAAATCACTTCGTGCAGTAACAGGTGGTGTTATAACACTTGATCCTGGTTATAAAAATACAGGCTCATGTGAAAGTGCGATTACATTTTTAGATGGTGAAAAAGGGATATTACGTTATAGAGGGTATCCTATTGAAGAATTGGCTGAAGAAGCAAGTTTTTTAGAAGTAGCCTATTTGGTGATTTTTGGAGAGTTACCTTCGAAAAAAGAGTTGGAAAAGTTTGAAAAAACCATTAAGTCACATACGATGCTTAATGAAGAAATGAAAGATATTTTGGATGGCTTTCCTAAAAATGCTCATCCTATGGGGATTCTTTCTTCATTAACAGGAGCTTTGACGGCTTTTAATCCGCGTTCTGTTGATATAAATAATGAAGAAGGTGTATATCAGGCTATTTGTAAAACCTTGGCAAAGATTCCTGTAATTGCTGCTTGGGCACATAGTAAAAATTTAGGAAAACCAATGAATTATGCTCATGACGATTTTGATTTTATAGAAAACATTTTACAAATGATGTTTACCAATCGAAATGAACGTTATAAAACAAACAAAGTAATTGCTGAAGCTTTAGATAATTTACTTATTCTACATGTTGATCATGAACAAAACTGTTCAACTTCTACAGTGCGTATTGTAGGGTCATCACATGCAGGTTTGTTTGCTTCAATCTCTGCGGGAGTCTCTGCACTTTGGGGACCTTTACACGGAGGTGCAAATCAAGCAGTAATTGAAATGTTAGAAGCAATTATTGCTGATGGAGGCGATGTTGATAAATTCATCAATAAAGCAAAAGACAAGAGTGACCCTTTCCGTTTAATGGGCTTCGGGCATCGTGTTTATAAAAACTTTGACCCTAGAGCATTAATTATCAAAAAAAGTGCGGATGCTGTTTTGAAAGAGTTAGATGTTAATGACCCTTTATTAAAAGTGGCTAAACATTTAGAAGAAGTTGCTTTAAGTGACCCTTATTTTGTGGACAGAAAATTATTCCCAAATGTAGATTTCTATTCAGGGATTATTTATCGTGCCTTGGGTATACCAGTAGAAATGTTTACGGTAATGTTTGCTATTGGTCGTTTACCAGGATGGATTGCTCAATGGAGAGAAATGCGTTTGCGTAAAGAGCCAATCGGTCGTCCACGTCAGTTATATATTGGTGAAACAGAAAGAGCATTTAAGCCTTTGGATAAAAGATAAGAATTAACAAACTAAAAATAACGCTTCATAGTTTTAAAATTATGAAGCGTTATTCATTTTATAGTGTATTTTTACCTTCAAATTTTCACAGAATTAACATGCTAAAACTAAATATACAAAACGAGACTTCAACCTTGAAAGCTGTTTTGTTAGGTACAGCCAAAAGTAATGGGCCAATTCCATCATTTGAAGAAGCTTACGATCCTAAATCAAGAGAGCATATCTTAGCGGGGACCTATCCGAAAGAAGAAGATATGATACTTGAAATGGATGCTTTTGCACAAGTTTTGGAAAAATATAAGGTCATAGTATATCGCCCAAAAGTATTAGAGAATGTCAATCAGATTTTTGCTAGAGACATTACTTTTGTCATTCAGGATAAAATAATAGAATCAAATATATTACCTGATAGATTAAAAGAAGTAGATGCTATCGATTATTTGTTGGAGCAAATTCCGAATGAGAATATAATTATCCCGCCAGAAGAAGTACATGTTGAAGGAGGAGATGTAATGCCTTGGAACGATTATATTTTTGTGGGTACATATACAGGTAGTGATTATGCTAATTTTATCACAGCACGTACCAATAAGGAGGCAGTAACTTTTTTAAGAAAATTATTTCCAACTAAAATTGTAAAATCTTTTGAATTGCGAAAGTCAAATACCAATGCAAAAGAGAATGCCTTACACTTAGATTGCTGTTTTCAGCCTATTGGTAAAGATAAAGCAATCCTTCATAAAAACGGATTCTTAGTAGAGGATGAATACAATTGGTTGGTCAATTATTTCGGAAAAGAAAATATATTCGAGATTACTAAAGAAGAAATGTATACTATGAATAGTAATGTGTTTTCTATTTCTGAAAAAGTTGTAGTTTCTGAGCGTAATTTTACAAGGTTAAATGCATGGTTACGTACTCAAGGTTTTACAGTTGAAGATATACCATATGCAGAAATTGCTAAACAAGAGGGCTTGTTAAGATGTTCAACGATGCCTTTGATAAGGGAGTGATTTCGGGTTTGCATTTTTGGTTTAGCCTTATGCCTAGTTTTTTGTCCATTCAAAATCTAAAACATTACGCAATCTATTGAGACTTTTCATTGATAAATATTTAAAAGCAAGCCCAATAAAAGCATATCTTATTATTAAAACTTGTACGATTGTAACTAAAATGAGAATAGGAGAAAATTCCTTCGTTCCACTAACAGTAATTGCAACAAAGCCAATTATTGAAACAAAAGAAAAATGCTCAATAAAACCCTAAATACTTTATGTATCTCAATTTTCACGATTCCTTTCTTAGATTCAATTGCTCCAGTCATAACACAAAATGCTCCTTTTCCAATTGCAGATGAGATTAGTTTAAATTCGTTTCCATTTATAATTCCGCGAAATGATTTGTCGGTATATTGAGAAGTCAAATTTTCAGACTTTTCAGTTCTCCTATTTAATCGATTCAGAGTATCTGCTTGATTATCGATTAGTTTAAAAT
>CAYRZY010000291.1:0-3473 GCA_964428855.1 uncultured Flavobacteriaceae bacterium
TGATATGACTGCTATTTGCAGATGCTACGGTTTCCCACACCTTCATTGTTATCAAATCACCATCTTTTGCTCGTTTTTGAAAATAATTAGCATATTTTTCCACCCACTTATAATCATCAAGACCTAAATAACTATCAACGATGGTTCTTGAAACCGCTCCAAAAACACTGGCTCCTCCATCCGAGGTATTGGTTAAAATGATAACTCCTAAATTTAAATCAGGAATCATCACAGTTCTAGAAAGCATACCGGGTAAGCCACCAGTGTGAGAGACACTCATATTTCCTTTAATATCAGATAATCCCCAACCCAATCCATAACCAGAAAAATGTGAATTATAACGAGGGTTTCGATTTACATCTAGCGTAGTATGAATTTTCCACATTTCATGTTGACTTGCTTCTGAAAAGAGTTCTTTTTCTAGTTTTTCACCATATTTTCCTTTATTTAAATGTACCAACATCCAGTTACAGATATCGTCTACATTTGAATAGATACCTCCGGCTGCCCCATTAATCATTTCTTTAAAATCTGGTAGTTTATTTAGCTTACCATCTACTGTACTATGAGGTGATGCTAAATTACTTTTATCATCAATATCTGCTAAAGAAGGAAATGAATTGTCCATGTGTAAAGGATTCATAATACGAGTTTTAATGAATTGCTCCCATGACATTCCGCTCTTTCTAACAATCAGTTCACCTGCAACTAAATACAATAAGTTATCATAATCAAATTTAGTTCTAAAGGCAGACTCTGGTTTAAAATATTGAAAGCTTGAAAGTAAATCATTTATTGTGAAATTAGAACCGTCAGGAAATAACATCAAATCGCCAATGCCAAGCCCTAAACCACTGCGATGTGTCAGTAAATCTTGAATATTAAAATTTTCTGTAACATAGGCATTATACATTTTAAATTCAGGAATATGATCCACGACTTTATCTAACCAATCTATTTTACCTTCCTCAACTAACAAGGCAAGTGCTGTTGTTGTAAATGCCTTACTATTTGATGCGATGGCAAATAAAGTATGTTCATTTACTTTTTCTTTGGTGATTACTGATTTTATACCATAACCTTTATTATGAATAATTTTACCATCTTTTACAATACCCACGGCTACCCCAGCAACATTAAATTGTTTCATACTTTGCTCTACAAGTTGATTGATTTCGTTTGAAGAAATTTGCGCAAGTAGTATGTTTGTTGATAAAAATGTGAATAGAAGTAGAAATGTGAATCCTAATTTTAATTGAGTCATAAGCGTTGATTTAAAGGAGTAGTTTTTATGATATTGACTTTGTTGCATTGCCTTTCAGTAGGCGTAAAAAACTGGAACTAAGGTAATCTTTTTTATTGTGAAAGCTGAATTTGCTAATTTATAATTTACTCCTTTTTCTTAGGGAATCTTGTTGGTAGGAACGATTCATCCATAAAAAATAACAATTCAGCTACTATAAATTTTATTCACAATCATTTTGAATGACTTTTGAACCATAATTTAAAATCAAAAAAATGAAATCAATACAATTATCTATAGTAATTATCTTTTTAGGATTTAGCACAATAACTTTTGCACAATTTGACGAAAGATTTTATTTTCCAAGTAAAAAAATAGATTCAATTAAGATAACGCATACAGATTATTTTATTCCAGTTGACACCGATACTTTACACAGTGTTTTTTTTAAAACGAAGAATGAGCCGAAAGGGACTATCCTGTTTTTTCATGGAGCAGGTGGCAATATTTCCAGATATATGTATATGATAGAACCTTTGGTGAAAAATGGATATCATGTTTTTGCAGTTGATTTTAGAGGATATGGAAAGTCAACAGGAAAACCAACACATATAAATATTGCATCTGATGTCAATGTGGTATTTGATGAATTCAAGAAAATTGAAGCAATTAAAAACACCAAATTAATTGTGTACGGTGCTTCTATGGGATGTCAAATAGCAACTCATTTTGCAAAAACATATCAAAAAGAAATAAGTGGATTGATACTAGATGGAGGATTTGCTTCTTTTACAGAAGTTGCCTTACTCTCTGCACCAAAAGAACAACATGCTGTGATTAAACAATATGTTACCTCTCCATATTCGGCTATTGAAGACATTAAGGATATTAAAGAGGTACCTACTTTATTTATTCATAGCAATGAAGATGAAATTCCTATACAACAGGCGGAATTAGTATTTAATAATGCTCAAGAACCTAAAACTTTTTTAGTGTATAAGGGTGCACATCTAGAAGCATTAAAATTGGAAACCAATAAAGTGATTAAGGCAATAGATAGATTGATAACGACTCATCCTTAAAAAACGACAATTGAGTGAGTATAAATTTTATGTTTTACAATTTAAAACGACTTTTGAACTATAATTTAAAACCATAATATCATGATTAGACTCGTATTAACACTTTTGATTTACTTAGTATCATTAGTATCTTTTTCTCAAACTAAATTTGAACAAAGTATGCAACAAGCTTTTGCTTTGATGCAAGAAAATAAAATGGATGAAGCAGCAAATCTATTTGAACGTATTGGCAATGCTGAGCCAAAAGAATGGTTACCCTATTATAATTTGGCTTTATTAAAAACCAGAACTACCTTTGGTATGAAAGATAATGTAGCCATAGAAGCACAGCTAAAAATTGCAACAAATTTTGCCGATAAAGCAGCTACCATATCACCTGATAATTCAGAAATTTATGTATTAAAAGGCTTGATTAATGTGGCTAAAATAGCATCAAACCCTATGGTGTATGGCGCAAGTTTATCTGCAGAAACTACCCAGTTATATCAAAAGGCAATAGCATTAGATGCTAAAAACCCGAGAGCGGTTAGCGGTTTAGCCGATTTTGAAATGGGAGGAGCACGATTTTTTAAGCAAGACTTAACACCTTTTTGTAAAAGATTAAAGGAATCTATAGCTTTATATGATGCGTTTAAACCTGTATCAAGATTGCATCCTAATTGGGGAAAAGAAAGAGTAGTAGAAATACTTAAAAGTTGTGGAAACTAAAAAGAGACTATTATAATTAAAGTTGCAGTTTAAAATAAATCATTAGATTTAACTATTGAATTTTGACAAATCAAAGTAACAAAGAAAATGACAAATTTTATTAAAACGATATTTATTGGCTTAATTATAGGGACTATTATATTCCTCATATTTTTTGGCTTGGAAATTCTTAATGGAGGTAGTATTTCTTATAATATAAACCTATTGATAAGTTTTGGTTATTATCAACTGTATTCTATAATACTAACCTTTGTTAATGGTTATTGGTTTGATTATTTAAACCATAAAGTAAAATGGGAAAAATATACCAAATATCGTTTGTTAATTGGCGCTTTGGGAGGAGTTATTTTTACACTAATAAGTATATTTTTTATCAGAATAATTACACAGGTCATTATAGAAGGTGAAAGTATTCAAGTGTTCTTACAAGGAGAAAAGGC
>CAYRZY010000292.1:0-3472 GCA_964428855.1 uncultured Flavobacteriaceae bacterium
AAAAAAGGAGAACACGGTGCTTTGTTGGTAAATGAAGGAAAAATGTTTTATGCACCCGCCTTACCATTGGCTTCAGTCTTTGATCCAACAGGTGCAGGTGATACTTTTGCAGGTGGTTTTGCAGGATATATTGCTAAAACAGAAGATATTTCATTTAACAACATGAAAAATGCTGTGATTTACGGATCAAACCTTGCATCCTTTTGTGTAGAAAAATTCGGAACCGAAAGAATGCAAAACTTAACCAAAGATGAAGTTTTACAACGCTTACATCAATTTAAAGAATTGACTCAATTTGAAATTGAACTAGAATAATATAACCTCCCGCAATTTTGTTGCGGGTTTTTTTTTACCAAAAATTATGAGTGACGCTATTAAACACGAATGCGGAATTGCCTTAGTAAGACTCTTAAAACCACTAGAGTTTTATCAAAAAAAGTACGGAACTTCTTTCTACGGAATCAATAAAATGTATCTATTGATGGAAAAGCAACATAATCGCGGACAAGACGGTGCGGGTTTTGCCAGTATAAAATTTGATGTAAAACCTGGCACAAGATATATCAGCCGAGTGCGTTCAAATGAACAAGCACCTATTCAAGATATTTTTGCTCAGATTAATGGTAGGTTGAATGATCTTCTTGAAAAAAATCCAACTAAAAAGACAGATGTAGATTGGCAATTAAACAATATGCCTTATGTAGGTAATATCTTTTTAGGACATGTGCGTTATGGTACTTTTGGTAAGAATAGTATAGAAAGTGTACATCCGTTTTTACGCCAAAACAATTGGAGGCATAAAAATTTAATTGTTGCTGGTAATTTTAATATGACCAATTCTAACGAGCTTTTAGAAGAGTTGATAGAACTCGGACAGCACCCTAAAGAAAATACCGATACCGTTACTATTATGGAAAAAATCGGACATTTTTTAGACGATGAAGTATTAGATATTTATCAGCAATGCAAGGAAAAAGGCATTGATAAAAAAGGTGCATCTTCGGTTATTGAAAAGGAACTAAACTTGAAACGAATACTACACCGTGCTTCAAGAAATTGGGATGGTGGCTATGCTATGGCTGGTTTGGTGGGTCATGGTGATGCTTTTGTGTTACGAGATCCTTCTGGTATCAGACCTGCTTATTATTATCAAGATGATGAAGTGGTGGTAGTTGCCTCAGAAAGACCTGTGATACAAACCACTTTTAATGTTGATTTTGAGGATATTAAAGAGCTAGAAAGAGCTCATGCCTTAATCATTAAAAAAGACGGAACAACAGCTGTTGAGCAGATAATGGAACAATTGCCTGATAAGGCGTGTTCTTTTGAGCGAATCTATTTTTCTAGAGGGTCAGATGCCGAAATTTACATTGAACGTAAGAATTTAGGAAAACTAATCTTCCCTACCGTATTGAAACATATAGAAAATGATATTAAAAATACCGTTTTTACCTATATACCAAACACCGCAGAAACTTCTTTTTATGGAATTTCAGAAGCTGCCGAAGATTATTTAAATCAGCATAAATTAGAGCGTTTGTTAAAAGGAAAACGCAGTCTGTCCGCCAAAGAAATGACAGAAATTCTTTCAGAAAGACCGCGTGTTGAAAAGATTGCTATTAAAGATGCAAAATTAAGAACCTTTATTGCAGACGATAATAGTAGAGATGATTTGGTAGCACATATTTATGATGTTACCTATGGCGTTGTAAAACCTACCGATAATTTAGTGGTTATTGATGATAGTATTGTACGGGGTACTACCTTAAAGAAAAGTATTATCAAAATATTAGACCGCTTAGGGCCTAAAAAAATTATTGTTGTTTCTTCAGCTCCGCAAATACGTTATCCTGATTGTTATGGGATAGATATGGCAAAACTAGAAGAATTTATTGCTTTTAGAGCAGCCTTAGAACTCCTTAAAGAAACCGATCAATATCCTATTATTGATGAAATATATAAACTGTGTAAACAGCAAGAAAATGTAAAAGAAGAACAATTAGAAAATTATGTACAAGCAATGTACAAACCTTTTACAGCAGAACAAATTTCTGACAAAATTGCACAAATGCTAAAAACAGAAGCTATCAATGCTGATATAGAAGTTATTTTTCAATCGATTGAAAATTTACACAAAGCTTGCCCTAAAAATGCTGGCGATTGGTATTTTACAGGTAACTACCCAACCATAGGTGGTACAAAAGTGGTAAACCGAGCATTTATCAACTTTTATGAAGGGAATAATAAACGGGCGTACTAAGCTATACATTTTTTGGTGGTTTTATATGTACGTAAACGGTCATTATATAAAACACTTCTAAAATTAAGAATAATCCGTAACTTTGCATTAAAAAGAGAATTGTGGCAGAAAAAGCATACATAACACCAAAGATTTTAACTTGGGCTAGAGAATCTGCTAGAATGCCTATAGATATTGCTGCTTCGAAAATTAGCAAATCTATTGAAATACTAGAAGAGTGGGAATCTGGAGTTAGTCAGCCAACTATCAAACAAGCAGAGAAACTAGCAAAAATTTACAAGAGACCATTTGCATTATTCTTCCTACCCGAAATTCCTAAAGATTTTCACCCTCTACAAGATTTTAGAAAATCGGACTCAATTAAACTAACTACTGGTTCGATTTTTATTATTCGAGAAATTCAGCAAAAACAAGCATGGCTTAGTGATGTTCTTAAAGAAAATGGTGAAGAGAAACTACCTTTTATTGGTAAATACACGATAAGTGATTCTCCTGAAATGGTAGCAAAAGACATATTGTCAACTTTAAATATTAATCCAAGTAACTATACAGAAACTACTCCTATCAAGGAATGGGTTAATAAAGCTGAACTCAATGGAATATATATCTCTAGAACTAGCTTTATACACTCAAGGCTAACTCTTGACAAAAATGAAGTTCAGGGCTTTGCAATTGCCGATCCATATGCTCCTTTTGTTTTTGTAAATTCTAAAGACTGGGCTGCACCACAACTTTTTACATTAATTCATGAAATAGCACACTTATGGATTTCTGAGACAGGAATCTCCAACGAGATTGAATTTGAGCAAACAAATTCAAAAACACATCCTGTTGAAATATTCAGTAATGAAGTTGCTGCAAATATTTTAATGCCTAAAGAATTAATTTTTAATTTAGATTCTAAGACATTTGACAATTCTAAAGAAGTTTTTAGCACTGCAAAACTACTAGGCGTTAGTTCATTTGCTCTATTATATAGAGCTTTTAAGCTCTCTATTATTGATGTAAAAAAGTACAAGTCTTTGAAAAATAAAGCTACTGCTGATTTTAATGCTTTTTTAAAAAGAGAAGAAATAAAAAAAGAGAAACAAAAAAAACAAAAAGGAGGGCCTAATCCATACCTTTTAAGACTGAATAAAAACAGCAGACTGTTTACTCAATTTGTATTAGATGGTTTTAAAAGTGGATTTGTTGAACCTACGCAAGCAAGTT
>CAYRZY010000293.1:0-3413 GCA_964428855.1 uncultured Flavobacteriaceae bacterium
CGGTATTCTACATTAAGCTTTACTTTTTTCTTTTCTGCCTTGACGTTGATGCGAAACAAGTCAAAACCGAAATCTCCTCCACGAGATTTTTGCCCAGGCTTCCAAGATGATAAATTATAGTTAAAACGTAGTGCACCTCCAATTTCAAGCTTTGGTAGTGCTTTTTTTACCTCTTGAGAAAAGGAATTAACGCTAAAAATTGCGACTAATAATACTATTAAAAACGTCTTCATTTCTGTTGATTAAGTTGAAAAAATACAAGAACCCTAGTATTATCGAGCCAAATATAGACATAATTCTTTATGTTTTTGACGTTTATTATCAAGAAGAGTCTACAAAACAACAAGCTTTAGGATAAGATAAAATATAGAAGGACAAAGTAAGCAACCCAAACCTGTATAGAAGGTTGCTGTAAGTGCTCCGTAAGGAACTAGTTTAGGATCGGTAGCTGCAAGACCTGCTGCAACACCACTAGTCGTCCCAAGTAAGCCTCCAAAGACAATGGCTGAATGCGGATTGTCCAATTGAATTTTTTTTGCAATTAAGGGCGTTCCAATAGTAACTAATACCGTTTTAACAACACCAGTAGCAACACTTATAGCAATCACATCTGAACTGACACCTAAGGCAGAACCTGTTACTGGGCCAACAATATACGTACATGCACCAGCACCAATGGTTGCCAAACTTTCAGCATCGGTATACCCCAAAAGAAAGGCAATTAGGACTCCGATAATAAAAGAGACTAGCAAACCCACCAATAAGGAAATTGCTCCAGCCAATCCTGCATGTTTTATCTTGTTAAGATCAGCCCCCATAGCTGTAGATACAACAGCAAAATCTCTTAACATAGAGCCTCCGAGTAAAGCCATACCTGCGAATAAAGGAATATCTGAAATACCTTTTTTACCACCTAAAGATGCCAATCCTAATCCGATAAGAATTGCAATAGCAACACCAGGGATTTTATTTCGGGTTACTTTTTTAGAAATCCAAAATGAAAATAACATAATGAATCCCACAAAAAGAAAGGCGAATACCAGTCCGTTTTTACTTATTATTTTTTCAATAATTTCCATTTGCTCCTAATTTAGAGTTTCAGATTCTTCTTTCCTGCCAATTTTAGAGATTACAGGCACCAACATAAAACAAACTACGGTTACTGCAATTCCTGCAAATACGGCAACATAACCTCCAGAAATAGCGGCATTAACATTTAGAGTTGCAGCCATAGCAACAATTATAGGAATATACATGGAATTCCAAAATAAGATCCCTTTTTCAGATTCTTGAACCAGCCATCCTTTTTTTCGCATATAGGCACTAGACATTATTAGTAAGACCATAGCAAAACCAACGCCACCAATATCACTATTAATATTTATCAGGGCTCCCAACAGATTTCCCAATAACTTTCCGACAAGGAAACAAGCTGCTAATAGTGCTACTCCATAAATTTTCATGAGGATATAATTAAGCGGTTAATATTTTTTTTAATTCGTTTTTAGTGACTTTTCCCATGACATTTCTAGGTAAATCATCTTGTATAATATACTTTCTTGGCGACTTATACGCTGGTAATTTTTCTTTAAGCCAAGTTTTTAGTTCTTCAAGGTTAAATTCAGAAGTTTTTAAAATTAAGCTTGCTCCAATAATTTCGCCCCATTCTAAATCGGGAATACCCACAACAGCACAATCTTTAATTTTTGGATGTGTCCGTAAGACTTCTTCAATTTCTAAGGCTGAAATTTTATATCCGCCAGATTTGATAATATCAACTGAATTTCTTCCCAATATTTTATAATACCCATTTTCATAAACAGCAATATCTCCTGTTTTAAACCATCCTTCTTTTGTAAATGTCTCAGCGGTTTCTTTAGGTTTATTCCAATATTCTTTAAAAATATTAGGTCCTTTTATTTGAATTTCTCCCTGAGTTCCTTCAATTACCTCTTTGTCGTTTTCATCAGCTAATCTAACAATAACTCCGTATAACGCCTGACCTATATGCCCTGGTTTCCGTTCTTCATTATAGGGATTACTAATCGCCATACCCATTTCGGTCATTCCATAACGCTCTAACAAGGTATGTCCGCTAATGCCTTTCCATTCTTCTAGAACACTAATGGGTAGTGCAGCCGATCCTGAAACCATCAATCGGAAATTTTTTAAATGTTTAGAGGTGCGTTCTTGTTCTTCAACAGAAAATGCATTCCATTGTGTAATCAATTTAAAATAAATGGTAGGTACCGCCATAAATAGATTCACTTTCTTATCACAAAAGATATCAAAAATAGTTTCGGTATTAAATTTCGGAAGAAACTCACAACAAGCTCCACTCCATAAAGCACAGCTTAAAATATTAATTATACCGTGCACATGATGCATTGGAAGCACATTCAAAATATGATCGTCTTTATCCCACTCCCATGAAGTAGTTAAAGCCGTAATTTGAGATTCAATATTTGCATGCGTAGTCACAACTCCTTTTGGTGAGCCCGTTGTGCCACTAGTATATAAAATCATCGCTCTTCGTACAGAATCTATATTTGGGAGCTCTCCTTCTTGTTCCTCAAATTCTTTTAATGCCATAAATTTAATGTTAGGCGTGTCAAACAAGGGAGCGAGTAAGCTTTCAAATTCTTTCACATATATAATTGTTGAGGCTTTTGTGTCGTCAATCACATATTTTATAGAAGATGTTGGGTGTTTTTCACAAAGAGGTACTGCTATGCCTCCAGCTTGCCAAATTGCCCATTGCATACAAACATATTCAAAACTTGCTGGTATAAGAAAAGCTATTCGAGCTTCGTTTAGGTCTTTTTCGCCATTTAATAAATTGAAGGCTATGTTTTTAGAAGTATCTAGAAGTTGCTTGTATGTATACTTCGTAGCATTACTTTTAATAGCTATTCTTTCTTGAAAATTAGTTGCTTGTTCTATTAGCTTTATCATTCTATTTTTTTGAAAAAGATTTAATTTATTATATCAATTACATTTTTCAAGAGTTCGTTAGATTACATCTCCCACTTCTCTCCTATTTGCATAACTTTAAAAGGCTGCTTTTGTAATGTTGCTTCTGCAATAAATTCATCAGGTTCTACGGTATTAAATTCAAATAAGTGATAATGACAAGGAAATACCATTTTTGCACCAATTTTCTTTGCCATTACAACCGCTTCTTTTGCCTCTAGGTTGCCAGCGACTCTTCTTTCGGGTCTATTTCCGTTAATTGGTAAAATAGCCAAGTCAATAGTAAAAGGTTTTAATGCAGTGATAATTTCATCATGCCAGAGCGTATCGCCACTATGATAAATGGCAAAACCTCCAAACTCAATTATATAGCCCATAAACTTACATTGTCCCTTTTCATTTCTTGACAATTCATTATGAGCAGCAGGAATACCATGAAT
>CAYRZY010000294.1:0-3409 GCA_964428855.1 uncultured Flavobacteriaceae bacterium
TCTAAATTATCAGGTGAAGAACCAACTAATGTTGCTCTACCTACATCAAACCCTATAAATAAAGATTGCGTATCTGGATTTCTAAATCCTGTTTGATAAGATGCTCTAAAGTTATGCTGCTTATTTTCACCAGCAGAATATACTATAGATGCTCTTGGTGAAATATTTCCATCAAAATATTCATTTTTATCATAACGGAAAGAAGCTGTTAATTTCAACCTTTCATCTGCAAACTTCTTACTTGCTTGTAGATATGCACCATACTCATTATATTTAATTGCTCCATCATAATCTGTAAAGATGGTACCTGCAGAGTTTAATGAATATTGTCTGTACGAACCACCTACCTGTAAATCAACCACATCATTTAATAAACTAGAGAAATTATAATTCCCTTCACCAACTTTCATTGATGTTTCATCAATAAATTTCGACCCTGTAGTTATACTTGAATCATTCGTTACTTTATCAAAAAGTGCTTTAAATTCTGGTGTGCCAGGTTGAGGTGTAACATTAGCGTCTGCAAATTGTCTTGCTGCAGCATGTAATTGAGCTTGAACAGCAGGATCTGATGGATTACCACCTCCACCTAATATTTGTCCAGCACCTTGAACATAGGCTCCTGCATAAGTTCCAAACCATTGACTTGCAAAAACTTTATTCATATTAATACCTGTAAAACGCATATCATAAGTATCGCCAGCATCTTCTAGTGTAACATATCCTCTTAAAAAGAAATTATCATTTCTAATTTCAAGTTTATGTTGTTGCATTATAAAATTTGTTAAAGCGTATCTATTTGCACCTTGATATATTGTATTACCTACACCAACTCTTGAGTTCCAAATTACTTCTAAATCATTTGCCAAAGGCCTCCAATTTAATGAACCATCAAATTTCACGCTTCTTGCTTCATAATCAGTTAAATCTTGTTCTCTATAACCTGTCATTCCAACAACGTCTTTTGGCACCAATGCACTGGCTCCTGCCGGAATTAATCCTCCAGCTTCCAATTGTTGTGCTACATCATTAACATTCACTTGTATCTCATCACCATAAATATTCAATCCATCATGAGCTAGTCTAGATGAACTAAATGACGTAATAGCATCTTGCTTACCAATAGTGGTTCTAGTATATTGATTATCATCAACCGCAAACCAATCTGTACCTTTCATGTATGAAAGAGAACCTTTAGCTGCAAATTTTTCACTAAAAGTATAGGCTGCACGTACGCCAACATCATAAAACTGATTATCACCAGCCTCATCTTGCATTGTCAACCCTGTTTTTACATAAGCACTAATACCTGGATCATCAAAAGGGCTTCTACTCGTCATAAATAAAATACCATTAAAAGCATTTGCCCCATACAATGCAGATGAAGCTCCTGGTAACAATTCAACACTTTTAACATCAAGCTCACTCATGCCTAGTAAATTACCCATTACAAAGTTTAATGCAGGTGATGCATTGTCCATCCCGTCAATCAACTGTACAAAACGTGTATTTGCAAAACTTGCAAAACCTCTAGTATTAACAGAATTGAAAGTTAAACTGCCTGTATTCACATCTACTCCTTTTAAATTCGCTATACTTTGATAAAAAGAAGGTGCAGTAGCATTCTTTATAGCTCTAACATCCATTCTTTCAATAGTTACAGGAGACTCTCTAATACTCTCTGGAGTTCTAGAAGCAGAAATTACTACTTCATCTAAATTAGTTTCAGATTCTGCTAAAACTACATCTATTTTTTGTCCGCTTTCTGTAATCTCAAAGGTTTGAGTTAAATATCCTAAAAGAGAAATTGCTACTTTAAAAGGTGGAGCATCTTTAACTTGTAAATTGTAATTTCCGTCAAAATCGGTAGTAGTACCAATTGCTCTTCCTTTAACTTTAATATTCACTCCAGGTATTACACCACCACTTTTAGCATCAGTCACCGTACCTGTAACAACAGTCTGTGACCACATGGTGGCACTCATAAACAAAGTAAATACAACTGTAAAAAATTTATACATCATGTTTTATTATTTGGATTAATATTGTCGCAAAATACAATTTTTTTTAACAAATCATTATGAATTTGAAAAATTTACAAGTGTGTTTTTGCTAAATTAATATTTAATTATCTTTTTAGATGTCTTAGAAAACCCCTTTTGAAGGCTTAAAATATAAACTCCTGAGCTTAAATTACTCAAATTTAATTCCTCAATGAAAGTAGTGGTCTGATTAGTATATTTATGATGAATAATCTGCCTTCCTTGCAAATCAAATAAAGAAATTAAAACATCATCAGGCGTATCTGTTTCTAAAGAAATAGTTACAATATCATTAAAAGGGTTTGGGAAAATAGAAAGTTCGCGGAATGAAAAATCACCTATCGCACTTGTCTGGTTGACTTGACAAAGTTCTAAAGACCACCCATTTATTGTACCTACATCTCCTGCTGAATTATCAACCACTCTCAACACCCAATCACCCTGAGAAGAACCGCCATTAAAAGCTGACAATAAATTTATTGGTTTTGTAAGCCCTGAAACTGCTGGCGTACTATTATTACACACGGCAACAGTTGCCTCATCATCAAATATTGCGTTGATATTTTTTCTTGGCACACCTGAAGAACCACAACTCCTATCATAAATTAGCACTTCTGTACCATTTGGAGCTTTTAAATAAATTTGCAGATCCCACAACCAAGAATGTGTCATGTCTAGATCTAAATTCACATCAGAAACTACAAAATCATCAGCTACATTTATAATCGACACTGCTCCATTTGGATTGGCATCTGGAATAGTTTTTGGAATATCAGTAGCTTGATAGGTTACACAGGTAGTTTCAAAAGATCCAATAGAAATATTTTCAGTATTTATAGCAAAGAAAATATTACCTACCGCCTGAACCATTACCCTAACATTTGGAGAAGGACTATTCGGTACAATAATACTCTCTGAACCATCATTAGGCGTATTAGAAGCCAAAACTGTAGGAAAAGTCAACCCTCCATCAGTTGACATTAAAATATTAACATTACTTTCATTTATTCCATTAGCATCTGTACCAGCAACATCCCAAGTAATAGTTTCAGAATCATTTTCTGTCCATGACACATCAATTGTATTTTGTGAAGTCACCACAAAAGGACCCGCCGCATCATTTATAGTTATTTGAGTATCATCTACTGCCGTCTCTCCTTCACCTACCACATTATCTCTGACAGTTAAAGAAAAATCTATCGTTCTTGAAACACTAGATAGCACTTCCCAGGTTGTAGCACCTCCCATAGTTAGACTTGATAAATTAGGAAAATATCTGTCCTTTACTACAGTTGGTGAATATGATCTGAAAATAGCCCCAACTGTTTGCGTTGATGAAGGCGGAACTTGAATACCTGCCACTTCAT
>CAYRZY010000295.1:0-3366 GCA_964428855.1 uncultured Flavobacteriaceae bacterium
CAAATAATAGCGGATAAAACTGTCCATCCATCTTTTTACCTTTTTTGATTGTAGGCACTCCTTTTAGCATTTCTTCATCAGAATTTGATACTGTTCCATCTGCAAAAACATTTAAAACGACTGCTCTACGCGGAATGTCAGATTTGTTTTCATAAGAACCATGCATGAGTAATGGATGGTGAAAAGTACCATAACCTGCAGGCATTTCAATGGCTACTTTTTTAGCATATTCAGCCTTTTGTTCTTCGTTTAACAAGGTGTTAATACGATCCATATCACCTGTTAAACTGATGGTATCTAGTAAGTCCCATTTATGACTTTTCGGAATATAATTTAAACATCCGTTTTCTGACGTAGCATTATCCAACCCTACCCAACACGTTAAATGTTGCATGGGTGTCGTTCTCGTCCAATAACTATAATCTTGATGCCAAGCTACCACACCACCGTGATGTGCTGGTTTTAAAAACAGCTGATCGTGCCAAAAACGAACTGCTTTTGTACCCAATAATTGTGAAGCAGCAACTACAAAACGCGGATTCCATAAAATATCATGAAAACCTTTGGTTACTCGCCAATGTCCTAAAGAATGAAAAATAGCGGTTGCTACATTTTCCGACTGATTGGAATGAAATTCATAAAACAAATCATTTTTTGGATGTGATGGATCTGTAAGCTCTTTAAGCTCTTTTCTAAGTTTTTCAATCTGAACATCTTCTAGTATTTTAATATTTGAGAGATACCCATATTCGTTAAAAAAAGCAACTTGCTCATCTGTAAGCTTATATTTTTTCCAGATCTCTTTTGCAGAAAGTTTTGGAAACATAGTGCTTATTAATTCGTGGTGTTTTGATAGGTCTCTGTCTAATTTCATGTATTATTTTTCGATTATATTTAGTTCTCCTTTAATTAAATCTTCTGAATTACCTCCAACCATAATAATAAATTTACCTGGTTCTACCACACGCTTCATTTCTTCATTATAAAATTGCAATTCTTCGCTGCTGATTTCAAAAGTAACGGTTTTTATTTCTCCAGCTTTTAATGGTATTCGTTTAAACCCTTTCAATTCTTTTACAGGGCGAATTACGCTACTTATGTCATCACGAATATATAATTGAACTACTTCATCGCCACTAACTTTACCTGTGTTTTTCACATCAACACTTACTTTTATTATTCGATCTGCAGTTGCTTTTTCGGGTGTAATTTTTAAATTCGAATATGCAAATGTTGTATACGACAAACCATATCCGAAAGGATATAATGGACCTTTCTCCTTAAAAAGATACGCATATAAATGATCTGTAGGATGATGATTGTAATAATAAGGCAATTGCCCTACTGAACGTGGAAACGTTATCGGTAATTTTCCACCAGGATTTACTTCTCCAAAAAGTGTTTTTGCAACAGCTGTACCTGTTTCTTCTCCTAAAAACCAACATTCAATAATTGCAGGAGCTTTTTCGTCTATTTCGTTTATTGTTAATGGTCGACCATTAATCAAGAGTACAATTACAGGTTTACCTGTTTTTAAAATTTCTTGAACCATTTCATTTTGACTTCCTATTAAATTTAAATCGTCTCTATCACCCAAATGGTTATCTGACCATGTTTCTCTAGCTGTAAATTCATTCCCTCCTATCACGACAATGGCTGCATCATTATCTTCAACAACTTTAACAGCCTTTTGAATAGCTAATTTATCTTCTTCAAGACTTGGTAATGTTCCGTTACGTTCAGGTTTCCACATCCCTACTTCATTCGTAATTCTACAGCCTTCTGCGTAGGTAATAGTGAATTTTCCGTTGCCATAAGCCTTAAGACCTTCTAGAATACTAACTCCAAATTTTTCATCCATTGAATACGAACCAAACTGTAATTCTGTAGCATTAGCACCAATAACTGCCAACTTTTTAATTTTTAAAATATCTAGAGGAAGTAAATTGTCTTTATTTTTAAGTAAAATAATTGCTTTTTCGGCTGTTTTAAGAGCGAGGTCTCTATGTTTTTGTGTATGCGTTACCTTAGTCACGTTTTTTACATCCATATAAGGATCTTCAAATAAACCCAATTCAAATTTCAATTTCAATACTTTAGAAACCGCTCTATCTAAAGTTTTCTTTTTCACCTTTCCATTTTTTACTAATGGCACTAGTGTCTGAAAACAATATTCTTTTTTAAAAATTGCCAAATCAAAATCTACCCCAGCTTCAATGGCTTTTTTAGCAGATTCTGCTTTATTGGCTGTTATATGATGTAATGCGTGCATATGATCGATAGCATCAGCATCTGAAGTTATCATACCGTCAAAACCCCAATCATTACGTAATACTTCAGTCAATAAATGTTTACTACCAACTATGGGTGTACCGTCAATTTCATGATAGGTAGCCATAATAGATTTAGCTCCAGCTTTTTTTACTGCCATTTCGAATGGCAAAAAGAAATGTTCGTATAAGGCATGTTTTGTAACATGGGCAGGAGAACGATTCGTACCATCTTGTGGCACACTATGTGCTACAAAATGCTTGGCGGTTACAGCCACATGATTCTTATCAATTACTGTAGCATTTCGTCCTTGCAATCCGTTAATGGCAGCAACACCCATGTGACCAACTAAAAATGGATCTTCACCAAAGGTCTCATCCATTCTTCCCCAACGCGGATCACGAGCCAAACCAATAACAGGCGTAAAAGCAATATTAGCAGCACGGCTCCGCATTTCTAATGCTGTAGCTGTATAAACGTCTTCAATTAATGCAGTATCCCAAGTACTTGCCATAGCAATTGCTTGTGGAAACATAGTTGTTTTTGGAGCTAAAAATCCGTGTAAACCTTCTCCAAAAACAAATGCTGGAATTCCTAAACGAGATTCTTCTAGCAAGAATTTCTGACTGGCATTATATATTTCTACCATACGTTCTGCTTCTAAGTATTGGTCAAACCAGAGTAGACCAATACCTTTATCTAAATGTTCTTTTGCAACATCAGTTTTGATATTTCCAGCTTTATCCCACATTATATTTTTAGACATCATCAATTGAGCTACTTTTTCTTCAACTGTCATCTGTGCTACAAGATTGTCTACTCTATTTGCAATGGGCTGCTTTGCATCTTTATATATTTTTTGTGAACAGGCTGTTTGAAGTAGCAATAGACTTATTGCTAGTACAGAAATTATTTTTTTTAAGTTAAACATTGTTATATTATTATTTACTATTTACCCATGCTACCGGTGAGCACAGAGATTTTAAATTTTCATTAGGTGTTTTTGATGGAATCTCACATCCAGCACAAACCATTAAAGGATCACAGCCATTATACCAATCACAAGAAAAACCACTTTTACCAGTTCCATCCTCA
>CAYRZY010000296.1:0-3332 GCA_964428855.1 uncultured Flavobacteriaceae bacterium
AGCCTGTGAGTTTGATTATTCAGGTAGCCAATCTATTCGCTCTTTAAAAGAAGAAGGAATTGAAGTTACTTTAATCAATTCAAACCCAGCTACCATCATGACCGATCCGTCATTGGCTGATAATATTTACTTAAAACCGTTAACCTCAAAATCTATTATAGAGATCTTAAAAAAACATCCTAATATTGATGCTGTACTACCAACTATGGGTGGGCAAACGGCATTAAATTTATGTATAGAAGCACAAGACAAAGGTATTTGGGAAGATTTTAATGTAAAGCTAATAGGTGTAGATATAGATGCTATAAATATTACTGAAGACAGGGAACAGTTCAGAAAATTAATGATTGAAATTGGCATAGGACAAGCTCCTTCTACTACGGCTACATCCTTTTTAAAAGGAAAAGAAATTGCTCAAGAATATGGTTTTCCGCTAGTGATTAGGCCTTCATTTACCTTGGGAGGCTATGGAGCGTCAATTGTACATAATGAAGAAGATTTTGATGATTTATTAAGCAGAGGGTTAGAAGCTTCTCCAATTCATGAAGTACTGATTGATAAAGCCTTGTTAGGATGGAAAGAATACGAATTAGAATTATTACGTGATAGAAATGACAATGTTGTTATTATCTGTACGATAGAAAATATGGATCCGATGGGGATTCACACAGGTGACTCTATAACAGTAGCTCCTGCAATGACATTGAGCGATTCTACCTATCAAAGAATGCGAGATATGGCAATACATATGATGCGTTCTATTGGCGACTTTTCTGGTGGATGTAATGTGCAATTTGCGGTAAGTCCAGATGAGAAAGAAGATATTATCGCTATTGAAATTAATCCTCGTGTATCTCGTTCATCCGCTTTAGCTTCAAAAGCAACAGGATATCCTATTGCAAAAGTGGCTACAAAATTAGCTATTGGTTATCATTTAGATGAATTGAAAAACCAAATTACAAAAACTACTTCAGCATTATTTGAACCTACGCTGGATTATGTAATTGTAAAAATTCCACGTTGGAACTTTGATAAATTTGAAGGTTCAGACAGAACAATTGGCTTACAAATGAAATCGGTTGGAGAAGTGATGGGTATTGGGAGGTCCTTCCAGGAAGCTTTACATAAAGCAACGCAATCTCTTGAAATTAAGCGAAATGGACTTGGGGCAGATGGTAAAAGCTATACAGATTACAATCAAATTATTGACAAACTAACCAACCCAAGTTGGGATCGTGTTTTTGTAATTTATGATGCCATTCAAATGGGAATGCCATTGAGTAGAATACATGAAATTACAAAAATTGATATGTGGTTCTTAAAACAATATGAAGAATTATATGCCTTAGAAAAAGAGATTTCAACATATACCCTAGACACATTACAACGTGATTTGTTATTAGAAGCCAAACAAAAAGGTTATGGTGATCGGCAAATTGCACATATGCTAGACTGTTTAGAAAGTGAAGTGTATACCAAGCGTCAAGAACTCAATATTAATAGAGTTTATAAATTAGTAGATACTTGTGCTGCTGAATTTAAAGCTCAAACTCCCTACTACTACTCTACTTTCGAGAATAACAGCATCCAAAACGGAAAGGCTTATGCTGAGAATGAATCTGTAGTTTCTGATAAAAAGAAAATAATCGTATTGGGTTCTGGACCAAATAGAATCGGACAAGGTATCGAATTTGATTATTGTTGTGTTCATGGTGTATTGGCTGCTAAGGAATGTGGTTATGAAACTATTATGATTAACTGCAACCCTGAAACGGTTTCTACCGATTTTGATACTGCAGATAAACTATATTTTGAACCCGTTTTTTGGGAACATATTTACGACATCATCCAACATGAAAAACCAGAAGGTGTTATTGTACAATTGGGCGGGCAAACAGCATTAAAACTAGCTGAAAAGTTTGATAAATACGGAATTAAAGTTATTGGAACTTCCTTTGAGGCCTTAGATTTAGCTGAGGATAGAGGTCGTTTTTCTAAATTGCTAGAAGATTTAAATATTCCTTTTCCTCAATTTGGAACGGCAACAACTGCTGATGAAGCTCTGATTGTAGCTGATAAATTGGACTTCCCTATTTTAGTAAGGCCATCGTATGTACTGGGTGGGCAAGGCATGAAAATCGTTATTAATAAACAAGAACTGGAAGAACATGTTGTTGATATTCTGAGAAAGATACCTAATAATGTATTACTACTAGATCGTTATTTAGATGGTGCTATTGAGGCTGAATCTGATTCTATCTGTGATGGCGAAGATGTGTATACTATTGGTATCATGGAACATATTGAGCCTTGTGGTGTGCATTCTGGTGATTCTAATGCAACGTTGCCTCCATTTAATTTAGGTGAATTTGTCATGCAACAAATAAAAGATCATACGGTAAAAATTGCATTGGCATTAAAAACGGTAGGCTTGATAAATATTCAGTTTGCTGTAAAAGATGATATTGTATATATTATTGAAGCAAACCCTAGAGCATCTCGTACCGTTCCTTTTATTTCTAAAGCGTATGGTGAGCCTTATGTGAATTATGCAACCAAAGTAATGTTGGGTGAGGCTAAAGTAAAAGATTTTACTTTTAATCCCCAATTAAAAGGATACGCTATAAAACAACCTGTATTTTCTTTTAACAAGTTTCCAAACGTTGATAAGAAACTTGGCCCAGAAATGAAATCAACTGGTGAAAGTATCTTGTTTATTGACGATTTAAAAGATGATCAATTCTATGAATTATACTCTAGACGTAAAATGTATTTGAGTAAGTAGGCTCATTAATCAAAAACAAAAAGCTCAATAGATTTAAATCTATTGAGCTTTTATAATATTTATATTTGAAGGTTATTCTAAAAAACCATCTTTTCCCCAATCTGCTATCATTTTCTTTTGAGCGTCAGTTAACGAACCATCACCTGCAGGCATTGAACCATCAGCTACTTTACTTGTAACACCAGCACTAGCAGCTTTTACTTCTTCGTAGTTAGTCAACGATTTAGAAGCTCCATTTGCAACCTCAGGTCCATGACAATTTAAACAATTTGCATCAATAATTGCTTTTACATTTTTAGTGTAGGTTACTTTTTCAGCAGCAGGTGGATCTACTGTTGCATCATCGTCTGATGAACATGAAATGATTGCAAATGAAAAAATGAATAGCATTAAAGATAATTTAAATACTACATTAAATTTGTTTTTCTTAGAAATTTTCATAGTTACGTTTTTTGTTAAATTGTTATTAGAATTAAATAATTGTACACGAATATATATAAAACAACTCGTTTTATTGCTATTTATTGTGTAAAATAGCATTTTAATT
>CAYRZY010000297.1:0-3284 GCA_964428855.1 uncultured Flavobacteriaceae bacterium
CTAAATATTCCTTTTTGCTAAAGTAATATTCTCTAAAACAAAAAAAGAGATTTCTATACAGAAATCTCTTTTTTAAAATTTTATTATGTTTTTCTATTTAGAAAGCAAAGTTCAATCCAAACATCCAATACCATTGTAATTCATTATCAACATTATCAAATGTAGGAACAGGATCAGTAGAAGTACTAACATACTTACCTAAATCATAATTTAATGCTTCTTGTTTGTTGTTTCTTAAACCCAAATCAAAACCTACACCTATCCCTTTCCAAATAGTATAACCTAAAGAATTAATCCATGTCCAGTTTGATAGGTTAGAGCTTTTATAACTTTGAAACGTTGAAAAATTGGTTTTAAAGTTTACTGCACCAAACTGCTTAGTGTAATCTGCAACTATTTTTGCTCCTGTAGAAGATTCAAAGGCTGCATCATCCTTACTAAATACATAATTATAATTTAAGGGGTGTATCACTACTACTAAATCAGCTATTGGTGTCCATGTTGCACCAATACCTATATCTAAATAACCTGGATTATTAAATTTATCAATTGTACTACTATATTGACCTAAAGCAGAAACTGCCCATTTATCACTTAGTTTATAACCATACAAAGACGTAATACTAAATACATCTGTAGCTGGATTAAATTCATCAGAATCAGTATTATCATCTTTATTATCTAACTTTACCCAAGTTAAATTTGCGTTTGCAGAATTTCTCCAGAAAAATTTCTCTCTATCTAAGTTTGCAAAAGCATTTACAATAATACCTATATTACCAGCAGATGTGTTTGCTGCACTTTGAGAATACCAATTGTTAAACCCAGAAAGGTTAGCTCCAATAGTACCAAATGCTCCTTTTTTCCATCCTGGAAAAGCATCTATTTGCCCTTGTAAAGCATCTATTCTCTCTTGAACTGCTGCTAAAGAATCTTTTTTAACTCCTTGTTCAGCTTTTAACTCATCTAATGTTTGTGCATATGTAAATGTTGCTACAAACATGATTGCTACTAATAATACTATTTTTTTCATTTTTAAATTTTTAGTTTTCAGGGTGCAAAATTACATCTTTTTTAACAAAAAGCTATATTTACTATCTTTTTTTAAAAAGAGGGACAGTTGAACAAGCTTCTCCAAACATAATGGTTTTTGCAAATGGTAAGAGTTTTTCAACCAATTGAACGCTTGCTGTATCAGGTATAACCTTATTTGAACAGCCTTTTATAATTACAGGTTTATCTTTGTAACCCTTCATTTCTAGATTAGAAATTATCTCTTGAAAAATAAGGGTTTCTAGTAATTCAAAATCTCCCACAATAACTTTTTTAGTAAAAGGACTCAATCTTGTAGTAATTAATAAATAGGCCCAAGAAGGGATAATCGCATCTGTTTTGCAATTTAAAGCAACAAAATTATCTTGATATTGACTCCAATTGTGTTCTTGAACATGTTCTCTAAAATCTTTTTCTTTTAGGATAAAGCCTTCGTACAGCCATTCAGAAATATCAAAAACAGTCCGTTTTCCCTTAGGGTAGTAATCTTCTAAATCAATAGTGATTAGTTTGCTGTTTGCGACTCTATTTGTGATTTCTTTTGGCATGCTATGTTCCGAGGTTAATGTTTCGGGTTTCGTATTTATTAAGTGTAATTCTTCTCTTCCTTATATACTGCCTACTGCAACTGCTTACTGAACACTTATTCTAGAGAAATCCTAATTCCAATTTAGCCTCTTCGCTCATCATATCTTGGGTCCAAGTTGGGTCAAAAGTAATTTCAACCTCAGCATGGTCAATTTCTTCTAAGGTTTTTACTTTCTCTTCAACCTCAACAGGTAAAGTTTCTGCAACAGGGCAGTTTGGTGAAGTTAAGGTCATTAATATTTTTGCTTCTTTATTTTCATTTACAAAAACATCATAAATTAAACCCAGTTCATAAATATCAACAGGTATTTCAGGATCATAAATCGTTTTTATTACCTCAATAATTTTATCGCCTATATCTTGTGTTTTTTCTTCTGTCATTGTTTGTGTTTTTCACCCCAAATACTCAGAGTTTAACTAAGTACCAAAGATACAATTATTAACCTAATTTTGTTTGGTAAGCCAATGCATATAACTTTAATTGTTTTATCATAGAAACCAAGCCGTTTGCTCTGGTCAAAGAAAGATGCTCTTTTAAACCAATTTCATCAATAAAGACAGTATCTGCATTTAAAATTTCTGTTGGAGTTTGATTAGAAAAAACACGTAATAATAAGGCGATAATTCCTTTGGTTAAAATCGCATCACTATTGGCTGTAAATTCAATTTTTCCATCGTTTTCTTCGGCGTGTAACCAAACTTTCGACTGGCATCCTTTAATACTATTATCATCCGTTTGATATTGTTCATCAATTAAGGGGATAGATTTTCCTAAATCAATAATATATTCATAGCGTTCCATCCAATCTTCAAACATTGAAAACTCGTCAATAATTTCTTCTTGTATTTCTTTGATAGTCATTTATAAAACTTATTTTTGCTCTTCCCTATATATTGGGACAATTGGCTGCTTTTATATAAAGGTACAAAATTACGGTAAAAACTAATATTAATCTAAAAAATTCCTTCATTTGGGAGGTTATAATGAGCTTTGAGTAAACTTTTAATTGTAGGTACATTAGCATTTGATAAAATCGAAACTCCTTTCGGTAAAACGGATAAAATATTAGGTGGTGCTGCTACTTATATTGGCTTATCAGCTTCTCATTTTGATGTGGAATCTGGTATTGTTTCTATTATTGGTGATGATTTTCCTCAAGAATATCTTCAATTACTTCACGATAAAAATATTGATACTTCTGGTGTAGAGATTGTAAAAGGTGGTAAAACTTTCTTTTGGAGTGGTAAATATCACAACGATATGAACACCAGAGACACTTTAATTACGGAGCTAAATACATTAGAAAATTTTAACCCTATAGTACCAGAGTCTTTTAAGGATGCTGAAGTAGTAATGTTGGGTAATTTACACCCAGCTGTTCAAAATAGTGTGATAGATCAAATGACGGTAAAACCAAAAATGATTATCTTAGATACCATGAATTTTTGGATGGATGTTGCATTAGACGATTTAAAAAAAGTAATTAAAAAAATTGATGTGATTACCATTAATGATGAAGAGGCAAGGCAGTTAAGCGGAGAATATTCTCTGGTAAATGCTGCTAAAAAGATTCATGAGATGGGTCCGAAATATGTAGTGATTAAAAAAGGAGAGCACGGAGCCTTGCTGTTTAACGAAGGGA
>CAYRZY010000298.1:0-3228 GCA_964428855.1 uncultured Flavobacteriaceae bacterium
ATGGCAGTTGCTGCTTTAGAAACCTTAGTTTATGGTAGTGTAACTATTGGAGGTTCAGAAGTGGAAGTAGGTACACTTCGGTATGTTGCAGAAATGTTAAACGGAGCCATACCCAATCAAAATATTGTAGTGATGTTATTAGGTGTGTTGTCAGCTATTATTGATAATGTACCCTTAGTAGCCGCCTCAATGGGGATGTATAGTTTACCAATGGATGATAGTTTATGGCATTTAATTGCTTATTCTGCAGGTACAGGAGGTAGTATGTTAATCATTGGTTCTGCCGCTGGTGTAGCTGCCATGGGGATGGAAAAAATCGATTTTATTTGGTATCTTAAAAAGATTACGTGGTTAGCTTTTATAGGCTTTGCCGCTGGTTTTGCCGTCGCTCTATTTTTTGTATAAAAATTTAATCCCACTTCGGTGGGATTTTTAATCTAAATTAAACAATTTTTATTCGATAATTTCGTTAGCTAACTATTATCCCTTAAACTACAGTATATATATGTTCTTAACAATCTTACAAGACGTAGATCTTGATCAAGAAAATTTACCTTTAGAAGACGTTGTTTCTGAAGAAAAAACACTTTCTATTTATAACCTTGTCATGGACGGTGGCTTAGGTGGTCAAATTATCATTGCAATATTAACCGTTTTATTAGTCGTTGCACTTTATATTTATTTTGAACGCTTTTTAGCCATTAAAGCTGCTTCTAAAATTGACAAAAATTTCATGAATCAAATTAGAGATAATGTATCTAGTGGGAGGTTAGAAGCTGCGAAAATTTTATGTGTAAAATCAGAATCACCAGCAGCACGTTTGGTAGAAAAAGGTATTTCTCGTATAGGTAAACCTTTAGAAGATATTAATACTGCCATTGAAAATGCAGGAAAACTCGAAATTTATAAATTAGAAAAAAATGTAAGTGTATTGGCTACTATTGCTGGTGCAGCACCTATGATTGGTTTTTTAGGTACTGTAATTGGTATGATTGTTGCCATACATGAAATAGCAAATGCTGGTGGTCAGATTGATATTAAATTACTATCAGATGGTTTGTATACAGCTATGACAACTACGGTTGCTGGGTTGGTTGTGGGTATTATCGCCTATATTTCGTATAATCATTTAGTTGTGCGTACCAATAAAGTGGTCTATCAAATGGAAGCTCAATCTGTTGAGTTTTTAGATTTGTTAAACGAACCAGTATAATTAGTCTTTAGCCATTAGAGGATTGTCGATGGTGAAAAATAAAAATATTTAATTATTCAATTTTTGAATTACACACATGAATGTTAGAGGTAGAAATAAAGTAAGTCCAGAATTCAATATGTCATCTATGACGGATATTGTTTTTCTGTTATTGATATTTTTTATGTTGACATCAACATTGGTTACCGTTAACGCATTAGATATATTGCTACCAAAAGCTTCGGGTAAAACTGAAAACAGTAAAGCGGTTGCAGTGAGTATTACAAAAGGATTAGATTTTTATATTGATAGAGATGAGGTTAGTGAAGATGATTTAGAACAAAGTTTAATAAGTTTATTGTCTAGTCAAGATAATCCGACCATTGTTTTAAGAGCAGAAGAAGGTGTGCCGATTGAAAAAGCAGTACGGATAATGGATATTGCAAACCGAAATAAATACAAAGTCATATTAGCGGTAAGACCTAATTAGTGGTTGAACTTTTAAAATTTAATTATAAATTCAGAGTATTAAAAATCTAGATTCTGAATTCTACAATCATAAATCTGAAAATGTCATACTTAGACACTCCACATAAAAAGAAATCAGCAGTATTGACCACCATTATTATGGCGTTGATACTTTTTTTTATTTTTAGCTTTGGGATGACCTATTTAGATCCTCCAGAAGAATACGGTATTGCGATAAATTTCGGAACTTCAGATGTTGGTAGCGGATCTGCAGAATCAGAGCCAGCCCCTGCATCAGCCTCAGAAGAGGTGGTTGAAGAGCCCGTTGTAGAAGAGCAGGTTGAAGAAGTAGAGCCAGTTCAAGAAGCTGCACCAGAACCAGTTTCTGCACCTACAAAAGCAGAAGATGTAGCGACTCAAGACAATGCTGAAACTATCAGGATAAATAAGCAAAAAGCGGCAAAGAGAAAAGTAGATGAAGCTAAAAAAAAGGTGCGAGAAGCTGATCGTCAAGCAAAATTAAAAGCTGATCGTATTAAGAAACAACGAGAAGCTGTAGAAGCCAAAAAAAAGGCTATAGCTGATAAAAAACGCAAAGCCGAAGCGGCTAAACGAAAAGCTCAAGCAGCAAAACGAGAAGGTGTAGACGGTCTTTTTGATGGTTTGAATAATGGAAAAGGTACAGGCAAAGGAAAAGGTAAGAACGGTGTTGGAGGTGATGGAGATGATAATAAAGCAGGAAACAAAGGTCAGTTAAATGGCACGCCGTATGGGAATAGCTATTACGGTTCAGGTTCTGGCAGAGGTTCTGGTTCAGGATATGGTTTAAAAGGAAGAACCTTAAAGAATTCAGGACAAGGGTTCAAACAAGATTGTAATGAATACGGAAAAGTAGTTGTAAAAATAGAAGTTGATAAAAACGGAAGAGTTGTAAGGGCTACACCAGGTGTAAAAGGCTCAACCAATACAGCTCCGTGCTTGATGGCTCCTGCAAAAAAATCTGCCATGTCATTTAGATGGAATGTTGACTCTAAAGCTCCTTCAAAACAAGTAGGTTTTGTTATCGTAAAGTTTAATTAATTTTTAATGACCTATTCTGCTACTTTAGATTGGATGTTTGCTCAACTTCCAATGTATCAAAGGCAAGGTAAATCTGCTTTTAAAAAAGATTTAACAAATACGTTGGCCTTAGCAAAACACCTTGACAATCCACATCAAAAATTTAAAAGTATTCATGTTGCTGGTACTAATGGTAAAGGCTCAACAAGCCATATGCTTGCTTCAATTTTACAAGAAGCTGGCTATAAAGTGGGTTTGTATACCTCACCACATTTAAAAGATTTTAGAGAGCGTATTAAGGTGAATGGAAAGCCTATCCGTAAAAACTGCGTTATCAATTTTATAAAGCGTAATCAAACTTTTTTAGAAAAGCAACGTCTTTCATTTTTTGAAATGACTGTAGGCTTGGCTTTTGAACATTTTGCCAAACAAGAGGTTGATATTGCCATTATTGAAGTTGGTCTAGGCGGACGGTTAGATTCTACAAATATTATCACACCAGAAGTGTC
>CAYRZY010000299.1:0-1722 GCA_964428855.1 uncultured Flavobacteriaceae bacterium
TAATTCAATTAGATATACAGGAGGAAGTGATTTTGAAAATCAGAATTCAATTGCGTTATCAAAATTCGACTTACAATATATAAAAAACAATATAGTACCAATTGAAGGCACCTCAAGCATTTATTACGTAGACGCATCAGTAAACAGTTCTGGTGATGGAAGTAGTGAAGCAAGTGCCTTTAAAACAATTCAAGAAGCTGTAAATATTGCAAGAGCTGGATCAAAAGTTTGGATTAAAGCGGGTAACTATGGAGCAGAGAATATTTATTTCCCTAGAGGAGGTAAATCTGACAATCCAATCACCTTTGAAGGATATAAAGATGAAATTGACGACATTTCTTCTATGTATTTTAACTATGAAAATGGAGACCAAATAGATGCTTCAGAGATGCCATTGCTCGATGGAGGTAATAGAAATATTGGTAGAGCAATGAATTTTAATGCTGCCATTGGTTTTATCATATTAAGAAATATACAAATAACAAATTATGGTGAAGGTCTAAGAACAAAGAGTATTAAAGGAGTGATTCTTGAGAATATTTTAGTTAAGAATATAGGAAAATTAAATAAAAATGTAGGACTTGCAATTCATTTTTCTAGTTCTACAAATAATGCCAGTTATAATAAATTTTCAAATTGTATAGTAATAAATGCTACTGCACAAGCATTTAAATTAGGTGGGCAAAATAATCTTATTGAAGACTGCGAAGCATATTCAGATGAAGCTTTAAGCTTTAGGGATATTAATGCCACTACGGATTACTATTTTTTAATTCGTGGAAGTAGTAATATTGTTAGAAAATCTTTAGCGAAAAAAAACACGCAAAATGGTGATGGACATAGTGGACATGGTTTTTCTTTAAAGGCATCAGATAAAGCATGTGAATATAATTTAATAGAATTATGTACATCAATTAATATTTTTGGTGCATATGAAGCCAGACACCCTGAAGTAAAATTTAATGTGTTTAAAAACTCTATATCACATGCTAATGTTTCTAATAGAAGAGCTAGTAATCAAGGTTCAGCAGCAATTAATATACTTCAGGGAGCTGAAGCAAATATTTTTGAAGGAATATATGGACATCATTTAGATGTAGCAATTAGATTTGGAGATAATACAGAAGATAATACGCATGTTAGTGGAAAAGATAATCTTATTAAAAATTGTGTATTTGACAATGTTAAAGCAGTGCTTTGGGCATCAAATGTAAGTAGAGCTACTTCAAGACCTAATGGAAATAAGATATATAATTCTACCTTTAATAATGCTGATTTTTTGTATACGATTAATAACTCATCAGACCCAATTGAATTTTCAAATAATGAATGGAAGAATAATATATTTAATAATATCAGAAAATTAGATAATCCAAGAGGGAATCAATCAAGGGGTTGGAGCTATTCAACTAATAATTTCTTTGACGGATTTGCAAAACCATCAGGTAGTGGAAACACTTCGGTTGATCCGAAATTTGTAAATATTACAGTTGGTAATTTTAAACTAACAGATGATAGCTTACTAATTGATGCAGGACTAGATATTGATGATGTAACGATAGATTTTGAAGGTAGTTCAAGATTACAAGGTACAGGTATTGATATTGGTGCTTATGAACATGAGGATAATACCATTAGTTTAATCAATGCAAATGCAGGACCCGATACCGAAATTTGTAATGCAGAAGAAGCTATTTTGACGGCTACAGGTAATGGTGATTT
>CAYRZY010000299.1:1822-3213 GCA_964428855.1 uncultured Flavobacteriaceae bacterium
CTCCGTCAGTCACACTTGAAAATGATTTGTCTATATGTTTAGGTGAAGGTATAACACTGACCGCTACAGGTAATGGCGATTTTTTATGGAGTACAGGTGAAACTACCTCTAGTATTACAGTAAATCCAACATTAACTACTATATATTCAGTAACAGCAAGTAATTCCTGTAGTACAACCGCAACAGATGATATAACTGTTACTGTTAATCCAGGAGTGATTTTGGATGCTGGAAATGATATTACAATATGTTTTGGCGATAGTGTTACATTATCGGCTACTAGTACGGGAGGTTTTTTATGGAGTACAGGCGAAACAACTGCTGATATTACTGTAAGCCCAACCGCAACTACTATATATACAATAACGTCTATATTAGGGAGTTGTTCAGTTTCTGATGAAGTTACAATTACAGTCGAAGATCGACCATCGGTAAATTTAGGAGAAGATATTACATTATGTTCAGGAGAAGAAAGTGTTACTTTAACAGCTGAAGGAACAGGTGATTTTTTGTGGAGTACAGGCGAAATTACCGCTAGTATAATAGTATACCCAACAAGTACTACAACATATACAGTAACGGCCAATTCTTGTAATACAAGCGTAACAGATGAGATAATTGTAAATGTAACAGAAGAGATTGTTCTTAATGCAGGAGAAGATGTTTTGTTTTGTCCAGGAGAGAGTGTTACACTAACTGCGGAAGGAACTGGGAATTTTTTATGGAGTACAGGTGAAACTACTGCGAGTATAACAGTTAATCCTAGTGTAACTACTACCTATATAGTTACATCTACTGTAGGTAGCTGTTCAGTTTCAGATCAAGTAACAGCTATGATTACAGCCTCACCTTCAGTAAATATAAATGGGAATGATATTATAGTATGTTCTACAGAAGAAGAAATTGTGTTAAGAGCAGAAGGAAATGGCGATTTTTTATGGAGTACAGGCGAAACCACTTCAAGTATTACAGTGTACCCAACAGTTACAGATACATATTCAGTAGCAATAACAAATACATGTGGAGAAGTAGCAACAGATGAAATACTTATTTCTGTAAATGAACCCGTAATTGCTTATGCAGGAGAAGATATTGTTATAAATGAAGGATACAGTGTCGTATTAACAGCGTCAGGTGGAGAAGAATATCTTTGGAGCACAGGAGAAACAACAGAGAGTATAATTGTAAATCCAACTGTAGAAATGATATATTATGTTGAGGTAAGTAAAAATGGTTGTTCAGATACAGATGCAGTAAAAGTGATGGTTGATGAAGCCGTGGTAATGATTAATAATGGCCTTGATATCACTATTTGTGATGGAGAAAAAGTTGAGCTAGTGGCTAAAGGAGGCATCAACTACTTATGGAGTACAGGCGAAATAACCCAAAGT
>CAYRZY010000300.1:0-3145 GCA_964428855.1 uncultured Flavobacteriaceae bacterium
GCGTTGATTACCCTGTTTGTTGTACCAGTACTGTTTAGTTGGATAAAGGAAATTTCTGTAAAAAAGAGAATATAGAGAAAAGAAAATAGATTAAAAAAAAGAAAAATGAAAACACACAAAAAACATATTCACCCTAGAACAGTCTTTATTCTTTGTTCTTTGTTCTTTTCTCTATTCGCACAGAGTCAAGACTTAAAGAAATACATTGATAAAGCTTTAAAAAACAATCCAGAAATTCAAAAATACGAACTGCAATACGACATCGCTTCTGAAAAAGTGAACGAAGTCAATGCAATTCCCAATACAGAAATTGCTATAGGTTATTTTGTGAGTGAACCAGAAACAAGAACGGGGGCACAACGCTTTAAAGTTTCTGCCAAGCAAATGATTCCTTGGTTTGGTTCTATTACTGCCCGCGAAAATTATAAAAGTGCTATTGCAGATGCAACCTATGAGAATATCGTTATTGCCAAACGAAAATTGGTAGCTTCGGTTTCTCAATCATATTATAGATTATATGCTATCAAAGCCAAACAAAAAGTATTGGTTAAAAATATAGCCTTACTCAAAACTTATGAAACCATGGCATTAACTTTTGTAGAGGTAGGTAAAGCATCTGCTGTAGATGTATTGCGATTGCAAATGCGACAAAACGAGCTCGATCAATTGTATGATGTATTGACACAAGACTTTTTAGCAGAACAAACTATTTTTAATAAACTATTGAATCGTGATAAAGGTATTGAAGTAGCAATTGTTTCTAAGCTAACATTTCCTAAGGAAGATGATTTGCTTACAACAGAAAATTTACGGCTACATCCAGAATTGATAAAATATGATAAGCTATATCAATCTGTTGAACAATCTGAACTTTTAAATAGAAAAGAAAGTAGCCCTATGTTTGGTGTTGGTTTAGATTATATTGCGGTTACTGAACGCCCTGACTTAAGTTTTAGTGATAACGGAAAAGACATTATCATGCCTATGGTAACCTTATCGATTCCTATTTTTAATAAAAAATACAAATCTAAAACAAAACAAAATAAGCTAAAACAACAAGAAATTACAGCTCAAAAGCAAGAGCGACTCAATAAATTAGAAGGCATTCTTGATAAAGCAATTAAGAATAGAATTGCTATACGCATTAGTTACAATACCCAAGAAAAAAACTTAAAACAAGCTAATTATGCTGAAGAAATTTTAATTAGAAGTTATGAAACAGGAACCATTAACTTCAATGATGTTTTAGACATACAGGAGCTTCAATTAAAGTTTCAAACGAATCAAATAATATCCATTAAAAAATACTATTTACAAACCATAGCTATTCACTATTTAATATCAAAATAAAAACAGATGAAAAAATATAGCATTTATATCGCAATCCTTATTATAGGCCTAATCCTAGGAAAATTTTTATTTGGAAATTCTTCAAGTGTTAAAACTACCGATAATCATACCAATGAAACTGTAGAAGAACATTGGACCTGTTCTATGCATCCACAAATAGATATGCCACAGCCTGGACAATGCCCTATCTGTGGAATGGATTTAATTCCTGCCGAAACAAGAGGGGCAGACGGACTTGATGTCAATCAATTCAAACTGAGTAAAAATGCGATGGCATTGGCAAACATTCAAACCACTATAATTGGTATGAGTTCTAGTGCTTCTAGTGGCGTAAAATTATCTGGAAAAATTGTAGAAAATGAAAGTAATATGGCAATTCAAACAGCTCATTTTGGTGGGAGAATAGAAAAACTCTATATCAATTCTGAAGGTGAAAAAGTAAATAGAGGCCAGTTATTAGCTCGTATCTATTCACCAGAATTATTTGCAGCCCAGCAAGAATTACTTACTGCAGTTTCACTAAAAGAGTCACAACCAGCCTTGTATAAAGCTGTTCGTGGAAAATTGAAATTATGGAAGCTGTCCGATAAGCAAATCAATAGTATTGAAGCTTCAAAAAAACCTATTTCAAATTTTCCTATTTATGCAAATGTTTCTGGAATTGTAACTCAAAAAATAGTAGAAGAAGGGAATCATATCATGGAAGGAGCTCCATTGTTGAAAATTTCCAACCTAAATACAGTATGGGCAAATTTTGATGTGTATGAAAATCAAATTGCACAATTTAAAAAAGGCCAAGAAATTTTAATTACAACGAATGCCTATCCTAATAAAAAATTCAAAGCCAATGTATCGTTTATAGATCCAATTTTAAATACCAAAACACGTACGGTAACATTACGAGCCGTTTTAGCTAATAAAAATGGTGTTTTTAAACCAGGAATGTTTGTAGAAGGTAAAATTACAGGTAGTAAATCGGTAAAAAAAAGTGCACTAATTGTACCAACTACTGCTGTATTATGGACAGGTAAACGCTCTGTGGTATATGTAAAGTCTATCCCTAACAAACCTGTTTTTGAAATGCGAGAAGTGACTTTAGGTTCAAAATTAGGAGAAAATTATGAAGTGTTTGAAGGTTTAGAAAATGGAGAAGAAATTGTAAGCAATGGTACATTTACCGTAGATGCTGCAGCACAATTACAAGGAAAAAAATCGATGATGAATAAAAGTGGTGGTAAAACGACTACAGGTCATGAAGGGCATCTAGGGATGCAAACGAATACAAACAATAATATGGAAGAAAATACAATAGTAATGATTGATAAATCTAAAATCAACTCAACATTTAAACAACAACTCGGTAACGTAGTAGCAAGCTATATTTTATTAAAAAATGCGTTGGTTGATGACAATACAGCTATGGCACAAAAAGAAGCTGAGCAAGTAAAAAAAACACTAGAGAAGGTAGATATGGCCTTGTTAAAAGGAGATGCTCATACTACTTGGATGAAATTTCTAAAACCTATAAAAAACAATTTAAGTACCATTCAAAACACAAAAGAAATTAAAACTCAAAGAGCGGCCTTTTTACTATTAGGAAAACAGTTGTCTGAAACCATAAAAATCTTTGGTATTCAAACAGAAAATAACCAACCACTATACCTAGAATTTTGCCCAATGGCAGACAATAACAATGGTGGCTTTTGGCTAAGTTATGATAAAGAAATTAAAAATCCGTTTTTCGGAAAAGCTATGCTAAGCTGTGGTGAAGTAAAAGGAACTTATTAATTCAAAG
>CAYRZY010000301.1:0-3099 GCA_964428855.1 uncultured Flavobacteriaceae bacterium
ATCCTCGAGGCAGAACCTCAAGGAATTCTTTTTGATTAAAAATTTAAGCATTTTCATTTTTTTGAAAATGCTTTTTTTATTTAATCTATATTTGTTCTTATGAATGAAAATTTAAATCCATCAGATGAAAATTTTTCTAATGAGGAATTAGACTTAGAAAAAAAATTACGTCCACTAACCTTTGATGATTTTACAGGTCAAGAACAAATATTAGAGAACCTTAAAATATTTGTTGAAGCTGCTAATCAACGTGAAGAAGCTTTAGATCATACGTTATTTCATGGCCCTCCAGGTCTAGGTAAAACCACCTTGGCTCATATTTTAGCAAACGAATTAAATGCTAATATAAAGATTACTTCTGGCCCTGTTTTAGATAAACCAGGAGACTTAGCTGGTTTATTGACCAATTTAGGCGAACGTGATGTTTTATTTATTGATGAAATACACAGACTAAGTCCGATAGTAGAGGAATACCTTTACTCAGCTATGGAAGATTATAAGATTGATATTATGATAGAGTCTGGCCCAAATGCCAGAACAGTACAAATAAACTTAGAGCCTTTCACATTGATTGGTGCAACTACGCGGTCAGGATTATTAACAGCTCCTATGCGAGCCCGTTTTGGGATCAATAGTAGATTAGAATATTACAAAACAGATCTATTGACCACCATTGTACAGCGTAGTGCTCAAATATTAGATGTTCCTATCTCTATGGAAGCTGCTATAGAAGTTGCAGGAAGAAGCCGAGGTACACCAAGAATTGCCAATGCTCTTTTAAGACGTTTAAGAGATTTTGCTCAAATAAAAGGCAATGGATCTATAGATATTACCATTGCACAATTTGCGTTGAAAGCCTTAAATGTTGATGCTCATGGATTGGATGAAATGGACAATAAAATTTTAATCACCATTATTGATAAATTTAAAGGAGGCCCAGTAGGTATTACAACTATCGCAACGGCAGTAAGTGAAAGTACTGAAACTATTGAAGAGGTTTATGAACCATTTTTAATTCAGCAAGGTTTTCTCATGCGTACACCTCGTGGTAGAGAAGTAACCGAATTGGCATACAAACATTTAGGAAAAACCAAAAGTGCCACACAAGGAGGGTTGTTTTAATTTTCCTAACCCTAAAGGGGATGATTTGTATGATAGAAAAACAAAAAAAATGGACCAACCTCATCAAAACCGAAGCCAAACGCCTCGGTTTTTTATCCTGTGGCATTTCAAAAGCTGAATTTTTAGAAGAAGAAGCTCCGAGATTAGAAAAATGGCTCAACCAAAACATGCATGGTGAAATGAGTTATATGGAAAACCATTTTGATAAACGATTAGACCCAACTAAACTAATTGAAGGTTCTAAATCGGTTATTTCACTTTTACTAAATTATTATCCTGAAGAAAAGCAACAACAAAACACATACCAGGTTTCAAAATATGCTTACGGAACTGATTATCATTTTATAATCAAAGACAAACTCAAAAGCTTATTAAACTTCATTCAAGAAGAAATTGGAGAAGTTCATGGCAGAGCTTTTGTAGATTCTGCACCCGTATTAGACAAAGCTTGGGCAGTAAAAAGCGGATTAGGTTGGAGAGGAAAACACAGCAATTTAATTACTCAAAATGTAGGTTCTTTTTATTTTATTGCCGAATTGATTATTGATTTAGATTTGACATATGACCACCCTACAACTGATCATTGCGGTTCGTGTACTGCCTGCATAGATGCCTGCCCTACACAAGCTATTGTTGAACCTTATGTTGTTGATGGCAGTAAATGTATTTCTTATTTCACTATTGAATTAAAAAATGAGTTACCTACATCAATGAAAAATAAATTTAATAATTGGATGTTTGGTTGCGATGTCTGTCAAGATGTTTGTCCGTGGAACCGATTTTCTAAAGCCCATAATGAGCCTTTGTTTAATCCACACCCTGAATTATTATCAATGACCAAAAAAGACTGGGAAGAAATCACCCAAGAAGTCTTTCAAAAAATATTCAAAAAATCTGCAGTAAAGCGAACAAAATATAGCGGTTTAAAAAGAAATATTGAGTTTTTAAAAGATTAAACACTAAATTAAATAATTAAAAGGGCTATTATTCTATCTTTGTAACTTCAACTCTAAATTATATTTATGAGCAGTAAAAGGCTAAAAAAGGATGCATTAGATTATCATTCAAAACCTAAACCAGGAAAGATTGAGGTTGTACCAACTAAAAAATACACTACACAACGCGACTTATCTCTAGCTTACTCTCCTGGAGTTGCCGTACCTTGCTTAGAGATTGCTAAAAACAAAAAAGACGTTTACAAATACACCTCTAAAGGGAATTTGGTTGCTGTAATATCAAATGGAACCGCTGTTTTAGGTTTAGGAAATATCGGCCCTTTAGCATCCAAACCTGTAATGGAAGGTAAAGGCTTGCTTTTTAAAATTTTCGCAGATATTGATGTTTTTGATATTGAAGTAGATGCCACTGATGTGGATAAATTTGTAGAAACGGTTAAAGCTATTGCTCCGACTTTTGGTGGTATTAATTTAGAAGACATTAAAGCTCCTGAAGCTTTTGAAATTGAACGTAGATTAAAAGAGGAATTAGACATCCCAGTAATGCATGATGACCAACATGGTACCGCAATTATTTCTGCTGCTGCATTGAAAAATGCTTGTGAAGTAGCTCAGAAAGATATTTCGAAAGTTCAAATTGTTGTGAGTGGAGCCGGTGCTGCAGCTATTTCTTGTACTCGACTTTACTTAAAATTAGGTGCAAAAACAGAAAATATTGTGATGCTTGATAGTAAAGGTGTCATCCGTAAAAATAGAGAGAATCTAACACCTGAAAAATCAGAATTTGCAACTTCTAAAGATGTAAATACTCTAGAAGAGGCTATGAAAGGTGCTGATGTTTTTATTGGCTTGTCAAAAGGGGGAATTGTTACTGCACCTATGATAAAATCAATGGCTAAAGACCCTATAGTTTTTGCGATGGCAAATCCAGACCCTGAAATTAGTTACGATTTGGCTGTCAAAACTCGTAAAGATATTATTATGGCTACAGGTAGATCTGACCATCCTAACCAAGTAAATA
>CAYRZY010000302.1:0-3078 GCA_964428855.1 uncultured Flavobacteriaceae bacterium
ACCTGAATAATCAAACTCACAGGCTTGACCAATAATAATTGGACCTGAACCTATAATTAAAACGGATTTTATAGAATTGTCTTTGGGCATTTTTTTAAGCGTATTTATTTAGAGTTGCAAATATTTATAATTTCTATTTTTAATAGGGTTTAAATTTTAAAAACTTATTAAAAAGATATAAAAAAAGGGTGTTACTAATAAAAGTAACACCCTATATATGGTTAAAATAATAAATTCATTATTTTTTTGGACTCGCTTCAGATGAAACAGAAATTTTCTTTCTACCTTTAGCTCTTCTTCTAGCTAAAACCTTTCTACCATTAACGCTAGACATTCTCTCTCTAAAGCCATGTTTGTTCTTTCTTTTTCTCTTTGACGGTTGATACGTTCTTTTGCTCATTATATTATGTCTTTAAATCTTCTTTATCTTTAGATTAGCCCTTGCTAAAATCGTCCGCAAATATACAAATCCTTTTATTTCTTACAATAGTTTTTTAAGAAAAAAATATAATTTTAATTTATTGTAAAAAAGCACCTGTAAAAATGATTATGTAATCTGCTTTTTGTTTTTAGAAAAATCTAGTAACTTGCATAGCTATTATGCACGCATAATAGTTTTATGACAACTAAAATTCAATCCAATGACCAAATACAAACATATTTTTAAACCTTTAGATTTAGGATTTACCATATTAAAAAATAGAATTATTATGGGCTCAATGCATACGGGCTTAGAAGAAGAGAAAAACGGATTTGAACGTATGGCAGCCTTTTATGCAGAGCGTGCTAAAGGAGGAGTTGGATTGATTGTAACTGGAGGTATAGCACCTAATATACAAGGATTAACAGTGCCTTTTTCTGCAAAAATGAGTACAAAGAAGCATGCTCGTCATCATAAAGTAATTACGGAGGCAGTACATAAAGAAGGAGGTAAAATATGCATGCAAATTTTACATACGGGTCGTTATGGCTATCATCCATTGTGTGTTGCTCCATCAGCAATAAAATCACCAATAAGTCCATTTAAACCATTTGAATTAAAAGAATCTGGAATTAAAAGAACCGTTAGAGACTTTGTAAACTCAGCAAAATTAGCAAAAGAAGCAGGTTATGATGGTGTGGAGGTTATGGGGTCTGAAGGATACCTTATCAATCAATTTATTGTTAAGAAAACAAATCGCAGGACTGATGATTGGGGAGGTTCTTATGAAAATAGGATAAAATTACCCATTGAATTGGTGAAAAAAGTAAGGGAAGGTGTAGGTGAAAATTTTATTATCATCTACCGTTTGTCAATGTTAGATTTGATAGAGAAAGGAAGTTCTTGGGAAGAAGTTGTGCAATTGGCAAAAGAAATAGAGAAAGCTGGTGCAACTATTATAAATACAGGTATTGGTTGGCACGAATCTAGAATCCCAACAATAGCCACTTCAGTTCCACGAGCAGCTTTCACGTGGGTGACACAAAAAATGAAAAAGGAAGTTGCCATTCCTTTAATTACTACAAATAGAATCAATATGCCAGAAACGGCAGAACAAGTACTGGCTGATGGTCATGCAGATATGATTTCTATGGCTCGTCCTTTCTTAGCGGATGCTAATTGGGTTGCAAAAGCATTTGAAGAAAAAGAAGATGAGATAAATACATGTATCGGTTGTAACCAAGCTTGTTTAGATCATATCTTTCAACAGAAAGTAGCAAGTTGCTTGGTGAACCCGAGAGCGTGCCATGAAACAGAATTGAATTACAGTATAGCCGCTAAAAAGAAAAAAATTGCAGTTGTTGGTGCTGGGCCTGCAGGTTTGTCGGCAGCTACAATTGCAGGGCAACGCGGACATGATGTGACTTTGTTTGATGCAGAGAAATCAATTGGTGGGCAGTTTAATATTGCAAAGCAAATCCCCGGTAAAGAAGAATTTTATGAAACCATTCGGTATTTTAAAAAACAATTAGAAATTCATAATGTAACTGTAAAACTAAACACGAGAGTTTCAGCGGTTGATTTAGAAGAAGGTAATTTTGATGAAATTGTTTTAGCTACTGGTATTTTACCGAGAGAAGTGAAGATTGAGGGAATATCAAATAAGAAAGTCCTCAATTATATTGATATATTGAAACATAAAAAGCCAGTAGGTAAAAGAGTGGCAGTTATTGGAGCTGGAGGAATTGGTTTTGATGTGGCTGAATATTTGGCTCATGAAGGAGAGTCTACGGCATTAAATATTGATGCTTGGTTAAAAGAATGGGGAATTGACAAGACATTAGGAGCAAGAGGGGGTATTGAGGCAATGCAACCTGAAATTCATCCTTCGCCAAGAGAAATCTTTATGTTTAAAAGAAGTAAAGGGAAGTTTGGTGGTAAGCTTGGTAAAACTACGGGTTGGATTCATCGCTCTACATTAAAGAAAAAAGACGTGCAGTTTATAAATCAAGTACAATACACAAAGATTGATGATGTCGGATTGCATTATGTACAAAATGGAGAAGATAAAGTCTTAGAAGTTGATACTATTGTTATTTGTGCAGGACAAGTTCCTTTAAAAGAATTGTTAGCTCCTTTAGAAGAAAAAGGAGTGAAAGTTCATGTGATAGGCGGTGCAGATTTCGCTTCTGAATTAGATGCTAAAAGAGCAATTAATCAAGGTTGTAGACTTTCAGCTGAATTGTAATTATTTTTAACTAAATTTGGTAGCTCAAGCTGTTTTTAGGAGAACAGAAATAGATAACACTTTTATAAAATCAATCAATACTAATTAAAAACGATCAATTATGAAGAAACTAAGTTTAGTAGTAGCATTATTTCTTTTTGTAGCATTTTCATTTGCTCAAGTAGATGTGAGAGAAGAAACTCAAAACAGTGTGGAAATTAAAGATGCAGACATTCCAACCGATCCAAATATTAGGACAGGTAAATTGGCAAACGGTTTGACTTATTATATTCGTAATAATGGTAAACCAGAAGATAAAGTTGTATTAAGACTTGTGGTAAATGCAGGTTCTATTTTAGAAGATGATGATCAAAGAGGTTTGGCTCATTTTATGGAACATATGAATTTTAATGGTACCAAGAATTTTAAA
>CAYRZY010000303.1:0-3075 GCA_964428855.1 uncultured Flavobacteriaceae bacterium
TCTCATCGAAATTTACAGCCTCTAACAGTTTGTAAAAACGAGGAACTTCACGCTTGCTATCACCACACCAAGTGCCCATAAATGCTTTTATAGAGACCCCTTTTAAATATTTTTGTATTTCTTTAGTCACAGTAGTATCTAAAGTGTAATTTTCATAGTTTTTGTCAAACCAAATATTGTATGGAGCTTCTTTAAAATCAGATTTTGAAGTTAGACCTTCCAAGTGATTAGGTTTAATAATAATAGAGTCCTTTTTTTGAGCAAATGTATAAGAGACAAGTGTCAATAAGGTTAATAAAATAATCGTATTTTTCATATCGTTTTTTAATTTTAAATTAAAGATTCTCTATCCATAACAGCAGGTTTTTCTATACCCAATAGTTTTATAATAGTAGGTGCAATATCTGCTAAGATACCATTTTTGATAGCTGTAATATCATCATCAACTAAAATAATAGGTACAGGGTTGGTGGTATGTGCTGTATTAGGAGAACCATCTTCATTAATCATTGTTTCACTATTACCATGATCTGCAATAATAATACTGGTGTAATTGTTTTCTTGAGCTGCGTTGACTACATCTTTAAGGCAAGCATCAACCGTTTCAGCAGCTTTAATAGCAGCTTCCATCACGCCTGTATGCCCTACCATATCAGTATTCGCAAAATTTAAGCAAATAAAATCAGCCTCTTGCTTATTGAGTTCAGGGATGATAGCATCTCTAATATCTTTGGCACTCATTTCAGGTTGTAAATCATAAGTTGCAACTTTAGGAGACGGACACATCAAACGTTTTTCACCTGTAAATTCTTTTTCTCTACCTCCAGAAAAGAAAAAAGTAACGTGTGGATATTTTTCTGTCTCAGCAATTCTGATTTGTTTTTTACCATGCTTTTCTAACACTTCACCTAGAGTGCTTGTTAGGTCTTCTTTAGGATAAATAACAGCTACATTTTTATAAGTACGATCATAATTTGTCATGGTTACATAATGCAAATTCAATTTATGCATATCATGTTCAGGGAAATCTTCTTGAGATAATACTTGTGTTAATTCTCTTCCTCTATCCGTTCTAAAATTAAAGAAAATAACAACATCATCCTCTTTTATAGTAGCAACAGGTTTGTTGTCATTGTCAACCAAAACGATTGGTTTTATAAACTCATCACTAATATTAGTATCATAACTTTCTTGAATAATTTTTACAGCATCCTTGGTTTTTTTACCTACACCATTTACCATTACATCATAAGCTAGTTTTACACGTTCCCAACGTTTGTCTCTATCCATTGCATAATATCTACCTATAACCGAAGCTAGTTGTGAGTTGTTCGCTTGTAAATAGTTATCTAAATTGGCAATAAGTTCTTTCCCAGAATGAGGGTCAACATCTCTACCATCCGTAAAAGCATGAACATAAGATTTTACACCAAAATTACTAGCTGCTTTTACCAAACCTCTCAAATGACTGGTGTGAGAATGTACACCACCATCAGATACCAAACCTAAAAAATGTACGTTTTTAGCATTTTCTTTAGCATATTGTAAAGCATTTTTTAAGGCAGATTCTTTAGCAATACTACCATCCGCAACAGCGAGATTTATTTTCACTAAATCTTGATAAACAATACGCCCAGCACCTAAATTCATATGTCCAACTTCGCTGTTACCCATTTGTCCCTCTGGTAAACCAACATGTAAACCATCAGTACGTAAACTGGCGTTTGGGTATTTTTTATATAAGGAATCTACAAAAGGTGTATTCGCTTTTGCGATGGCTGATACTTCAGGATTTGGACCAATACCCCATCCGTCAAGAATTATTAAGATTGTCTTTTTCTGCATTTTATGTAAAAATTTATAGTTACAAAGGTACTAAAGAAGTTGTAGAGAATTAAAATTTCACGTAATTAAATAGGATAAATAGGATAACAGTAAGTACAATGGTAAATGTTAAAGTAAAAATAAGATTTCTCCTATTTTCTTTTTGGATTTTTTCTCTTATTTCTTTGAGTAATTCAGGAGAAGCTTTTATCGGATCAATAAAAGCTTTTTTTGGAGTAATTTCACTTGAAGATTTAAACTTTTCAACTTCTTTTCTTCTAAAGTTGTTTTTTAAACTACCAATCATTGAAGAGGCATGTCCAGATAAGCTCCCTAAAGCATTAAAATTTCTACCTCTCATAATTTAATGTTTACTGTCGATACCTTTCTATCGCTTCCTTAATTTTTTGGATCCTGTTTTCAGGATCAGGATGTGTACTTTGCATTTCTGGTACTCTGTTTGGTCCAGCAGCAGCTTTTAAAATTTTCATTACGCCTATCATTTCTTCAGGTTGATAGCCAGCTTCTATCATAAATTTGACACCCAAGTCATCACTTTCAAGTTCGTCACCCCTGCCATATTTCATATTAATTACATTGCCAATCATTGCTGCCATTTGCCCTGTGCCATCACCGCCACCCACTAAAACTCCTGAAATTATACCTTGAGTTAAGCCTTGTTTTGCAATTCGTTCAGCAGAATGCCTACCTACCACATGACCTATTTCATGGCCTAAAACCCCAGCCAATTGATCTTCATTTTCAAGTTTTGAAAATAGGGCATAGGTGATGAATATTTGTCCACCAGGCAAGGCAAAAGCATTGATAGTTTTAGGATCTCTTAACAAGTGGAAATCATATTTATAGGGAGTTTCTCTTGCAATACTGTTATTTACTAGTTTATTACCAATTCTATCAACTAGGTCTTGAGCTTCTTGGTCAGGGTACAAACCACCATGTTGTTGAGCCATTTTAGGAGCACTTTGTAAACCTATGGCAATTTCTTCTTCGGTAGTCAGTGCAATACTTTGTTTTTTACCTGTATAAGGGTTGGTACCTCTATTGGCATAGTATTTAAATAAAGAAAACAGTACAATACCAGCACCAATAATTAGTCTAATTTTTAATCCGCCTCTACCTCTCATAATTTTGTATTTATTTTTCGCCATAAATGTACAAAATTTTAAAAAAGTAAAATCAATTTAATATTGGTAATTGAAATACTGTAACTTTACAAACCAATTTATTAGT
>CAYRZY010000304.1:0-3058 GCA_964428855.1 uncultured Flavobacteriaceae bacterium
TTAACCTTATTACTAAGCTATAGTCTAGCTGCACAAATCAATTTTGAAAAAGGCTATTTTATTGATAATAAAGGGCTGAAAACTGAATGTCTAATAAAAAATATTGACTGGAAGAACAACCCTACGGAATTTAAATATAAACTTTCAGAGAGTGGTAAACCAACAACAAAAACAATTAAAGAAATCGCGGAATTTGGTGTTTCTGAATTAAAATACAAACGCTATTTGGTTAAAATAGATAGGGCAAGTAATAATTTGGACAAATTAAGTGTTTTTAGCAAACCAAAATTTAAAGATGAAACCTTATTTTTAAAAAATCTAATTAAAGGAGAAGCTTCTCTTTATATATATACTGATGGCAATTTAAAACGCTTTTTTTATAGCACAAGTGATATCAATATTGAACAATTGGTTTTTAAAAGATATACGATAACAGATTCTAAAATTGGAAAAAACTTTCTATTTAGACAACAGCTTTTTAATACTCTAAAGTGTAAAAGCCTTAGTTTAAACAACACCAAAAGATTAAATTATTCTAAAAAAGATTTAGTCAATTACTTTAAAAAATACAATCAATGTATAAATCCGACAAGTCTATCTAAAGAAAAGAAGCAAAGAAAGGTTCTGTTTAATTTAAGTATTAGACCAGGAATTAACTTGACATCTTTTAAAGTTCTTAGAAGAAATGCCGACATTCTAACCTTATCTAATGTAAAAGTAGATTATGGAACAATAAAAGGCTATAGATTTGGTATAGAAACAGAGTTCATCATGCCTTTTAACAAAAATAAATGGTCAGTGATATTTGAACCCACATTTAACCATTTTGAAGCTGAAAGCAAAACTTTAGAATCTACCAATAGTCAAACAGCAGAAGTTAATTTTAATTCCTTTGAACTCCCATTTGGTATTAGACATTATTTCTTTTTAAATCAAAAATCAAAATTTTTCATTAATGCAGAGTTATCGATTATCTTCAATAATAAAACAAAAATTGATTTCGAAAAAGATTACACTAAAGACATTCTCTTTGATAAAACAAGATCAAATTTATCTTTCGGAATAGGCTATAATTACAACAATAAGTTTAGTTTTGAATATCGATATTTCAAAAAAGATGAAGTCTTTGATAAATTTAAAACTTTTAAAACTTCTGACTATCAAAACATGTCCTTTATTTTAGGGTACACACTCTTTTAAAATGAAAACAGCCACAGTAATTCAACTTAAAAATGAATTAAAATACCAGTCGCAAGAAGAACTGCTAAAACTTTGTTTGCATTTATCTAAGTTTAAAAAAGAGAATAAAGAATTATTGACTTACCTCCTATTTGAAGCTGATGACGAAGACTCTTTTATTTTAGGTGTAAAAGAGGAAACTTCTGAATTATTCAGTCAAATAAACACCGTTAGTTATTTTTATATTAAAAAAAGTGCTCGAAAAATTTTACGAATCATTAAAAAATACATTCGCTATTCTAAAAAGAAAGAAACAGAAGTAGAGTTATTATTGCATTTTTGTACTGAACTAAAGGAAATGAGTCCACCGTTTTACAGAAACACAAGTCTTCAAAATATTTATGACCGACAAATTCTATTAACTCAAAAAGCAATTGCTACATTGCATGAAGATTTACAATACGATTATAATCTTGAATTAGATGAATTGTAAGTAATAATCATATTAATTATTTAAAAAAACATCAACTATGAAACCATTCCAATTTATCATCTTAGCATTACTAACTATAGGATGCCAAACAAAAAAAGAAACACCTCAACAAAAAGAAGTGGAACAAGAGAAAAAAACCACTTCATTTTTTGTAGGTACTTATACAGATACCATAAGTAAAGGTATTTATACCTACACACTTTCTGAAAAAGGTAAATTAGAAAAAGTTGGATTGGCTGCAGTTTCAGAGAATCCTTCTTTTTTAACTAAAAGTGCTGACAGCAACTATCTATTGGCGGTTAATGAAACGAATAGCAATGATGGTTCTGGTACTGTTGAGTCTTTTCAAATCAACGGAGATAGTCTAACATTTATTAGTAGAAGTTCTTCTGGTGGTGCTCACCCCTGTTTTATAACTGTAAATAAAAATGGGAATGTTTTAACTGCCAATTATACAGGTGGAAATGTAGGTTTGCTACAACTTAATTCAGAAGGTAAATTGTCTGATTTATTAGATGTTCAGCAACATACTGGTAAAGGCACAAAAAAACAACAAAATGCTCCTCATGCCCATGCGGCTTGGTTTGAAGTAAACAGCAACAATATAATCACTGTTGATTTAGGCACAAACGAGTTGTGGTTTTCTAAAATAGACACGCTACAACAAAAATTACAATTTACTGAACCAAAAACATTAAAAATGGACGAAGGTGCAGGTCCGAGACATTTAAGTTTTCACCCAAACGGGAAATGGCTATATATCATCAATGAATTAAATAGTACCGTTAGCTTGGTGAATAAAACAGCAGCTAATACCTATGAGAAAATCACCTCTTTTTCTACCTTACCTAAGAATTATACTGAAGAAAGTTATTGTGCTGACATTCATATCTCATCAGACGGAAAGTTTTTATATGCTTCAAATAGAGGACATAATAGTATCGCGATATTTAGTATAAATTCTGAGGATGGCTCTTTACAAGCAATTGCACATCAATCAACAAAAGGCAATTGGCCAAGAAATTTTGCTTTATCGCCAGATGAGAACTATATGCTCGTTGCCAATCAACATTCTAATAACTTAGTTTCATTAAAAAGAGATAAAAACACCGGGTTATTAGTATTTGTAGATGAAATCAATGCTCCATCTCCTGTTTGTATTTTATTTTAATCGCACGACGATAGACTAAAGGCCGACCTGTCTGTAGCAGACAGAGTTTTTTTTAAATTTACACAAATCATTATAACAAAAAATCCCGCCAAATGGCGGGATTTTCTTCTCTAGTTTCTCTTTTTTTTGATAAAAATTATCAAAAAAATATTACCACTAGTTTCCTTTTTTGAAATCGGCTAAGAATTTTGCCAATCCGATATCTGTTAACGGGT
>CAYRZY010000305.1:0-3052 GCA_964428855.1 uncultured Flavobacteriaceae bacterium
TTACAAATAAAAGTGATAAAGCTAATTTCGATTTGACCTTAGTAAAAACCTTACTGAAAATAAACATTAGTAATGGTTTCATAAAATAAATAGCTGCTACCATAAACATTAACAACAGTATAACTTCAAGATTTTGTTCCACTTCATGATAAGCGTTTTTAGCAGTCGTAAGGTTTAAAGCCAAAGCTTGAATTGCTAATAAACCACCTGATATCAATGGATAGCATTTCAAAGCCATTGCGAGTGTAAAGATAAATTCAGCAATAAATATCCACGATGTAATAGTTGCACCTAAGGCAAAATAAGATATTATATTAAAAATTAGAAAACCTATTATTGTGTATTTATACCAGTTAGGACTATTCCCTAAGAAATTTTTAAACATTGTTTTTTTTCTTTTAATTGCTTACCTTTCCTAAGATGGATAGGTTGAAGACTGGGTTAGATTAAATTTTTGTGATTATTTTTTTAATGATCTTTTCTTTATCATTCCTCCTTTTGTATCCTTTATGCTATTCATTATAATAAAAGCACTTGGATCTATTTTGTCAATTTCTGTTTGTAATCTTGCAATTTCAAGTCTTGTTATGACGGTATAAATTATATCAAACTCTAATAATTTATTTCCAATTTTTCTAAATCCGCTTTTTCCCAAATAAATAGTTACACCTCTTTTTAATTTTTCAGTAATCATTAACCTTATTTTTTCACTTTCATCAGATATGATTGTTACACCTGTATATTCTTCAACCCCCTCAATTATAAAATCTATAGTTTTTGAAGCTGCCATATATGTTAACATTGCATAGAGGGCAATCTCGACTGATAAGATATAAGATGCGAATAAGAAAATTAAAATGTTGAAAATTAAAATTACATCACCAATTGTCAGCCCTGTTCTTTTACTTAAATAGATAGCTAACACTTCTGTTCCGTCTATTACTGCACCTCCTCTAATTGTCATTCCTATTCCTGCTCCTAAGAAAAAACCTCCAAAAACTGCAATAAGTAATTTATCTGAAGTAATTAATGGGAAAGGAATAAAGTGAATAATTAACGCTAGACCAATGATGGCAATGATACTTTTAACAACAAATTCTTTTCCTAATTGTGAAAATCCAAAAATGAGAAATGGTAAATTGATAACTACAATAAGAATTGATAATGATGTATTTGTTGTTTCAGATATTAAAAGAGAAATACCCATTACACCGCCATCAATAAATGAATTGGGGAGTAAAAACCCTTTTAAACCAAAACCTGCTGAAAAAATTCCAATTATAATATATATTGTATCTCTAGCAAAAAATTTAAAAGCTTTTATTTCACTTGAAACCAACTTACTTTCTCCTTTTTTGTTTTGTTCTTCAAGCTGGTGTTTTACTATCATACTTATTCGTATTGAATCTCAATTAATAGAATATTACTTATGACTGAATTCTGTTTTTTTTATTGTTTTTTTCTTAAATCGGTATTAAAAACTAATGTAACTTGCATATACCATTTACCAAAATTATTTACTTGTTGGTGCATCATGCCTAATTGCATCCCTATGTTTTTAGTTGCTTGATATCCTAATGCTCCATATAATCTGTTTCTATCAAAAAATATTTTCTTATCGTTGATAAAAACCTCATCATAAAATCCTAAAAACCATGTTTTTCCTTCAATTTCAGGTCTATTTAGTGGTACAAAAAGCATTAACCGATACCGAAAACGGTTTTTATAATCTTGATTTACCCAGCGTTGCTCTATTCGATACCGATGTTCAAATTTAATACGCCCTACCTTGTTTGTAAGTATAAATTGTTGCCAAATGCGGTGTTCTTCTGTTTCAGGATCTTCTTGTTCAGACTCATAAATATAAGAAGGAATATATGCATAACCAGCAGTTATAGTTGCTCTATCAGAAAAGTGATGATTTACCCCTGTTCTCAATAATAACTGTTCAGTATTATTTGGAGTTATGGTGTGATTTCGAAATTGTATTTCGGTATGAAGGCTAAATTTATCACTCAACTTATTCGTACCGAAATACATCAACCAATTACCTGTTTTATCTTGCTGAGCAAAAATGAAAACAGGTAAAAACAACAATGAAAAGGTGATTTTATTAAAAAAAATTCTTTTTATCATCTTTATAAAAATTCAACTTTACCAGTTGATAAATAATAAACCCCTCCAACAATTTTTATTTTTCCATCATCTTCCATTTCTTTTAGAACCGGACTCTTTTCACGAATTCTGTCTATGGTAAGGTGCACATTATAAACTATTGTTTTATCCACAAATTCTTTATTTGAAGAATTTTTCTCTCCAGAAATTTCATTGCTTGCTAATGTTACAGCAGGTTTTATTTTAGATAGCATTTCAGTAATATTTCCAAGTTCTACACCATCACAAGCAGCTTTAACAGCTCCACATGATTCATGTCCTAAAACTAAAACCAATTTACTTCCTGCTACTTTACAAGAATATTCTATGCTTCCTAAAATATCTACATTTTCAAAATTACCTGCAACTCTGGCAACAAAAACATCACCAATACTTTGGTCAAATAATAGTTCTACAGGCACTCTAGAATCAATACAAGATAAAATAGCCGCTTTGGGAAACTGCCCTGATTCTGTTTGTTTTACTTGTGATAAGTAATCTACTACTTCATTTTTAGCCTCAGTAAATCGTTTATTTCCTTCTAATAAATCTGCCAAAACACTTTGAGGTGTCATTGCCTTTTGATTTTCTTTTGTTATTGTTGTTGTTCTCATCTTTTTGTTTTTTATCTATAATAAATTGTATGTTTTCTTATTCTAAATTTCAGTTTACACCATTTTTTTAATCCAAACTATACTTTCATCAAAAGTTTCAAAAATTTGATCTTTTGGAACTAAATCTGGAATGATATCAATACGCTCTAATAAATATCTTGGTTGTTTCAAAATATTTACCAAAAGCACCTTTTTACCTTCTTTAGTTAAATCAATTAAGGCGTCCTCTAAGGCATATAAACCAGATTGGTCTATATACTGCATTCTTCCCATTCTAATAATAA
>CAYRZY010000306.1:0-3040 GCA_964428855.1 uncultured Flavobacteriaceae bacterium
TACGTGTTACTTTTAATGATTATTCAAATTTTAAATTGAGAGAATTAGAATGGGTAACTACGAGTGGTACGGTACCATCAAGTGCAATGACTTCGAACAGTTCAGCAGGTGTAATAGCATCAAACTCTCAAGGATGGAATAACGCATATACTGCATTTGATCAAGTACACACTGATTCAGGATACTTTTTAGGAAATGGTACAACACCTAGATCAGTAACAATTGATTTAGGGAGTACTACTGCTTCTCCAACAGCTTTAAAAATATTTAAGTCAAGCTGGGCTACTTTAAATGGTTTTAAAGCAGAAGGTTCAAATGACAATTCAAATTGGACATTGTTATTAAATAAGACCAATGCCAATGGAGACTTTGTAGCATCTAATTTAGACGGTACAGCATCTGTAGGTACTTTTAATTTCAGTGCAACTAAAGCCAGTCAAAGTAAAAATATTTTTGACGGAGTTCGTGTGTATCCAAATCCAGTCACCAACTTTTTAAATGTGAATTTACCAACAGAAATAAATGGTAGTTTAACAATGCGTTTAACAAGTGTTGCAGGGAAAGTAGTATGGAAAAAGGAATTTGATTCTAGTGATAGTAACAATCAAATTGATGTTTCTAGACTAGCTTCTGGATTGTACTTTTTAGAACTTAAAGATAATTTAAATACACAGCAGTATAAAATTATTAAAAACTAAATATTCAATTCAATTTATATGTTTAAAGCCTCTTAAGAGAAATCTTAAGAGGTTTTTGTTTTTCTGTTCTTTTTATAACAGGATACTACAGGGTAATGCGTTTTATAATAAAAGTTATTATTGTATAAATAAGATTCACTATCTTTAAAAACAAAAAAACATACCCAAATGAATCATAATTTATCTCAAGAACAAATAGCATCCTACAGAAAAAACGGATATCTAATTTTAGACGATTTTTTAAATCCTGACGAAGTTGGCCATTGGAAAAAAACCATTGATAAAGCTGTAGCGGATAGAAAAGGACAAAAATTTCCACATTCTGAAATTAAATCAGGAGAGTCAGACGGAATTAATGACAATGCAGATTATTTTGGAAAAGTATTCGATCAAATTGTAAATTTATGGATGACTGATGATGGTGTAAAAGAATTGATGTTTGATAAACGGATAGGGAAGATGGCAGCTGATTTAGCTCAAGTTGACGGAATAAGAATTTGGCACGATCAATCGTTGATAAAACAACCTTGGGCAAATTCTACAGCATGGCATTTAGACACTCCTTTCTGGTCATTTAGTAACAGAGAAGCCTTAAGTATTTGGGTAGCCTTAGAAGATGTAACCTTGCAAAACGGGTGTTTGTATTTCATGCCAGAATCCAATCATGATACCGATTTTATAGAGCCAGGTATTGGTGCTAATATGGGTGATATTTTTGATACTTATCCAAAATATAGAGGTGTAGATCCTGTGCCAGCAGTAATTAAAGCAGGAAGTTGTTCTTTTCATAACGGATTAAATATCCATGCCGCAGGTGTAAATATGACAGCAAATACACGTAATGCAATGACTTGTGCTTATATGCCTGATGGTGCTACCTTTAATGGAAAAAAGAATGTATTGCCTCAAGATTATTTTGAGACCTTGAAAATTGGTGATCTATTAAATAACGAAGCACAAAATCCTTTAATTTATCATAAAGACACTGTTTAATGAGTCATAAAAATAATTGGGGATTGTATGATAGAATGCGTCCGATTCAAATTGAAGCAATTTTAGAAAAAAGAGCAATTGCCTATATTCCGTGGGGAGCCATTGAATATCATGGCAGTCACAATCCAACAGGTTTAGATACCATCAAGGCATTTCATATGTGTATTGATTTGGCAAAAGAAGTAGGTGGTTTAGTAATGCCTCCCATTAGTGCAGCTGCAAACTTGATAAAATCGTATCCTGGAGTCAACTTTCCAAAGCATTCCATTGAGTTTTCTGAGAAATTAATCCGATTATTTTGTGAAGAATATTTTGAGCAATTGGCTGAACAAGGCTTTAAAATCATTGTATTGCTTTCAGGTCATGCTGGTGAGCCACATCTTCAAATTTTAAGAGATGTTGCTGATGAATTTAATCAGAAATATCCAGAAAAATACTTTTGGTCTTTGGCAGAATTTGATATTTTACCAGATGATTTACTGGTAGCCAATCATTCTGCATTGGGCGAAACATCTTTACAATTATATTATGCTCCAGAAACGGTAGATTTAGATAGTTTGCCAAAAGATAGAGCTATTCAATTAGAAATTGATGCCGTGTCAGGTGAAGATCCAAGACCATCAACAGCGGCTCATGGAGAAAAAATAGCCAAAACATTTGTAAAAAATGCGGCTAAAAAAATAGAAGAATTGATTCAGAAATATAATTAATTTATGAAGTATAGAAAATTAGGAAGAACAGGCTTAGAAGTGAGTGAAATTAGTTTAGGAACTTGGGCTTTTGGGAATAATGTATATGGTGGTGTTGCTGAAAAAGACGGAATCAATACCATACATGCTGGGATAGATTTAGGAATCAATTTGTTTGATACTGCACCACAATACGGAACGGACAAACAGGATGGTGTAGCAGAAATTGTTCTAGGTAAAGCCTTAAAAGGAAAACGATCCAACGTACATATTTCTTCAAAATTTGGTAGAAACCCATGTATTGAAGGTGGGAAATCTTTATTTTATAAAGAAAGAGTAATTGCTTCTGTAGAAGAAAGTTTAAAACGATTACAAACCGATTATATTGATGTGCTTTTCTTTCATTCTCCATTTTCACCAGATGAGATTAAAGATGATGTTTGGGAAGGTTTAGAACAAGTAAAAAAACAAGGAAAGGTGCGTTATGTAGCACATTCTATTTCTATGTTCCATCAAACAGAAGATATGGCTCGACTGTGGGCTAAAGAGGATAAAATTGATGTGATTCAAGTGGTGTTAAGTCTGATGAATAGAGAGTCACAACAATTGATTGAAGAATTACAACAATACCCAATAGGTGTTTTTGCAAGAGAAAGTTTG
>CAYRZY010000307.1:0-2992 GCA_964428855.1 uncultured Flavobacteriaceae bacterium
AACGGTATCAGAAGTAGAATAACCACGAATAATTTCTACCAATTTCATGATAGGTACAGGGTTCATAAAATGCATTCCAATTACTTTATCGGGTCTTGATGTCACAGCAGCAATTTTTGTGATAGAGATTGACGAGGTATTAGAAGCAAGAATAGTATTAGCTTCACAAACAGCATCTAATTCTTTAAAAATTTTAAGTTTTAAATCTATATTTTCTGTAGCAGCTTCTACGACCAAATTAACATCTTGAACTCCATATTTTACAGAAGTAAATGTTTGAATATTTGCTAGAGTCTTTTGTTTGTCTTGTTCAGTAATGCGTTCTTTAGAAAGCATTCTGTCTAGGTTTTTTGTAATAGTAGCGATGCCTTTGTCAATAGCGGCTTGAGAAATGTCAATTAAATTGACTTGATACCCGTTTTGTGCAAATACATGGGCAATTCCGTTTCCCATGGTTCCTGCACCTATTACTGCTATGTTTTTCATTAAGTTAGTATTTAAAATATTATTTTTTATCATTCAGAACGTATCCCGAGTATTCGGAAGAAGTGAAGAATCTCATTAACTAGAGGTTTGCTTTTACCTTTCCATTTAGTTCTTTATTAATTATTCAAAACAATCAATAATTTGCTGTGCAACTCTCAAGGCCTTTGCACCATCATTTAAAGTAACAACAGGTCTAGTGTCATTAGTAATAGCATCTGCAAAAGTTTCTAGTTCATCTAAAATAGCGTTGTTAGCTTCTATGGTTGGGTTTTCAAAATAAATTTGCTTTTTTACACCTTCAGCATTTTGTAATATCATAGCAAAATCATCAGGATTTTCTGGTACATCCTTCATTTTTACGACTTCACTTTTCTTTTCTAAAAAGTCAACTGAAATGTAGGCATCCTTTTGAAAGAAACGAGATTTTCGCATGTTTTTCATAGAAATTCTACTAGCGGTTAAATTGGCAACACATCCGTTTTCAAACTCAATTCTAGCATTTGCTATATCTGGAGTGTCGCTAATTACGGCTATACCACTGGCATGAATATTTTTAACCTCAGAATCCACTACGCTTAAAATGATATCAATATCATGAATCATCAAATCTAACACCACTGGCACATCAGTTCCTCTTGGGTTAAACTCAGCCAATCTGTGAGCTTCAATAAACATCGGAGTTTTTATCATGTCTTTCACAGCGGTAAAAGCAGGGTTGAACCTTTCTACATGACCTACTTGCCCTTTAACATGTTCTTGACTTACTAAAGTTTTTATGGCTTCAGCTTCAGTTACGGTGTTAGTAATAGGTTTCTCAATAAAAATATGTTTTCCTTTAGTAATAGCTTCTTTAGCACAGTTAAAATGTGATAGGGTTGGGGTTACAATATCAACTACATCTACAGTCTCAATCAATTCAGTTATAGAATCAAAAGCTTTATAGCCAAATTCTTTAGCTACTTTTTGAGCATTTTCTTGAATAGGATCATAAAATCCGATAAGCGTATACTTTTCTGATTGTTGTAATAATTTTAAATGAATTTTACCAAGATGACCCGCACCTAAAACACCGACTTTTAGCATAAAAAATGATTTGTAACAAAGCTACATATATTTTGTTGAGAAATTTAAGAAATAACAAATTTTAAAAAGGATTGTTTCTTGAAATAATTAATTACTTTTGGTTTTCAACCATGAAAGACACGCATAGACACAAAGGGCTTAGAAATCAGTTAGTTAAAATAGTTAAAGGTAAAGGGATTAAAGATGAAAGAGTGCTAGATGCGATCTCTAAAATTCCGAGGCATTTATTTATGGATTCTGGTTTTGTTGATTTTGCTTATCAAGACAATGCTTTTCCTATTGCTGCAGACCAAACCATTTCACAACCATATACAGTTGCTTTTCAAACAGAATTATTAGAAATAAAACCTAAGGATAAAGTCTTAGAAATTGGTACAGGTTCTGGGTATCAAACAGCGGTATTGATAGAATTGAAAGCTGAGGTTTATAGTATTGAGCGACAAAAAGAACTGTACGAAAAAACAAAAAAATTCCTTCCGAAATTGGGGTATGTGGCTAAAAAATTAAATTTTGGCGATGGCTATAAAGGGTGGTCAGAATATGCTCCTTTTGATAAAATAATTGTGACTGCAGGTGCACCTTTTGTGCCAAAGCCATTGCTGAGTCAGTTGAAAATAGGAGGTAGGTTAGTGATTCCTGTAGGTGATGAAGTTCAGGTTATGACCTTATTTATCCGTAAAGGAGAAAAAGAATTTGAAAAACATGAACTAGGTGATTTTCGCTTTGTACCAATGTTAAAGGAGAGTCAGAAGTAGTTTGCTGTTAAATCGTTTCGAATTGATCTAAAATTATACGGCCTTTAAACTCAAATCCATATTATAAACTGAATGTGTCAATGCACCTGATGAAATGAAGTCAACACCACAATCGGCATAAGCTCTTAAAGTATTTTCATTAATGCCACCGGAAGATTCTGTCAAGCATTGATTTCCAATTAATGCCACTGCTTTACGAGTATCCTTATAATTGAAATTATCTATTAGAATTCTGTAAACACCATCAGATTTCAAAATTTCTTCAATTTCTTGAAGACTTCTCGCTTCTACAATAATCTTTAAATCACGATTGGTTTCTTTTAAATAATTCTTGGTTTTTGTAATGGCTTTGGTAATGCCACCAGCAAAATCAATATGATTGTCTTTAAGCATAATCATATCGTATAAAGCAAAGCGATGATTTTCACCACCACCAATTTTCACTGCCCATTTTTCTAGGGCTCTAATGCCTGGAGTCGTTTTTCGAGTGTCTAAAATTTTAGTTTTTGTACCTTCTAATAAACGGGCAAATGACTGTGTTTTTGTAGCAATAGCACTCATTCGTTGCATGGCATTTAAAACCAAGCGTTCGGCTTTTAAAATGGATTGAGAGCTGCCTTCTACATAAAAAACGATATCTCCATATTTCACAGAACTTCCATCTTCTA
>CAYRZY010000308.1:0-2959 GCA_964428855.1 uncultured Flavobacteriaceae bacterium
AGTTTCTTTTTGATTTCTTCTATTTCTAGTTTTACGCTTAAATTATCTGAAAGTAATTCACGCATTTTAGTAAAGACTCTAATGATTTTTATGTTTACAGCAATAGCTCTTTCACTATTAAGTACACTTGATAGCATTGCAACTCCTTGTTCTGTAAATACATACGGAGCTATTCTTCTGCCTCCCCAACTTGAGGTCGCAAATTGCGACTTCAAATTTTTCCATTCGTCAGGGCTTAGCTGAAACATAAAGTCTTTTGGAAAACGATTTTTATTTCTTTTAACTTGTTCATTTAATCGTTTTGTTTCTACTTGGTAGAGTTCAGCTAAATCTCTATCTAACATTACTTTTTGCTCTCTAATCAGATAAATTTTGTTGGTAATAATTTCATCTGGTATCATCATTTTTTTACTCATATCACTTAAATTAAATTCCTAAGATAGCTTTAGCGATCATAAAGTAAATTAAAATACCAAAAACATCATTTGTAGTTGTGATAAATGGTCCGGTAGCAATTGCAGGATCAATGCCGCGTTTGTCTAAAAACAAGGGAATAAAAGTGCCAATGATGCCAGCCATGATGATTACTGCAAATAGAGAAATAGAAATGGCTATAGAAATTTTCATATTACCATGCCAAAACCATGTAAAAATGAATAGTAAAATCGAGAGTGCTAGTCCATTTACTATGGCTAATAAAAATTCTTTTAATAAACGATTACCAATACTCCCTTTTAAATCATCATTTGCCAATCCTTGTACAATAATTGCTGATGATTGTACACCAACATTACCAGCCATTGCCGCAATAAGTGGTGTGAAAAAGAAAAGGATAGCATGTTTGCTAATCATTTCTTCAAAGCCTCCCATGATGCCTGCAGCCCCTACACCGCCAATGAGTCCTAAAAATAGCCAAGGTAGTCTTGCTCTTGTATGTTCGAAAATAGTATCATCAGCTTCAATATCTTCAGTTAAACCAGCAGCCATTTGATAATCTTTTTCTGCTTCCTCTTTAATAATATCTACAATATCATCAATAGTAATTCTACCTAATAAATGTTCTTGGTCATCAATAACAGGAATGGCCTCTAAATCATATTTTTGCATGATTCTAGCGACATCTTCAGCTTTATCATGAACATTTACAGCATCAACTTTAGGAATGTATATTTCAGAAATATGAGCTTTTGTAGCGGTAACCAGTAAATCTTTTAAAGACAAGCGACCTTTTAATTTACCGTCATTATCAACAACATAAATTGAGTGTACTCGAGTTACACTTTCAGCTTGAGCTCTCATTTCTCTCACACACTTGGTAACATTCCAGTTTTCATTAACTTTAACCAATTCTTTTGCCATCAAACCACCAGCAGAATTTTCGTCATAAGTTAATAATTCAACAATATCTTTTACATGCTCTTCATCTTCAATATGAGAAATTACATGTTCTTGACGTTCTTCAGGTAATTCAGCAATGATATCAGCAGCATCATCAGTATCTAATTCTTCAAGTTCTTCAGCAATTTCTTTTGCGGATAGTTTTTTTAGAATTTTTTCACGGACATCTTCGTCTAGATCCATTAAAACATCAGACGTGAATTCACTATCTAATAATTTAATAATGTATGTTGATTCCTTGAGAGTTAATTCATTTAAAAGTTCAGCAACGTCTGCATGATGCTCATCTTCTAAAAGTTGAAGCAAAGCAGTATCATCCAATTGTTGGATGTATAGCTGTACTTGTTTTATAAGATCATTTGTAATTTCAAATGGCATCGTTTGCTATCTTTTGCGTTAGATTTATAAACTCTTGAACAGATAATTGTTCAGGACGTTCCGCAAAGATAACATCTTCTCTTAATTTATCTGATAAATTAAAAGATTTTAAGCTATTACGCATTGTTTTTCTACGTTGATTGAATGCAGTTTTTACAACTTTGAAAAAAAGTTGCTCGTCAACAGGAAGCTTGTGGTTTTCTTTTCTAGTCAATCGGATAACACCAGAATCTACTTTTGGTGGTGGATTGAAAACCGTTGGAGGTACAGTGAATAAATATTCGGCATCGTAAAACGCTTGAACAAGTACAGATATAATTCCGTAAGCTTTGCTGCCAGGTTTTTCAGTAATACGTTTGGCAACTTCTTTTTGAAACATACCACATAATTCAGGAATTTGTTGTCTGTTAGCTAGCGTTTTAAATACAATTTGTGAAGAAATATTGTAAGGAAAATTACCAATAACAGCAAAGGATTTACCTTTAAACTCTTTTGAGATGTCTATCTTTAAAAAGTCACCTGAAATAATTCTATTCGCTAAATTTAAATAATGAACTTTAAGGTATTCAACAGATTCGCGATCAATTTCTATTGCATAGGTGGTGAATTTTTTCTCAAGTAAATACTTAGTTAAGACGCCCATGCCAGGGCCAATTTCTAACACAGTATCGTAGCCATTTTCAGTTAAGCTGTCTGCAATATTTTTTGCAATATTTTCATCTTTTAAAAAGTGTTGCCCTAAATGTTTTTTTGCTTTAACTGACATGGTGAAGTTGTAATAAGCTGAAAATATATTTAGCTTTTAATGAAATTTTTTATATGATGAATTATTTTTAATTCAGTTCTGAAAGCTACAAATTTACCTTGAAATAATTTGTTGGTTTTTTGACGAAGCCTATCAGCATCTTCTTTGTAATAGTTTTCTAGAGCTTCTTTATTCTCTGTTGTGTATTGTACAGAATAGGTGAGCCCTCCCATTTCTTCTTCTACCATTACATGACTCATTTTAGCTTCAGAAAATTTGCCAGTGGCTAACATTTCTGGTATGTGATCTTCTTTCATCCATGCAAGCCATTTATTGGCTACAGATTCTTCTATATTGATAGTTACGTTGTATATATACATGATTTTAAGTTCTAAGTTTTTGGAATTTGGAATTTGTGATTTGGAATTTAATTAATAT
>CAYRZY010000309.1:0-2937 GCA_964428855.1 uncultured Flavobacteriaceae bacterium
GGTGTAATTACTGTAGAAGAAGCAAAGGGAACTGAAACTTATGTTGACATTGTAGAAGGTATGCAATTTGACAGAGGCTATTTATCTCCTTATTTTGTAACTGATTCTGAAAAGATGATTGCTGATATTGAGAGTCCTTATATCTTATTATACGATAAGAAAATTTCTTCAATGAAAGATTTACTACCTGTATTAGAGCCTGTTGCTCAATCGGGCAAACCATTATTAATTATTGCTGAAGATGTTGATGGTGAAGCTTTAGCTACCTTGGTAGTAAACAAATTACGTGGCTCATTAAAAGTAGCAGCTGTAAAGGCTCCTGGTTTTGGTGACAGACGTAAAGCTATGCTAGAAGATATTGCCATCCTTACAGGAGGAACAGTTATCGCAGAAGAGAGAGGTTTTACCTTAGAAAACACTACTATTGATATGTTAGGTACTGCAGAAAGGGTTACCATTGACAAAGACAATACTACTGTTGTAAATGGTGCTGGTAAAAAAGCAGATATTAAAGGAAGAGTAAATCAAATCAAATCTCAAATTGAAACGACTACTTCTGATTATGACAAAGAAAAACTACAAGAACGTTTGGCTAAATTAGCTGGTGGCGTTGCTGTATTGTATGTAGGTGCAGCTTCTGAAGTTGAAATGAAAGAAAAGAAAGACAGAGTTGATGATGCATTACATGCTACTCGTGCTGCAGTAGAAGAAGGTATTGTCGCTGGTGGTGGTGTCGCTTTAATTAGAGCTAAAAATGTCTTAGGAAAATTAACTACTGAGAATTTAGATCAAACTACTGGAGTTCAAATTATAGCTAGAGCCATTGAAGAGCCATTACGTATCATTGTTGAAAATGCTGGTAGTGAAGGTTCTGTCGTTGCTGCAAAAGTTTTAGAAGGTAAAAAAGATTTTGGCTTTAATGCAAAAACAGGAGAATATGTTGCCATGTTTAAAGCAGGAATTATTGATCCTACCAAAGTAACACGTATCGCATTAGAAAATGCTGCCTCTGTTGCAGGTATGATTTTAACTACTGAATGTGCCTTGGTTGACATTAAAGAAGATTCACCTGCTGGTGGAATGCCTCCAATGGGTGGCGGAATGCCAGGTATGATGTAATCATAACAAACCTATTTAACCATAAAATGCCTTAACAATATATTGTTAAGGCATTTTTAGTTTTTTACAAAATTTTAGTTATTCAAACATTTAAATCTATCTTCTTATAATTAATATTTCGTCATCAGAAAATTCCATCCATGCAAAATCATAAACATGATGATACATTTTACCACTTTTATTTATATGAAAATGTGTAATGTATTTAAAGTTAAATTTCTTTTTTGCCAAGACTCTTCTATTAATCTTTTTTTGAAAAGTGTTTTTACCCAACAATTCTAATAGGATAGATCTGTTTCTATGTAAAATATTATCTAATTCTTTAGCAACTTTAGTGGTTACTCTTCTCAAATTTACATGATAATAATTTTTACACTCTATAGAGCAGAAAACTTTATCTTTTCTTCCTTTTAATCCTTTTTTACAAATTTTACACTTCATAAGCCTGTAAAGATAGTGTTTTTGTTGAATTCTTCAATTATTCGTTATTAACGGTTAAGAAACATTTACTTTCGTTTGTAAACGGTTAAAAACAGCTTTCGTATTTATTTTTTGTTAGTTTTACTCTCTATGAAAACAATGCAACTCATCAAAAACAAATTAAAACAACGGAACTACAGTCTTAGCACACAAAAAACATATGTTAGTTTTTTAAAAATGTATGCTACTTTTTGTATTGAGAAACAGCTTGATGCTAAAAAGGATGCCAATGCTTTTATACTTCATTTAATTGATTTAAAATATGCTATTAGCACTCAAAACCAAGCTATTAATGCCATTAAATTCTATTGGGAACACATTTTAGGTTACGAACAGCAATACATTAATATTGACAGACCAATGAAAGAAAGGAAATTGCCTAATATATTAAGTTTAGAAGAGGTTGAACAACTTTTAAAAGTGACTAATAATATAAAGCACAGAATGATTTTAACTACTATTTATGCTTGTGGTTTGCGTATTGGTGAAGTAATAAATATCAAGGTTGAAGATATTGATGGTAAAAGAAGAACTTTACATTTAAAAAGAGCTAAAGGTAAAAAGGATAGAATTGTACCTCTACCAGAATGTTTATTGATAGAATTAAGATTGTATTATAAGATATACAAACCTAAACTTTATCTTTTTGAAGGGCGTCCTAAAAAGGAGAGCACACAAACTGTTAAATATTCAACTAGTAGTATTCGACAATTTTATAAAAGGTCTTTATATTATGCTAAAATTAAAAAAAGAGCAACTTTACATACATTAAGGCATAGTTATGCAACACATTTGTATGAAAATGGCATTAATTTAAGGAGCATTCAGGTATTATTAGGACATGAAAGTAGTAAAACAACTGAGCTTTACACTCATGTTAGCAATGTTCATATCAATAAAACACCCAGCCCATTGCAATTTTTTAAAAAATAATTCTATCTTTATAACCATAACGGATATAAACGCAATACGTTTATACAATTGTTAGCCAAAATTAAAAAAAAACTCAGAATTCAAGAATGAAAACATTAAAAAACATACTTCCTTTTGTTTTATTTGTAATTATAGGAATACCTATTTTTATTCTATTTTTGCCAATTATGGTTATTATATTTCCTATTAATTATTTTCAAAGAAAACGATTTGAAAAAAAGTATGCGGAATTTCTAACTAAAAATAATGGAGTGAACTTTTTTTGTTATAACAACCGAAAAAACTCAAAAGAATATATTGAACAAAATATTATTCCTAATCTGAATGACGGAATTGAAATTGTGTATCTGAATGGAAAAAAAGTAGAATCTAAATATTCTGCGGAATTTATTTCTCAAGCACTTT
>CAYRZY010000310.1:0-2907 GCA_964428855.1 uncultured Flavobacteriaceae bacterium
GAGTTTGTTTTCTATTAAAAATTTGATGCTTTTATTGAGCATTTTGTGTTTATTTAATTTGATATAATAATATATTAAGATGTGCTAACTCAAGGTTATGAGATTGCCGCGTCACTTATTCTTCGTTCCTCGCAATGACAGAAAGGAATGAAAAATTAAATACTATACATTAAATTAAATAGGTCTCGTCAAGTTTGTAGCGAGTTTTGACGACCAGAGGTGGAGAATATTCGTTATATAATGGAGCAATTTTTGCTTCATCAAAAAGAGAGCTATAAGAAATTACATATGCAACTAAAAACTGTACTTGTGCTATTTCTAAAGATTGTTGTGCTTGCTGATTATTACCATTTCCTTGAAAAATTTGACTATTGTCACTACAACAAGGTTCTTGTTTTACCTGTCGCTGAGAAGAAGTTTCGTTCTCACACACATTCATATCCATACCACATGAATCGGCTTCCAGAAAGAAAGATGTATCCGCTACTTCACCACCACAGACATGCTCATGCACCGTAAAAGAAAACGATGAAAACAGCACGACAAATGCCAGTATAGTTGAACCAATTTTATGTAAAGCTTTCTTTAACACAATGCTAAATTAGATGTTTTTTGACTAAAACCTATTAAATATTCGTTAAAATGGGTTCTTAGTCTATTGATATAACGCCGATTAGTAATTTATATTCTTTTTTACAACTACAAAAATACGATAACAGTTTTAGATTGATTTACACTTTTTTGATTGTTATTTACAGAGTTTTGTAAAACTAAAACTTCATTCGTTGGATGCGTACTGCATTTAAAATAGCGAGTAATGCTACACCAACATCTGCTATTACGGCTTCCCACATGGTTGCCATTCCCATAGCACCTAAAATCAACACAAGTATTTTTACACCCAATGCTAATGCAATATTTTGCCATATAATCTTATTGGTAGCATTCCCAATTTGTATGGCTGTTGCTATTTTTGATGGTTGATCGGTTTGAATAATAACATCAGCAGTTTCTATGGCTGCGTCTGAGCCAAGACCACCCATGGCCAAGCCTACATCCGATAAGGTAATTACTGGCGCATCATTAATACCATCGCCAATAAAGGCAATAGTTTTACCTTGTGCTTTTAATTTTTCTACTTCTTTTATCTTTCCTTCAGGTAAGAGTCCCCCAATAGCTTTATCGATACCTAATTGCTGAGCAACCTTATCAACTACCGCTTGTTTGTCGCCCGAAAGCATAATAATTTCTGTCACTTTATCAATAGCATGTAGGGCTAAAATTGCTTCTTTTGCATCTTCTTTAATTGTATCTGCAATGGTAATATAGCCTGCATATTTATTATTTATTACTATTACAACAATGGTTTCTGTATTTTGATGTAATGACAAGTCATAAGAAATGTTGTACTTATCTAGTAATTTAGTATTTCCAGCTAAAATTTCATAATCACCAACGTTTCCTTTCATTCCGTGACCAGAAATTTCTTCAACATTAGAAGCTAGTAAATTGCTTTTTACATTTGCATATTTTACAATAGCCTCTGCAATAGGGTGTGTAGAATTATTTTCTAATACAGCTACTAATTCTAGTAACAATGATTCTTCAAAGTCTATAGCAACTACTTTTTGGACTTCAAAAACACCTTTAGTTAATGTACCTGTTTTATCCATAACAACAGTATCTATTTTGGTCATTAAGTCTAAAAAATTAGAGCCTTTAAATAGAATTCCGTTTCTTGATCCAGCACCAATACCCCCAAAATAACCAAGCGGGATTGAAATAACCAAAGCGCAAGGGCAAGAGATAACTAAGAAGATTAAGGCTCGTTGAAACCATGTTTGAAATGCATAATCATCACCTAAAAAGAAATAGGGTAAGATAACTAAGGCAACTGCCAACCAAAATACAATAGGTGTGTAGACCTTTGCTAATCGACTAATTAATAATTGCGTTTTAGCTTTTCTACCAACCGCTTCTTGTACGAGTTTTAAAATTTTTGAGAGTTTGGTGTCTTCGTACTTGCTTGTGACTTTAACTTCAATTACTTTGTTTAGGTTTACCATACCTGCCAAAACTTCTTCCCCTTTTTCTTTGGTATCTGGGGCGGATTCTCCCGTTAAGGCAGCAGTGTTTAAACTGGCAAAATCTGATACTAACTCCCCATCCAAAGCAATCTTTTGACCGGGTTTTGTTTGAATAATTTGCCCTATACTTACTTCTTTAGGGTGCTTTATAATGGTTGTTCCGTTTTCCAATACGATTACCTCTTCAACTTGTACTTTTAACAACGCTTCAATAGAACGTTTTGCTTTATTTACTGCGGCTTCTTGAAATAACTCACCTATTACATAAAATAACATTACGGCAATTCCTTCAGCATAAGACCCGATAGCAAATGCACCAATGGTAGCAACAGACATTAATACAAATTCATTATAAACATCACCTTTGGCAATTAATTTTAATGATTTTAATACAATAGGACCTCCAATGAAGATGTATATAATACCAAACCATATTAATGGAATTGGTGCTTTAAAAAAAGGAACATCAAAATAGTCTAATCCAATTCCTATCAATAAAAATAACAGTCCAACAGTTGGAATTATATACTCTTTATTAAAAGTAACAGTTTCTTTTTCTTCTACTTCCTTAGTGTAATCAATAGCACAAGCTGTTCCTTCTTCACATTCGTGTAGCTTTTTTTCTTCTTCAAAATCATGGTCGTGACTCATAAGTTGTTATTTTTATAATGCAAAATTAAGATTAAAAAAGGTGCAATAGAAGTGCATTTATAATCCACTACATTTATCACAAATACCTTTTACAACAAGGTTTACATTTTCTGACACAAAGCCTTCTGGAACTTTTATTTGTGGAATTTTATGGTCGGTTAAACAAACA
>CAYRZY010000311.1:0-2870 GCA_964428855.1 uncultured Flavobacteriaceae bacterium
CAGAAGGTTTACTTACTAGAGATCCTAGAATGGTTGAACGTAAAAAATTCGGTCAGAAGAAAGCTCGTAAAAAATTCCAATTCTCTAAACGTTAATCCTATATCAATATCTTGGATATTTCAGAGTTTATTGAGAATTTCAATAATTAACTATAAATCAAAATTTACTGCCTTGATTTTTCAAGGCAGTAAATAATTTAAAAATGTTTAAGTCTAGCATCCAAATAAATAAGATTCCATAAATAAAGGGCTACTTATTTATTGCTAAATCAGGAACGTAAACTAAAAACAAAATGGCAAAAATCGAAATTAAAGAATTATTAGACGCAGGTGTACACTTTGGTCACTTGACAAGAAAATGGAATCCTAACATGGCTCCTTATGTTTATACTGAACGTAATGGTGTTCATATTATAGATTTATACAAAACTGTTGCGAAAATTGATGATGCTTCAAAAGCACTTTATAAAATTGCAAATTCAGGTAGAAAAATACTTTTTGTAGCCACAAAGAAACAAGCAAAAGATATTGTTTCTGAAAAAGCAAAAGAAGTAAATATGCCTTATATTACTGAAAGATGGCCAGGTGGTATGCTTACAAACTTTGTAACTATCCGTAAAGCTGTTAAAAAAATGGCTCAAATTGATAGATCTAAACAAGATGGTAGTTTTGATGCTTTATCTAAAAGAGAGAAATTACAAATAAACCGCCAAAGAGCAAAATTAGAAAAGAATTTAGGTTCTATTTCTGAAATGACTCGTTTACCAGGTGCTGTATTTGTAATTGACACTAGACGTGAGCACATTGCTATTGCTGAAGCAAAAAAATTAGGAATTCCTATTTTCGCTATGGTTGATACAAATTCTGACCCAAGACCTATTGATTTTGTAATTCCTTCTAATGATGATGCTTCAAGATCAATTGAAAAAGTTTTATCTTATATCACTGAAGCTATTTCTGGAGGTTTATCAGAAAGAAAATCTGACAAAGACAACGCTGAAGCTCTGAAAGAAGCAAAAAAAGCTGAAGCAGCAGTAAAAGCAGCTACAAAAACTGAAGCTCCAAAAGAAGTGGAAGTTAAAGAAGAAAAATAAATTATAACTATTATAACAGATGCTGAAACTCCCGAAGCATCGGGACAGCATTTATTAAATTAAAATTTAATGATATGGCAAAAATAACAGCCGCAGAAGTAAATAAATTAAGAAAAGCTACTGGTGCAGGAATGATGGATTGCAAAAATGCATTGGTTGAAGCTGATGGAAATTTTGATACTGCTATCGAAGTATTACGTAAAAAGGGACAAAAAGTTGCTGCAAAGAGAGCTGACCGTGAGTCAACTGAAGGTGCTGCAATTGCAAAAGTTAATGATAGTAACACTGCTGGTGTTTCTATAGTTTTAGGTTGTGAAACTGATTTTGTTGGTAAAAACGAAGACTTTACAAACCTTGCTCATAAATTTGCTGAAATAGCATTGAACCAATCTTCTAAAGAAGATTTCTTAGCTGCTGATTTTGACGGAATGACGGTTGCTGAAAAATTAATTGAGCAAACTGGTGTTATTGGTGAAAAACTAGAAATTAAAGCTTTTGAAAAAATCGAAGCTCCGTTTGTAGGTTTTTATATTCATGCAGGTAATAAAATTGCAACTTTAGTTGGTTTATCAAGTGCAACTGAAGGTGCTGCTGTTGTAGCTAAAGATGTTGCTATGCAAGCTGCAGCAATGAACCCTATTGCTTTAGACGAAAGTGGTGTAGATGCTGCTACTGTAGAAAAAGAAATTGAAATTGCAAAAGATCAATTACGTCAAGAAGGTAAGCCAGAAGCAATGCTAGATAATATCGCTAAAGGTAAACTAAAACGTTTCTTTAAAGACAATACGTTGGTAAATCAAGCATTCATCAAAGACAGTAAACAAAGTGTTGCTCAATATGTAAAAACATTAGGTGATGTAACTGTTACTGCTTTTACAAGAGTTGCTTTAGGATAATACCTAGTTTCATAAAAAAATAAAAATCCTGTCAATTGACAGGATTTTTTTATGCCCAAAATTTGTATATTTGCTAAACCTTGTTCCTACGAATGCAGGAATCTTAATCTATAAAAAATGCAATACAAAAGAATTTTATTAAAACTAAGTGGTGAGGCTTTAATGGGTGAACGTCAATATGGTATTGACCCAAAAAGATTAGCAGAATACGCTCAAGAAATTAAACAAGTGGTAGATAAAGGTATTGAAGTTGCCATCGTAATTGGTGGTGGTAATATTTTTAGAGGCCTAGCGGGTGCTAGTAATGGTATGGACAGAGTTCAGGCTGATTATATGGGAATGCTCGCAACTGCTATAAATGGATTGGCACTGCAAAGCGCACTTGAAACTGCTGACATACAAACACGTCTTCTAACAGCAATTAAGATGGAACAAGTAGCAGAACCGTTTATAAAACGAAGAGCTGTCCGACACCTAGAAAAAGGAAGAGTTGTTATTTTTGGAGGTGGCACAGGCAACCCGTATTTTACCACTGACACTGCCGCAGTATTAAGAGCTATTGAAGTTAGTGCAGATGTCATCCTAAAAGGGACTCGTGTTGATGGTATTTACTCAGCCGACCCTGAAAAAGACCCTACAGCAACCAAATTTGAAAACATTACTTTTAAAGATGTAATGGCAAAAGGTCTAAAAGTTATGGACATGACAGCCTTTACATTAAGTGAAGAAAATAAATTACCTATCATCGTTTTTGACATGAATAAAGAAGGTAATTTAATGAAATTATTGTCTGGAGAAAAAATTGGAACAAAAGTTGTTAATTAAATAGTAGACTGAATACTGAAATTTAACTTTTGTTGTATCTTTGGGTCTCTTAGAGA
>CAYRZY010000312.1:0-2869 GCA_964428855.1 uncultured Flavobacteriaceae bacterium
GAATGAAATACCGTTCTTCTTATGGTCAAAATTTATTACAACACTCACGTGAAGTTGCTAACCTATGTGCTATTATGGCTGCAGAGCTAGGCTTGAATTCGAAAGTTGCAAAAAGAGCAGGTCTGTTACATGATATTGGTAAAGTGCCTGATACTGAAAGTGAATTACCACATGCTCTTTTAGGTATGGATTGGGCAAAAAAGTATAATGAAAAGCCTGATGTATGTAATGCTATTGGTGCTCATCATGATGAAATTGAAATGAAATCTTTATATGCACCTATTGTTCAGGTTTGTGATGCCATTTCTGGTGCTAGACCTGGTGCAAGACGTCAAGTATTAGATTCTTATATACAACGTTTAAAAGATTTAGAAGATGTAGCCTTTGGCTTTAGTGGTGTGCAAAAAGCATATGCTATACAAGCTGGTAGAGAGCTTCGTGTTATTGTTGAAAGTGAAAAAGTTGATGATATCAAAGCGTCAGAATTGTCTTTTAATATTTCTCAAAAAATTCAAAATGATATGACCTATCCAGGTCAAGTACGCGTAACGGTTATAAGAGAAACCAGAGCGGTTAGTATTGCGAAATAAAAAGTAATATTAACACGATAAAAAAACCTTCTTTAAATTTTTTAAAGAAGGTTTTTTGCTGTAGCTCATTTGTTATTAATATGACTGTAAATAAAATATCATAGCTCCCCTCTTGAGAGGGGCTGGGGGTGTGTCTTATACCAATTTAAAAATATGCACTTTTTTTCCTGTAACAGTAAATAATCATTGGGTTAATAATATGTATTTAACTATTAAAGTCTTGTATCTTACCTCTGCAAGTGAAGTGTTCTGGTATCTTAATTAAGCAGATATAAATTTGTTTCTAGCGAATATACATTGCTCAGGGTTGTTAAAGAATGAATCCTTACATTTACCAATAGATAAACCCAATGCAACAACCCAACGCATCATATCAATATTTAATTTCTTTTCTCTGGTCATTATTTGAAGCTACCTTCTTTTTTATAATACCTGATGTTTGGCTGTCTTTTACTTCACTAGAAAGCTTAAAAAACGGATTTAAAAATATCATTTTTGCATTGTTAGGTGCAGTAGTAGGTGGGGCAATCATGTATGTTCTGGGTCGCTATAATATAATATCTATTGCTGCATTTTTAGAACTCATACCTGATATCAATTCAGAACGTCTTCTTGAAGTTGAAGAAGTTCTGAAAAACGAGGGGTTGACTGCTATTTTTATGGGGCCAATTAAAGGAATTCCATATAAAATATATGCATCATATTCTGGTGCTTTGGCATTGAATTTTATGCTGTTTATTTTGATAAGCATCCCCGCAAGGGCAATGCGATTTGTATTGACAGTGTTAATTACCAACCTAGTTTCTGAAATAATTTTAAAAAAAGTAAGTTTAAGAAATAAGAAAATAATACTAATATTAATTTGGATAACTTTATATACCCTTTATTTCACTAGTTTATGATTTCAATATATAAGATAAAACCTAAGTTTCAACAGCTCTTAACACCTATTTTGAATAGATTACACAAGGCTGGTGTCACCGCAAATCAGATAACAATTGCCTCTATTGTATTGTCATTATTCATTGGTATTGCTTTTTGGTTTGCAGGAAATAACAGATTACTCTTTCTAGCTTTACCTGTCGGATTGTTTCTTAGAATGGCATTAAATGCACTTGACGGAATGATGGCAAGAGTACACAATCAACAATCAAAAAAAGGAGAACTTTTAAATGAATTGGGCGATGTTATTTCTGATCTATTTATATTTTTTCCATTACTGATTTTTGAAAGAGAAAATTTATATCTCGTCGTTTTGTTTTTGTGTCTTAGTATTATCAATGAATTTGCAGGAATTATGGGTAAAGTAATTTCAAATCAACGACAGTACGATGGCCCGATGGGTAAGAGTGATAGAGCTTTTGTAATAGGTCTTTACGGATTGTTAAGTTTCTTTTCCGTTTCTTTTGGAACCTATTCTTTTTGGATTTTTCTCATCCTAAACCTATTGATTGTTATAAGTACAAGCGTTCGAATTAAAAAAACACTACAAAACGTATGAAAAATATTTTCCATTTAAAAGTTTTTGAAAACAATGATTTGCTAATTGTGGTTGCCTTAATTTTTGGTTTACTGACTTTCGCATCTATGTTGTTTTTTGTTGTTGGTAAGATAAAACCAACCGCTAATTTGACCGAATTAAAAGCAAGGACAAAATCATGGTGGTTTATGGCTTCCATTTTTATAGCAGCAACGATTGTAAATACCAATATTTCTTACATTGCTATTGCATTTTTATCATTTGTAGCTTTTCGAGAATTATATTCTTTATTAGGCTTTAGACAATCAGATAGAAGAGCCATTTTTCTAGCATTTATCTCAATACCTATCCAATACTATTTTGCATATATCAGTTGGTACGGAATGTTTATTATTTTCATACCAGTGGTCATGTTCTTGGTATTACCATTGCGATTGGTACTAAAAGGAGATACAGAAGGAATAGTCAAATCAATGTCATTATTACAATGGACGTTAATGCTTACCGTTTTCGGATTGAGCCATATGGCATATTTATTATCCTTACCTGAGATTGAAGGTTTCAATTCAGGAGGTAGAGGTTTGCTCTTATTTTTAGTTTTTCTAACTGAAATAAATGACGTAATGCAGTTTACTTGGGGTAAGTTATTGGGTAAACATAAAATCATCCCTAAGATAAGTCCGAATAAAACTTGGGAAGGTTTTATAGGCGGACTAATATCTACCACCGCAATTGGTTATTTTCTGGCATTTTTAACCCCTTTAGACACGCCTCATGTATTATTTGTTAGTTTTATGAT
>CAYRZY010000313.1:0-2844 GCA_964428855.1 uncultured Flavobacteriaceae bacterium
GAAAAAAACCTCTTGATTTTAAATATACAGCGACCAATGCAATTACTGTAATTGCTGTAACTAACATACTTGCAAACACATAAAATGGATATAATTGACTAAACCAGTGATGATCAATAGCCATCAGCCAGTCAAATGCCATAAATAATTCTGACAATAAAAACAAGGCTAAAAATAAGACTGAATAATTAAAACTCTTCATAAAGTGTTTTGTGTCAGTTGCTTCATCTTGAGCTCTTGAATTTTTGATAATTAGGTGTCTAAAACCTATCCATATCGATACATATATCACAGATCTAATTAACCAACTTGGTATGTTTAACCACCAGTCTTTAGTTTCCATTACAAAATCATAATTCTCTGCTGTAGGATCAATACTAGTATACATCCAAGCAAATAAATGATTACCATGACCTACTGATGAATAGATTAAAAATAATAAAATAAGAATTGAACCCGGTACTATATACGCAGTTAAACCTTCCATTACTCTAAAGAGTACCGGAGACCATCCTGCAGAAGCTGCTCTTTGCATGGCATAAAAAACCAATACACAAACTGAAACTAATAAAAAGAAAATCATGGCTACATACATTGCTGTCCAAGGTCTATTTTGAGCTTGCATCAATACATGTTCTAGATGGTGTTCTTCTGCATGTGCATCATGAGATGCTTCAGTTTCATGCTTCATTGTTTCTAGTTGATGATTTACTTTATCAACTTCTGTTTCATGACCTATTTCAGCAGCATGTTCTTCTGCTGTTGCACCATGCGAATTTTCAGCATGTTCTAGCTGTTCTTTAATGTCATCTGTAGTCTTTGGTGCAGTAAAAAAACCGTAAGCCATCCCTAAGGCACCCAATATGATTAGTGCAAAAGAAATAGTCTTTAATTTACTTGAAAATGTGTACATATCTTATCTTAATTACGGCTAACCGTTTATTTTAATAAATCGTTTCTCAACTGTTCAACATAATGTGTTACTTGCCATCTTTCTTTGTCGTTTAACTGAGAGGCATGAGAGCCCATCATATTTCTTCCGTACATGATAACATGGTAAATACTACCTTCAGTAATTTGTCTAGAATTGTAATTTGGTACGCCTAAAAACTTCTCATTCTTAACCAAATCACCTTGACCATCACCTGTTAAACCATGACAAGTGGCACAATAAATATCATATAAATACTTTCCTTTATCTAAATTTTCTTTAGAAACTCTATAAATTGAATCTAAAGGAGCTTTAAATTTCATAGGAGATCTTAACGAGTCTTTTGCCAATTGATACCCTACTTCACTGTTCGGATAATCGTAAGCAACTTTACCTCTAGCAATAGTTCCTTCTACTGGAGCTTGAGCTGACATTCCATTTTTAAATATTGGATGGTCTGCAGAATAGGCTTCATAAGGTATTGCATCGTACATGTCTGTATCGCCCATATATTGTATTTTTCTGGTTCTTTGCTCAGAATTACATGATACCAATGCAACAATTAAAACGAAGATTGATGTTATTTTAATAAAGCTTTTCATTTTAGTGATTTTCTTTTACTGTAATTTCTATTGCTCCTGTTTTTTCTAATAATGAAGTTAATTTACTTTCATTACCATCAACAGCTATTTCCATTAAAAACTTATCGTCTGTAGTTCTAGGATCAGGATTACTCGCTGTTTGAAATGGCCAAATTTTACTACGCATATAAAATGTAATTACCATAAGGTGTGCTGCAAAAAACACTGTCATTTCAAACATAATAGGTACAAAAGCTGGCATATTTTCTGCAAAACTAAAACTAGGTTTACCTCCAATATTCTGTGGCCATTCTTGGATCATTATTAGATATAAAAACCAAATTGAAAAGCTTAACCCTGTTACACCATACATAAATGCAGTAATTGCTATTTTTGTTGGTGCTAAACCCATAGCATGGTCTAAACCATGTACAGGAAAAGGTGTGAAGACTTCTTCTATATGATAATCAGCTGCTCTAACTTCTTTTACAGCGGTGATCAACACTTCATCATCATCATACAAAGCGTGTATTACTTTAGAACTCATAATTATGATTTAAGTTTGTTAGCTTGACCTGCCCAATCGTCTCTCTCTGCTCTTCCTGGGAATGAACTAGTGATACTATCTAGCAAATCATATTCATTTTTAGTCATTTTACTCACTTGAGCAAATGTAAAAATACCTATTTGATTTAAGGTTTCTTCCATTTTAGGACCTATACCTTTTACTTTTTTAAGATTATCTACCTGTTGTGTAGCACTATCAAAGCTCCCTAGTTTATCTAATAAACTATTTGTTTTTGAATCGTTATCACCAGCTTTAATTTCAGTTTTTTCAACTTTAACTTTAGCCTTTTCTTCAACTACAGTTTTTACTTCTTCTTGAATAGCACCTTCAATTTTATCATAATAACTGTGACCATGACCATGAGGATCTGGCATTAATCTTTTAAAACTATCACCTGATGATTTCAAGATAGATTTCACTTCTGCCTGTGCAATTACAGGGAATGTTCTTGCATAGAGTAAAAACAATACAAAGAAGAAACCTATAGTACCTAAAAAGATACTTATATCAATAAATGTTGGTGAAAATTGTGCCCAAGTAGATGGTAAATGACCTCTACTTAAATTAATTACAATAATATCAAAACGCTCAAACCACATACCTATATTAATAAATAATGCAATTATAAAAGTCCATATAAAAGATCTTCTTATTTTTTTAAACCATAATAATTGTGGAATTACACCATTACAAATAAGTAGTGCATAAAAAGCCCACCAATATGGTCCTGTTGCTGCTCCAATAGATAAATAGGTAAAATCTTC
>CAYRZY010000314.1:0-2841 GCA_964428855.1 uncultured Flavobacteriaceae bacterium
TTTTTGAATTTTTTCAATTCAAAAATAATAAAGCAAAATTTGAAAAATTTTGTGGACTTCGTTTTGCAAAACAAACTTCGATTAAGCAATTAGCCATTATTGTTTTTATTGATTGTTGAACTAAATCCGCCAAAGGCGGTTAGCGGAATTACACTTACACATATTATTATTCAATAATTTACCTTAAACTTATAGTATTATTAATTTAAAATAGATACTATTATGAGAAAAAAAGTAGGATTAACCATTGTCGAACGTGCGATAATTTCAGTTTCAGGATTTGAAAAAGTTGCAAAAAAGTTAGAGCAGCAAGTAATTCTTAGAGGACAAAGTACAAGTACATTAAACAATTACATAAGGCGTATTGCAGCAATATCCTTACATTTTAGACAACTACCACATCTTTTGGATGACGAACAAGTCAATGAGTATCTTGTAGCATTGGCCTTAAATCCAAAATCGCCATCACGCAGTAGTTTTAAGCATATGGTTTATGGCTTACGATATTATTATCGTTTATTAGGTTTAAATGATAAAGCCATTGCATTGCCATCTTTAAAAGGTGACACAAAATTGCCAATAATACTGAACCGCTTAGAACTTAAAGAACTCTTTAAAACACCCAAATTATTAAAACATCGCGTTGTATTATCTTTAATTTATGCAGCAGGATTGCGAGGGCAAGAAGTAATTAATCTTAAACTAGGCGATATTGATTTTGAAAGACAAACTATCCATATAAGACAAAGTAAGTATAAAAAAGATAGAATTTTACCATTATCCCCAATGCTATCCATAGGATTAAAAAAATATCTAAAAGCAGAAAACCCACATATTTGGTTTTTTAACGGAAAACAAATAGGGAGTAAATACAGCAATAGAGGCTTATCTTGGATTATGCGAGAAACCTTAAAGAGAACAGGCATAAAAAAAAAGTTAATTTACATTGTTTACGTCATTCGTATGCCACACATTTGTTGGAAGACGGTTTAAATATTGTTACCGTAAAAGACCTTTTAGGGCATTCTAATATTACCACTACAATGATTTATCTGCATGTAGCACAATGTGAAGATATACAAGCCCATAGTCCATTTGATACTTTGTATCTAAAATGAAAACCAAGACAGATTTAGCACAAGTAGTTAAAACATTTGGAAAATCATTAATAAAAAGCACCTTATTAGCACCACAACAAACCAAGGTTTTACACAACATTGTAAGTTGCTGTACAGCCACTTTTGGAGGACACAAACAGGTTTGTAATACTTGTGGAGAAATAAGGTATCATTATAACAGTTGTGGCGATAGACATTGTCCAAAATGTCAATATAGCAAACAGATAAAATGGATTGACAAACTGCAAAAGCAAGCGTTGCCTATAAAGCATTATCATATCATTTTTACGGTGCCACATACTTTAAATGAAATCTGTTTATGGGATAATAAACTTTATTTTAGTATTTTGTTTAAAAGTGTTTGGGAAACCCTTCTGAGTTTTGGTTACACTCATTATGGTGTTCAAAGTGGTGCTATTGCGGTACTGCATACTTGGGGTCAAAATTTATCCTTGCATCCACATGTACATTGCATCGTACCATCGGCAGGAGTAGATTTAAAAGGAAGTTGGAAACATATCGGAAAAAAAGACAAATACCTTTATCCTGTAAAACAGTTAAGTGCAGCATTTAAAGGCAAGTTTTTATATCATTTAAAAAGAAAACTTACATCTTTAGACCATACTGGATTTTCTTCTCAAATCGAAAAATCGTACCGTAAGAACTGGGTTGTATTTTGCGAAGCACCAATCTCTGGTGTCAATCAAATTATTAAATATTTAGGTCAATATACACACAGAATTGCAATAAGTAACCAACGAATTTTAGGTATAACAGAGAATCAAGTTCATTTTTTAGCAAAAGATTATCGAGATAATGCTACGGTTAAAAAGGTAAAATTACAAGGTGAAGAGTTTTTAAGAAGGTTCGTACAACATGTATTACCAAAAGGTTTTATGCGTATTAGAAGATACGGTGTATATAATGCAACTACCCAGAGAAATTTAAGCATCCAATTTACCCAAGATAAAAGTAACTTTGAAGCATTATTGGAAAGCAAAGAAAAAGAGATAAAATTAGAAACTCCAAAGGTGCATCGTTGCCCTGTTTGTAAACAAGGAAAAATGATTGTGGTTAAAGAACTACCTAGAATTCGTTCGCCAGTAGGACATTTACCAACTATATTACTTTCTTTATTAAACTAAATAAAATGATTTTCTAAACTTGTGTTGAATTTATTTCAACACAATACCGAACACTTCTTCTGATAGAGGATGGGATAATTATGTCTTAAATTTAAGAAAACGACTAAAAAAAGTGTACTTTTGAATTTAGGAATACTCAAATTAGATACTATCCTAAAATAAACCACTAAAAAGGGTTGTTTTTTTAAAATAATTCAAAAAAATAGAATGAATTATTTTTAACTTGGTTACAAACCCTTCGCAAATTACATAGAAAAAAGCCTTCGACTGATGTAGTTCAACATTGGACTAATCGCTAGGTCGTACCGACCGCTCATAGTCCTATTTATTAGGCAACGTTTTTATTCTATTTTAAATTTCAAAGTTGCGTGAGGTTCAATTGTTGCGCCGGCACCTTGAGCTCCATAAGCAAGCTCAGAAGGAATCGCAAGTTCCCAAACATCTCCTTCTTTCATAAGTTGAAGAGCTTCAGTCCAACCAGGAATAACACCATTAACAGGAAAAGAGATTGTCTCCCCTCTTTTATAAGAACTATCAAATACAGTTCCATCAATTAAAGTTCCTTCATAATGAGTTTC
>CAYRZY010000315.1:0-2839 GCA_964428855.1 uncultured Flavobacteriaceae bacterium
CTTTTTCCGTTTTTGCAAATTGAGAGTTGATATTATACGTTTCTGTTACAGCAAATCCTTTATCATCATAAACTGTAATTGACCAAAAAGCTTTTGCCGGAACATCTTTTAAAGTAAGTGTTTGAGGAGCATCTGAAGTAGGGTAATAATCTACATAAGCTGCTTGATCTTTGGTAAATCCACCCCAACCTACAGCTGTTCCGCAGTTGTGATTTTTAAGAGGTACTTCTCCTTTTTTACCAAAGTAAGTATCTGGACTAATTTTTTCATTTTTAGCAATCTCTTGGTATTTTGTTCGTATTGCTTTTAAACTTTCCAAATCCCATTGATGAGAAGCTACATAAGTTCCTCTTTTCTCTTGTCTAATTTCAAGTGTTTCTTGAATTTTATTGGCAGCTAAAACATCCTCTGGGTCGGTAACATTAACTTGAGTACGAACAACAACGATCGCATAATCTGTCCCAACATTTTCTTTTGTAAGAAGATATTCTCCTGGTATGATAAATGCAAAAGGGTTATAATGCTCTTCAGAAATCACCCACATAGTTTGATAACGACCACCTGTATCATTCATAATTAATGTTGCAGGAGTAGATAAATCTAAAACAATCCAAGAATACATAGTATCGTAATTTTTACGCATGATATCTCTATCCTCTGGATTTGCCGCTTTTTTATTGTGCATCCAAACGCCCACACCACCAGAATTGGTTGCTGCTGCAATTTTTTTAACATACGACTGCATGATGCCTTGCGTTTCTGCTAATCCGTAATTTTCATCAGTAACCGTTGTTAGAATAGTTGCCGTTTCTTTTTCAATATTAGCCTCTTTGTTTTCTGCTGGCTTTGTATCGTTATTACACGCACTGAAAACAAATGTGAATAATGCTAGTGCAATAATTATATTAATTTTTCTCATATTTTTCTATTTTAAATTATGTTTATAAAGTTTTACAAAATTATTTTGTTTTCGTAACAGTTGGGGGTATCCATTCACCTTTGTATATAGCCGGTTTAGGAAAGTATATTCTAAGACCTAACATAAATGGGCCTTTAGGTGCTGGAAGCCAATTATTCTCTAATTCACCACCTGGAGTCTCACTTTGGATATACAAAGTTAATGAACCATCTTTTGCAAATTTAATACCCTTCGTTCTATCACTAATTGAATATCTGTGTATTTCATTATGAATAAACAAAACTTCAGGAAGCTTGTACATCGTCAATGACCAAAAAGCATTTACTGGTGGAGTTTGTCCTTTTTCGAAGCGAATAGTATACTTAACATTTTCTGAACAGTTTAATGGTTTTTTTTCGGCATCTAAAGTACCCGAGAAATTACTTGCTTCCTCCTTATCGTTACCAAACAATCCAGTTGCTGCACCTGCTGCTTTCAATAGGTTTTTATCCTGCATTACTGCTCTGCTACCAAAAGCCTCACCTATAAACGACCAATTATTAACCATTTTACCGGTGGTCTTCTTTCTTTCTAAAATTGCAGCATGACCTTCTTTTACACCTTCTTCTATGGCATTTAGAATCTCAGGTTTAATTTTTGTCTTGTCAAATACATTTCCTTTAGCTATTCCAATTTTAGCAAATTCATCAAAGTATTTTTGATCGTCTGGATGAATAGCTTGGTAGTCTAGCATAAAATTAACATACGAGATAAATTCTGCAGAGGTTGCTTTTTTTGCATCATATACAGGAAAATCAACTTTTATAGCTAATGGAGCTTCTTCTCCTTTAAAAACACTTAAGGGTTCTACCTTATATTGATTTATAATTTTCATTACATTTTCGTGATCTTCTTTTCCTCTAACCAAAATTCTACCCAACATGATATTAAATGGAGTTTCACTTCTAAAAACTTTATCAATACCTTGTGGCGTTTCACCTTTCCATTCGGGACCGGCAACCAGATATGTGCCTCCTGAATTTCCTGTTGCCCTGGAACCGATATAATCGAAATTTAATCCATTAATATCTTCCATTTGTAATACATAGTATCTGTCTTTAGGAATTGCAGGAATGGTTACCACAAGTGGTTCATTATTTAAATCCATCCAAAGAAATGAATAATACGTATCATTATTTGGTGCTGTAATAGCTGTAAAATCGGCATCAAGCAACTTTGTCATATGGTGAAACTCGTTAATCGCTCCTTTATAAGCACCACTATTTTTGTCTATTGCCTGAACATACATTGTTTTATAAACCTCTAACATAGGATAGGCAAAAATATAAGCGTCTTTGGCTATTGCTTTTGCTTCTGTTGGAGTTAATTCAACAGCTTTATTACTCTCCTTAGAGGTGGTTCCGCTACATCCTGTAAACAGCAGACCCGTTGCTATTATTAAACTTAGTATTACTTTCTTCATATTATTATTATTAATCATTATAAAATCTGCCTTAACAATTGTTAAGGCAGATTTTAATTCAAAATAAATTATTGAATATACTTTATATTCAGCTTTTTAATTGTTCCTGTAAACTTAAAAGGGATATCTTTATGATATTCTAACGCTACTGCCGAGCCCATATCCATACCAACATCAAAAGATTCTGAAGCAGTAAATATTGCAGGCACCGTAGTTTCTGCCATTACACTTCCTACTTCTTTTCCGTTAACCAATAAGGTTATTTTTGAAGGGGCTAATGGTTTCTTTTCTTGCGCTTTTACAATTACTTCTATTTTAATATCTCCAGTTTCAATTTTACCGCCTGAGTTTACTTTGTAACGATTCATCGTCATTGCGTTATACTCGGCTTTTAAAATACCGTCTTGCATATACACCGTAAATCCAGCAGAAAGGCCTCCAACAGCAAACAAAACACC
>CAYRZY010000316.1:0-2828 GCA_964428855.1 uncultured Flavobacteriaceae bacterium
CAACTACAGAGTCATCATTAATTTTTCGAATCTCAATCTCTCTTCCTACTTTTATAATTGCCATTTCTTCATCCTCAAGATAAATAGCATCTTTAGTGTATTCCAAAAAAGGTGAAGCATCAGAAGCTATAAAAAATTCTGTATTGTCTTTACCAACCCCTATAGCAATAGGGCTTCCTAATTTAGCAACAATAATTTCATCAGGTTTTTCTATATCGAAAACAGCAATTGCATAAGCACCAACAACTTCATTGAGTGCAATTTGAACAGCTTTCCCTAACTTTACATTATTACTCTTTTTTACCTCTTCAATTAAATTAATAAGAACTTCAGTATCTGTATCACTTTGAAAAGTATATCCTCTATTGATTAATTCTTTTTTTATGGTGTCATAATTTTCGATAATACCATTGTGAACAATTACTAAGTTTCCTGATTGAGAAGTATGTGGATGTGAGTTAACATCATTTGGTACACCATGGGTTGCCCAACGGGTATGACCGATACCAACATTTCCTTTTTTAGCATCTTCTGAATCAAATTTATCAAGAAGATCACTAACTTTTCCTTTTGTTTTTGATAAGTTTATTTGTTTTCCGTCATAGAGAACAAGTCCTGCACTATCATAACCTCTATATTCTAGACGTTGTAAACCATTAATAATTATAGGATATGCATCTCTGTATCCTATATAACCTGTAATACCACACATAGCAAGTGTTTTTTATTTGTCGTTACTAATTACTTTTTGTATAAAATATCTCCAATTTTAATCGCTTAGCATCAGTTATTGGTAAATTATTACCTTTTAAAACAACTCCTTTAGCATCCCAACTATAATTTCTCATTAAAGTGTCTGAAATATTTAAAGGATTATCTCTTAGGTTATATGCTTTTATAGCTAATTTATTAATGTTTAATGCTTCACCATCATTATTTAAAATTTCAGATATATAATCAGTAATTAAAAACTCATATTTTTCAGGTTTATTGTCCTCATCTTTTTTTAATATACCATCAATAAAACCTTCAGTGGTGGCATCTAAAATTTGAGAATTATAATCGTACTTGTACAAGTATAATTTATTAGGAATAATTGTATCTGCAGGATTGTCTACATATAATGTTAAGCTTGCTTCGTTAATGAGCCAATTTTTCTCACGTATTTCGTTTAAATCTATTCCGTTAAACAAGTCTAAAACTGTTATTGAACCCGCTGCTCCTTGAACATATAGTTTGTCTTCTCCGTTAACTTTATCGGGATTATTAAACCTTTCTAGAATATTAGTATTAGATGTTGTATAATCTCTTGTGTATTGACTGGTATTTAATCCATTTAAAGAGAATGTCGTTGACTGTTTAGTCTTTACAGGCACTTCCTCATCATCAGTATCACCATCACCGTTTAAATCTCCTGTAGTTGCAGTTTCATTAGTTAGAACTATATTACTGTAATATATAGTTACAGTAGCATTTGACATTGCTAATTGCATCATAACACCATCTGTGCCATCGGCATCAATTACTAACCCTCTAAAATAATTTTTAAAATTATCACTAGAATCAAATACACCTGAATTTTCTTGATTTAAAAAGTTATTTTTAAAAAAATCGTTATCTAAAGGTATTTTTATAGAAGGTAGTGAATTTTCTTTTTTAATGGTATCTGTATCATCTACTGTATTGATATCTCCATCTAAAAACCTTCTATCTACATATAAAACTGTATCATTTTTATTTGGTTGAAAATTACCTGAATATAATAAAGCTTTCCTTGTATAGGTCTCGTCAGAATAATACTTTTTGCTTTTTGAAGGATCAACAGGATCTAAACTATTTAAAAAAGTACCCAACTCATACACCTTGAGGTTGAACTCGACTTCTTTATTACCAATGATAGAATCTAATTCGAAATTTGGCTTACCATCGCTATTCTTTTCTAATACATTCGCATAATAAGGTATATCTAATACTACAGCATCAATAGACATATTGTCACTAAATTTAATTTCAGCTAAATTTAGTTGACCTATAAATGATGATTTTAAAAGCCCAAAGTCTTTATGATTATAAACTCCTATTAAATGAAGAGGAATAGCATCAACTCTATTATTACCTGAATTTTCATTGTAGGCTATTACTTCAAAAGTTTCAACATCAGGTGTAAATAAGTTATTGTCAACCAAACCAACACCAACATTTTCAAAATCTTTTTCACAAGCAATTATACTAAATAACACAAGGGTAAATAAACCAATGTATTTGATACTGTTTACAATTTTTGTAGACATAAACAAAAAATTAATTTTTAAATTATTTTATAAAATTTCGGTAAGGTAAAAGTTAGAATATTGTTCAGAAATATCTTCAGGATGATAATAATCTAGCATTGGAATGTTTTTTTCTTTGATAAAATCTGAGATTTCATCAGAAATTTCTTCACATGCTTTTACGACTCCATCAGAGTTTTCTATAGCAATTTTAATAAGATTATTATACGTTGCTTTTTTAATTAAATCTAATTTATCTGAGGCAATAGAATCAAACTTAATTTTATCAATTAATTTATCACCAATTGAGCCTTCAAAGTCATTATTATAAATTGAAGTTATGATTTTACTTTCTGAATATAAAGGGTCGTTTTTATAATATTCTCTTAGGTATAATGGTAATAACGATGCCATCCAACCATGAACATGAATAATATCTGGTGTCCAGTTTAGTTTTTTAACGGTTTCAATCACTCCTTTAGCAAAAAATATAGCACGTTCGTCATTGTCTTCAAACAACTTCCCATCTTCATCAGTATACACAGCTTTACGCTTAAA
>CAYRZY010000317.1:0-2817 GCA_964428855.1 uncultured Flavobacteriaceae bacterium
TAGGTTTTGAACCTTCAAACCCCGGTTATGGTTCTAAAATCAGATTTGTATTGACCATTAGCCCAGGAAGAATTATAAATTTTGCAAGAAGAGGTTTCTTTTAAGAAAAAATTTAAATATTTTGTTATTTATTCAACTAATACAAGACTGTAAGGCTTTTATTTTAGATAAGTTAAACTCACCTACAAGCATGACAGGTTTGGCTAATCAATTTTACCCGCTCAAAATAAGTCAACAAAATTGAAGTCTCATTGACTTTTAATTTTGCTTCAAAATTTGTACTTTTGCAAAACCTCATAAAGCACACTCCATGTCAGAAAAATTTGCAGAAGAAACGCAGAAATTATCTTATCAAGAATTTAAAAAAGAAATTCTACATGATTATAATACTGCAGTTGTTAGTAGAGAATGTAGCATATTGGGGCGTAGAGAGGTATTGACAGGAAAGGCAAAATTCGGAATTTTTGGTGGTGGTAAAGAAGTACCTCAGTTGGCAATGGCAAAAGCTTTTAAAAATGGTGATTGGCGATCAGGTTATTATAGAGACCAAACTTTTATGATGGCTATTAATGCATTAACTCCAGAGCAATTTTTTGCTGGTTTATATGCACATACAGATATAAAAGCCGAACCTCAAGCGGCCGGAAGACAAATGGGAGGACACTTCGCTGGGCATACTTTAAATGAAGATGGAAGCTGGAAAAACCAACTTCAACAAAAAAATGTTAGTGCCGATATCTCACCAACAGCAGGGCAAATGCCTCGTCTATTGGGCTTGGCGCAAGCTTCAAAAATGTATCGCGAAGTTGATGTATTGAAGAATAGTACCCATTTTTCTGATGATGGTAATGAAATAGCCTGGGGCACTATTGGTAATGCAAGCACTTCTGAAGGTCATTTTTTTGAGACTTTTAATGCTGCTGGTGTATTACAAGTACCTATGGTAATTAGTGTTTGGGATGATGGATATGGAATTTCTGTTCCTGCAAAATATCAAACAACCAAAGAAAATATTTCAGAAATTTTAAAAGGTTTTCAACGCGATAAAAATAATAAAGGTTATGAAATTTTTATTGTCAATGGCTGGGATTACTCCAAATTAATTGATGTTTATAATCAGGCTTCAACAATTGCAAGAAATGAGCATGTTCCAGTTTTAATTCATGTAAAAGAATTAACACAACCTCAAGGGCATTCTACTTCAGGCTCACATGAAAGGTATAAAAGTGAAGAACGTTTAAATTGGGAAACCAAAAACGATTGTATTACCAAAATGCGTCAATGGATAATCAGTGTTTTTGAAAATGAAGAGGAGCTTATTGACATTGAAAAAAATGCTAAAAAGAAAGTAAATGTAGCAAAACGAACCGCTTGGAATAACTATTTACAAGATATTATTCAAGCGCAAAAACAAGTACTAGATCTACTAGAAAAAGTAGCCGAAAAAAGCGACAATAAACCATTTCTTTTAAAACTAAAAAGTGAATTAGCTACAATTAAAGATCCTTCAAAAAAAGAGATAGTCGTTACTGCAAAACGCTCTTTAAGATATTTAAGAGATGAAAACACCGCTGAGAAAACACAACTTTTGAATTGGATTGAAAAATATAATAAAGAACAAGCATACAACTATAATACACATTTATACAGTGAAAACGCTACTAATGCAAAAACCATTAAAGAAGTTAAACCTACTTATAGTGAAAACTCAGAGATTGTTGATGCCAGAGTTTTATTGAAGAATAATTTTGACACCATTTTATCTCGGTATAAAGAAGTTGTTATTTTTGGGGAGGATGCTGGTAAAATTGGTGATGTAAATCAAGGGTTAGAGGGATTACAAGAAAAGTATGGTAAATTAAGAGTGGCAGATACTGGTATTAGAGAAGCCTCTATTATGGGTCAAGGAATTGGCATGGCAATGCGTGGATTAAGACCTATTGCCGAAATCCAATATTTAGATTATGTACTGTATGGTCTACAAATTTTAAGTGATGATTTAGCAACATTGCGTTATAGAACATTTGGTAAACAAAAAGCACCTTTAATTGTTCGTACCAGAGGGCATCGTTTAGAAGGCATTTGGCATTCTGGTTCTCATATGGGGGCACTTATTCATTTGCTAAGAGGCATGTATATATTAACGCCTCGTAATATGACTAAAGCGGCTGGATTTTACAATACACTGCTACAAAGTGATGAACCTGCTTTAATTGTCGAAAACCTTAACGGATATCGTTTAAAAGAGAGGTTACCTGACAATATAGGCGACTTTACAACACCAATTGGTCTTGTGGAAACTGTTAGAGAAGGTACGGATATAACTATTGTCTCATATGGCGCTACTCTCAAATTGGTTGAAGATGCTGCTAAAGAATTAAGTCAAGTTGGTATTGACACTGAAATTATTGATGCCCAGACATTGTTACCCTTTGATTTGGATTATGATGTTTTGAAAAGTATTCAAAAGACAAATAGATTAATTATTATTGATGAAGATGTACCCGGCGGTGCTTCTGCGTATCTCTTAAACGAAATTATAAATATCCAAAATGGTTATCAATATTTAGATAGTAAACCTGTGACTGTTACTTCCAAAAGTCATAGAGCAGCTTATGGGACTGATGGTGATTATTTTTCAAAACCATCTATTGAAGATATTTTCGAAAGTGTCTATGCTGTGATGCACGAAGCATTTCCTACTACTTACAAAAAACTTTATTAAAACCTGACTTCAATTAATATTTCGTTTTTATTCATGAAGTTTAGAAGTATTTATTTACTTTTGAAAACTGTTTTTTAACTCTAAATTTTGAC
>CAYRZY010000318.1:0-2807 GCA_964428855.1 uncultured Flavobacteriaceae bacterium
CCTACTCACACACAACTCTTTAATAAGAGACGACAACTATCCTAACACCGGGGGTATTGTAAAGCCCAATCAAAATGGTCGTCTTGCCAATTCCTTATTTTTTTGGCTGTAGAAGGTAGATATTTCGAAGAATCTTTTTGATCTAATGTACGTTGAACTTCGTGCATTATTTCTGTAATAAAATGTCCACTTCCTGCGGCATAATCTATGACATAAGGTAATAGGTTGTTTTGCTCCCCATTTTGAAGTTTTTCTTCTATTAATTTATCAACAGGAATACTTTTTATAATGAATTGTGCAATGGGTACAGGTGTGAAAAATTGACCAGACTCTTGCTTTAGACCAGTTGTTAAAAGTAGCTCAAAGAAATCTGAAAGATATTGTTGTTTCTTTGTGTAGCGTATTTTAAAACCTTGCAATAGCTCAACCACCTGCTTTACAACTTTAGCATTCTCTGTAAAAGATTTTTTATCAAAGACCTCTTTTATGGCAAATTCATTGTTTTTCTCTAGCCGTAATTTGGTGATGTCTTTAAGTAAATCTTCTTTAATTTTTTCATCTAAATGCTTGTATTTGATTTCAAAATCAGAAGTAGAAAAATCCGTTACTTTTTTCTCTAGAAATTCATACATTCCGTTTTTATATAAATCTGCCAAACGCATTTGAAAAGAAACGTCATTATCAATGCCCTCTAGCCATTGAAATTTTAACTCTTCATCTTCGAGTGTTGTCTTCTCATCATAAATTTTACAAAGAAAAAGCGTAAAAATTTTATTAAACGCATTGGGCTTGTCGGAAACTACATTATGGCGAAGAATTTCTAAAAAGCGGTTAAAAATAAATCCGCTGTCTTCTTGTTTGATTGGTTCTAGCAGGTTTGGTGTGAGGGCTTTACTTATAAACTGATAAGGATTTACCCAATTATCAAAAACACCGTTGTCTGTGGTCAGTTGATTCCATTTGTCGTGAAAGTCCTTAACATCCCCCGAACGGTAATCGTCTTCAATTTTTACAATTTCATTGCGGTAAACAATTTTATTTTCATTTAAATCAGAAGCATAAAGCATAATAACATCGGCTTTATTGCTAAACTTGAAATAAGTAAATAATTGCCCTCCGTCTTTTTTCATTCGGGCAAATTCTTTGTCAAATTCTTTGCCCCAGGTTTTACATTCTATTAATAAATACTCTGAACCATCATCGCGAGAGACACAAATATCTAATCTTCCAGAATGCCCATGTCCTGATGGATATGTTTTTTCGAGAATGATATTTTTAGGTTTATACCCCTTTACTAAAAGTCGATCCACGCATTCTAGAACTACCCAGTTTTCTTTCTGAGAAAAATTTTGGGTGGTCTTGCTATCTGCGGTTATGAGTTTCCCGTAATTGAAAGATTTGCTTTCAAAATCTATCTCAAGGCAATAGTCATTTGCTTCTGAATAACATTTCTGATAAACTCCAACCGTGCCATCTTTAGGAGTAAAGCCTAGTATTTTTATATGTTTTTTCATGCCCATAGGTGTGTTCTCAGCAAATAACTACTATAAATAATTCAAACTTAACTTATGTTTAAAGTACCATGGTTCAGTTGGAAATGCCAGAATGAAAAAGATAACAAATCGTTCAACGCCGACCCGCGAGCAGCTGCGTTTTTTTCGATGTTTATCAACCTCCTTACTGCCTGCCAAGTTGGTTGCTAAACGGGTTGGCGGGCGGGTTAACTCGGGCGTTATGCGAGGGAAAGAAAATTCTACAATGAAAATAATCGGTACTTTAGGCCCTAAAGGAACATTCTCTGACATAGCCACCAATAAATATGTCAAAACATTGGATTATGGCTGCGAAGTTAAGTATTTCAAGTCAATAAAAAGTACTCTCAGATCTATTGGGGAAAGTTGTGATTGTGGCATATTGCCTATAGAAAATTTTTCTGAAGGCTTTGTCACTCTAGTATTAGATCACATTGTTGATGCGGAACTATATATAATAGGGGAAATTTTCTTACCAATACAATTTTCATTCGTGAGTCATGCAAATAATATAAGTGAGGTCAAAAAGCTATTTGTTCAATTTGTTGCTAAAAATCAATGTTCAGAATTCATAGAGTCTTTAAATAATGTGGAAACTGTGACAACTGAGAGCAATATTACATCACTGGAAAGCGTTATTAAAAAGGGAGCTACTGGCTCTGGTGCTATTGTACCTTCAAACTCATATCACCCTAATGACTTCAGTTTTATAATTGAAAATGTCAATGATTATGAAAACAACCAGACTCGTTTTCTTGTTTTCTCAAAATCACAGGATTTACGATGCGAAAGGAACAATTTAGCATACAAAACAAGTATTATAGTCCTTAATGATGATGACCACCCAGGTCTTTTAGAGAGAATTCTATCACCTTTATCTAAAAGGCAAATAAACTTAACTTCCATCACTTCGAGACCCACAAGAAAAAAATTCGGTAGATATAATTTTTTCATGGGATTTGAAGGACATGTTACCGATACAAAGGTAGCAGATGCATTACGTGAAATTGAAGCATGTCATAGACTGAAAGTGCTGGGGTCATACCCTAAAGCAAATGTGTAAATTATCTTCAGTAACTATAAATTGCTGACAGGAATCAATGTTAAAGTGCGAAACTTAAAAAAACTTGCCACAAATAAAGTATGTGCCTGAAATCACATAACAAATCGTTCAACCAGACCCGCGAGAACGCGCGTTTTTTCGAATTTGCCCCAACATTGTGCCACGCTCAAAGTTGGTTGCCAAACTGGTAGGCGGGCTGGTTAACTCGGCCG
>CAYRZY010000319.1:0-2763 GCA_964428855.1 uncultured Flavobacteriaceae bacterium
TATTTCCTGCCAAACTTAAAGCGTTTGAAAGTAAATCAAATGAATTTTCTAATTCCGTTATTGTTTGTTTACAATTTGATATTTGTTCAATATCTGCTTCAATTCTTATACAACTATTGTTTTCCATACAACAAAGTTAGTACAATTATCTTATTTAAGCAAATGCTAAAGTATAAGTTTCTAATTTATCAAAATTTTGATTTTCAGCACGTCTGTTTTGCTTGTGGGTAACGTAAGAATATGAATGCGTTTTAATGATTCATATTTAGTGATAAACGAAGGTAGCTAAAAAGGAGTTAAGAATCAAACGAAATTAGTACTGTTCAGCCAATAAATTGAGTTTTGAAAGTGCCTTTTAAATTTTAAATAAACCCGTTTTTAGAATAAAAATCTTGTATTGCATTGGCTACATCAACAGGCTTTTCAATAGCAGCAGAATGACCTGCATCAGGGATAGTATAAAAACTTGCACCTGGAATTTTCGACGCCATACGTTTTGCATAGTCTGGTGGTGTTGCAACATCAAATTCGCCAACAATCACTGCTGTTGGAATAATTATACTTGAAAGCTTCTCTAATACACTATTTCGTGAAAAGATACCTTTGCCAAAAGGGATAATGCCTTTTTTGCTATGGCCTGTAATAATATTTTTCCATTTCTTATTTTCTTCTTTTTTTGAATTATTTTGTATAAAACTTGAATGAAATAGTAAAGGAAACACTTTAGAAATAACGGCAAACCAACCAATGTTTTTTATCATCCATAGTAATTGGTTATATTGTTTGAGTGATTTTTTATTTTCAGCTTCAGCTGAAGTATCCATCAAAACTAACGATTTTAATAAATCAGGTCGTTGCAAAGCAATCCGCATTCCAATAAAACCACCTGTTGACATTCCAATAAAATGTATAGGTCCTAAATTTAATTCTTCTATTAAAGAGATCGCATCTTTTACTAAATTCTCTAATGTATACCCTTCTTTTGTTACTTCACTTTTTCCATGTCCTCTATGGTCATAAGAAATACATTTAAAACGATCTTTTAATACATCAACCTGTCCGTTAAACATTGTATTGTTCATCAAATATCCATGAGAAAAAACAATAGTTTCTGCACTGTTTCCAACTGATTGGTAATGTAATTTTACATTATTTACTTGTATTAAGCTCATAATTATTATATCTAATTTAAGAACAGTATCTGTTTTTCAGAACGAAATTTACTATTTAACAGCAGCAATCCATCGATCAATTTTAGCTTCTAATAAAGCCAATGGAATACAACCTGTTTCTAACACTTGGTCATGAAATTCTTTGATATTGAAGTTGTCTCCTAGCGTTTTTTCCGCTCTTGCACGTAATTCACGTATTTTTAATTGTCCTATTTTATAAGACAACGCTTGACCTGAGTTTGCCATATAGCGTTCAATTTCTGAAATGATACTTGCTTTAGGTTCAGCTTCGTTATCCAATGAATATTGAATGGCTTTTTCTCTAGACCATCCTTTGGCGTGTAAGCCTGTATCTACAACCAACCTTATCGCTCTGTGCATTTCCATACTTAGCATTCCAAAATATTGGTACGGGTCAGTATATAAGCCTAATTCTTTTCCGAGAGATTCTGTATATAAAGCCCAACCTTCGCCATAGGCACTGTACCATAAGGTTTTTCTAAATTCTGGCAAGTCTTGATTTTCTTGGGTTAACGAAATTTGATAGTGATGCCCAGGAATAGCTTCGTGTAAAAATAAAGCTTCATCAGCATATACATTGTATTTAGAGGCGTCTGGTATTGGTGTATAAAAAATCCCAGGACGTGTACCGTCTAATGAACCTTGATTGTATTCTGCACTTGCCGAAGCTTCTCTAAAAGTCTCTGTTCTTTTAACTTCAAAAGGAGTTTTTGGCTTTTTACCAAAGAGCTTTTCAATTTGAGGTTTCATTTGGATATGGATAGCATTAAAATTATCTATTATCTGTTGAGGTTCTGTATAAGGCATCAAGTCTTTATTGTCTCTCACATTATTAAAAAAAGCTTTTAAATCGCCATTAAAACCTACCTCTGTCTTTACTTTTTCCATTTCTGATAGAATACGAGCCACTTCGCTTAATCCTAAGTTATGGATTTCATCAGCTGTCATGGTTGTAGTGGTATAGGCTTTTATTTGATGCGTATAATAGGCTTTTCCGTTAGGTGTATCGTCAATTCCACTTGTGGTTCTACCTGCAGTTAGGTATTCTGTACTCATAAATTTGTGCAATTTGGTATAGGCTGGGATAACTTTATCCTTCACCATAAGCGTAAAAGCTTTGGTTAAGTTTGTTTTATCAGCTTCAGAAAAATCTTCAGGAAAGTTTTTTACAGGTTGAAAAAACAAGTGTTCTTCAATAGTTGAGCCTGTTAATGCTGCCAACTGCGGAATCACTTTTTTAATTAATGCTTTTGGTAATACATGCTTTACTTTAATACCTTCTTTCATTTTCTCTTCTGCACTTTGCATCCATTCAAGGTAATGATCTACTCTTTTTAACCAGTTGTTATAATCATCAACCGTTTTAAAAGGCTGAGCACCAGCACCACTTGCCAATTGACCAAACATCAATTGCATGGTCCACATTTGATTGATGGGTGTTAGGTCAGGAAAGTTCAAACTTTCTAAATTGATGTTACAATCCCACAGCAGTACTGCTTTACTTAATTTTTCAGTATCTGATAAATCAGCATCTTTAAATGTTGCCAAACTATCTTTTGTAGTTGTATAA
>CAYRZY010000320.1:0-2743 GCA_964428855.1 uncultured Flavobacteriaceae bacterium
TTTAAGTATTTCAGTTGATAACGTTTTCCATAGTTGTATTAGGAACGTGCTTTGCAATAACTTTACCTTTTCGCTCTACCATGCCAAAAACAGGCGCTTTATCATCGTTAGTTCCCTGAGTTTTCTTATTAGCGTGTCTGTTTAACAAAGGAATGTGTATTTTTATGATTAATTATGCCCTATAAACGCCCTCTCAATCTGTTTAAAAAAGCCATAAATAGCCGTTTAGTAACTTTGTATTGTTTTGTGTTACTTTTCTTATTTATTTCTCAAATTGTACGGTTAATATTTTACTTTTGGTCTTTTTCTGAAATTGATTTTTCAATAATTAATTTTTTAAGAATTATTATCACAGGATTGCTCTTTGATATTGGGGTTATCTCATTTTTTATCATCATATATTGTATCTATTTAATTCTTTTTCCAAACAAATGGATTGGAAATATTTTTGATAAAACCTTTACTTATACATTCTACTTTTTAGCAACGTTAATATTAACCTTTTCATTTTTTGCGGAGTTTACATTTTGGGAAGAATTTCAAAATAGATTTAACTTTATAGCTGTAGATTATTTAATATATACCTATGAAGTTATACAAAACATCAATCAATCTTACCCAATTCCGCTTCTATTAACAACCATTTTTTCATTAGTGTTTTTGCAATACTTTATTCTTAGAAAATGTAAGGTTTTTAAAAACACCTTTTCATCAAAGAGAACGCAAAAACAACGTGTGTTTTTATCAATTAGTTTATTAGTTCCTTTCTTTTTTGGTCTTTTAATAAATAATAACAACGCCGAATGGTCTAAAAATAGATATGAAAATGAAATATCAAAAGCAGGTATCTATTCCTTTTTTGCAGCTTTTAGAAACAATGAATTAAGTTATACCGATTTTTACAAAACTCAAAATTTAGAAAATTCTTTTTTTTCTTTAAAGACAAAGTTAAAAAGCCAAAACGATACACTTTTTTCAACTAATAAATACAGCATAAAAAGAACGATAAAAAGCTACAAAACAGAGATAAGTCCCAATGTTATTTTTATTTGTTTAGAAAGTTTTAATGCAAACTTTTTAATGCACTTTGGAAATTCAAAAAATATAACTCCTAACCTAGATAAGATACTATCACAAAGTGTTTATTTTGAAAATTTATACGCAACTGGAACTAGAACAGTTCGTGGAATGGAAGCAATTGTGTTATCCGTACCTCCTTCACCAGGAAGAAGTATCGTAAAACGAGAAAACAATATTAACCTGTTTAATATTGGTAAAATTTTTAAAGAAAAAGGATACTCAAGAACTTTCTTTTATGGGGGCGATGGCTATTTTGATAATATGAACAACTTTTTTGGAGGAAATGGTTTTGATATTGTTGATAGAGGTCGCGGCTATCTTTTTGAAAATTCATTTACAGTAAAAAGAACAAATATTAAAAGTGATGATATTCAATTTGAAAATGCTTGGGGAGTTTGTGATGAAGACATTTATAAGCAAGTAATTAATAAAGCCGATATTAGTTTTACTTCACAAAAACCATTCTTTAATTTTATTATGACCACTTCTAACCACAGACCATATACTTATCCTAAAAATAAAATAGATATTTTATCAGGTACTGGAAGAGATGGAGCAGTAAAATACACCGACTTTGCTATCGGTGAATTTCTTAATAAAATCAAAGAAAAACCTTGGTTTAAAAATACCGTAATTGTATTTATGGCAGACCATTGTGCTAGTTCTGCTGGTAAGTGGGAATTAAATGTTGGAAAATATCATATTCCTGCCATTATTTATCATCTACCAAATGCAGTAAAAAATAAAATTGAAAAACAAGCATCACAAATAGACCTTTTTCCAACATTATTCGGCTATTTGGGTTGGGAATATAATTCAAATTTTTATGGTACTGATATTAACACCACTAATTCCGCTTATCAAAGAGCATTCATTAGCAATTACAGAAAAATCGGACTATTAAAGGGAAACAAGTTAACAATTTTAGGAGATCAAAAGAAAGCCTATTTTTATGACTATGATAAAAAGACAAATACTCTAAAACCTGAAAAAGAAGATGCAGAACGATTAACAGATATTATCGATTACTACCAAACCAATGATTATCGCTATAAAAATGGTCTAATGAAATTAAAATAAAGCACAGTTTACAACAAAAGTAATTGTTGAACAAGCCCTAGATTTTCGAAAACATGAAAAATCTCAAGCCTCACCAAAGAGCTTTTTTCTAGCGCATTTGTGATAATGGTTTTAATTTATCTAAGCGTACAAGAACATTATATAGCAGATAAAGCGTCAGGTACTCTTGTCAACAAGTAGTTCTATCATCTATATTATTGCCAAAAAATAAAAAATGCTTCTTTAACTTGTGTAAACAATGTATTTTAACGAACATTCTAAGGTAACCAATGAAACAAATTAAATCGATAATTTTTTTACTATTAGTAATCTTGATCGGTTGCAGGAATTCAACATCAAACAAATCAGAAAAAATAACAGAGACCAAACCCGTAGTTAGTTTTACATTCGATGATGGAAACACTTCTGCCATAGCGAATTTCAAATTCAAGGAATGGAACGAAATGATATTGTCGCATCTTGAAAATGAAAATCTTAAAGCGGTTTTTTTCGTTACAGGCAGAAACAAATTGGATGAAAAAGGTCAATTTCTGCTAAAAAGCTGGAATGACAAAGGACATAGGCTGGCGAATCATTCATTTAC
>CAYRZY010000321.1:0-2439 GCA_964428855.1 uncultured Flavobacteriaceae bacterium
TTTTCAACGGCATTAAAATCGCCAGTAAAATGCAAATTAATATCCTCCATAGGCACAACTTGCGAGTAGCCTCCTCCAGCAGCACCTCCTTTAATTCCGAAAACAGGCCCTAATGAAGGTTCACGCAACACCACTGTTGTTTGTTTACCTATTTTATTTAATCCTTCAGTTAATCCTATAGAAACTGTAGTTTTTCCTTCCCCTGCAGGAGTCGGTGTTAAGGCAGTAACTAAAATTAGATTGTTTTGTTTTATCTTTGCTTCATCAATTAAATGTAAAGGCAATTTAGCTTTGTACTTACCATAATGCTCTAAATCATCAATATTGATCTTTAATTTAGTTGCAATTGTATTAATGTGTGCTAGCTCTGTTTGTTGAGCAATTTCGATATCAGAAAGGTGAGTCATAGTTATAAAATTATTTAAAAACGAAAGTACAAAAAAGGATAGAATTTTAGAGTCTTTGATGTAAAATAATACCTTAACCTCTTTTAATATAAAAAACGAGAAAACAATTGTCTATTCACAATTGAAACTCTATATTTGCACGTTAATTATAAAAAAAGATTTTTTTAAATAGAACGGAGATGCAAAACAAAGGACTTATTAAAACATTTGCCATACTTTTCGGATTGATTTGTGTGTATTATTTATCATTTACTTGGGTAAATAACAGCATAGAAAATGATGCAAAAAAATATGCTAATGGTGACATTAAAATAGAAAAAGCATATTTAGACTCAGTTGCTAAAGTGCCTGTTGCCAATTATTTATACACGAAATACACGCATAGCGAAATTCAAGATAAAGCAATGAATCTTGGTTTAGATTTGAAAGGTGGTATCAATGCTACATTAGAAGTGTCAGTTAGAGATATTTTATTTGGTTTATCAAATGAATCAAAAAATCCAATTTTCAACAAAGCATTAGCAGATGCTTCTGCTGCACAAAAAGGAAGTGATAAAAATTATTTAGACTTGTTTTTTGAAGCTTTTGAAAAAGAAAGTAACGGTAAAGTTAAATTAAGTGATCCTTCAATTTTTGGTAATAAATCATTAAAAGATAAAATCAGTTTCAAATTAACTGATGAAGAGACAAAACCAATTCTTTTTGAAGAAGTAAAAGGCTCAATTAGTACTGCTTTTGAAGTATTGCGTAATAGAATTGACCGTTTTGGAGTTACTTCACCAAACATACAACGTATTGGTGAATCTGGTAGAGTATTGATTGAATTACCTGGAGCTAGAGATATTGAACGTGTAAAAAAATTAATAACGGGTATTGCCAAATTACAATTTTGGGAAGTATATGACAATACAGAAACCGCTAACTTTTTTATACAAGCCAACACCAAATTGGCAGAAATTTTAAAAACTGAAACTACGACTGAAGTAATTGATTCTACTAAGGTTGATACTATAGAAATTGACTCTACACTTACTGATAGTTCTGAAATTGACAACCTATTGGGTGGAGTAGAAACTGACTCAATAGATAGTGGTTCACAAATTGATGACTTATTAGGTAAGGTACAAGATTCTGTTGATACGAAAGCTGCCAATCCGTTATTCTCAATACTATATCCTAGCATACCACAAACTCAGAATGAAAGAAGTTCTGTAGTTGGTTCTGCTAGTGTTAAAGATACTGCTACGGTAAATAAATATTTGGCCATAAAAGAGGTTAGAGCTTTATTACCTGCAAACATGGTTTATGTTGATTTTATGTGGGATGCAAAACCTTCAAAAGATTCAGAAGTTGTTAGCTTATATGCTATAAAATCTAATAGAGCTGGTGTTGCTCCTATAGAAGGTGATGTTGTTTCTGATGCCTCTCAGGTATTTGACCAATTGGGTGTCAATCCTGAAGTAAGCATGACCATGAATAGTAAAGGCTCAAAATTATGGGCTAAAATGACTGAGAAAAATGTAGGAAAATTTGTAGCCGTAGTACTAGATGGTCTAGTGTATTCTGCACCAAATGTTAACGGAGCCATCCCAAATGGTAAGACTTCTATATCAGGTGGTTTTTCTATTGAAGAAGCTCAAGATTTAGCCAATGCTTTAAAATCTGGTAAACTACCAGCCTCAGCACATATTATTCAGTCTAATATTGTAGGACCTTCTTTAGGTCAAGAAGCAATTGACAGTAGTGCTATTGCTTTTTTGATAGCTCTTGCCCTGGTATTAATATGGATGATTTTTTATTATGGTAAAGCAGGTATTTTTGCTGACATTGCGTTGGTTGTAAATATTATCTTTATTTTCGGTGTACTTACTGCATTCGGTGCGGTATTAACCCTGTCTGGTGTTGCCGGTATCATCATTACCATTGGTATGTCAGTTGATGCCAACGTAATTATTTATGAACGTATTAAAGAAGCCATACATAGAGGTAAAAATTTAAAAGCAGCTATCGCTGAAGGATTTAGTTTTAAAGG
>CAYRZY010000322.1:0-2394 GCA_964428855.1 uncultured Flavobacteriaceae bacterium
TTACGTACAGAATCTGGATATTCTCTACGGATGTATAATACACCAGTATCTGCTCCAACAGTTAATCCTGCCAACAGCATTCCGAACAATACCTTGTGTGGCTGGTGTTCCATCAAATACATGTCAGAATAGGCACCAGGGTCACCTTCATCGGCATTACAAACAATATACTTTTGCTCTGAAGTTTCTTTACTTACCGCATCTAGCTTGAAATAAAATGGGAATCCCGCACCACCACGTCCACGTAAATTGGAAGCTTTTAATTCGTCAATAATCTGTTGTGGTTTGTTTTTAAAAGTTTCTGCTAAGGCATAAAAGCTAGAGATATCATCAATTTTAGAAGTTAATATTGGCGTGGTGTTGCAATCTATATTGTAGGTGTTCCCATCTTCCGTCTTCCCAAAGGGAAGAGACTTTTTTAGGGTTTTTTGGAGTTCAGTAATTGATTTTGCCGAATAGGTTTGGTCATTATACATAAATGCATTGCTGCTATGGCAATGTCCTAAACAAGGAGCATGACCAATGGTATCAGCATCAACCAGTGTTGCTAAATTCTCAGTTAGTTTTTCTTGAGTTCCAGCAACCATGCACGCCGTACCATTACAAACATGTATTTTCTTTTTTTGATTCTCGGGTCTTAGAAAATCATAAAACGAAGCCGTACCAAAGAGTACAGAATCATCTACCATAAAGCGTTTTGAGATTTCGTGGTATTCGGCTTCTGAAGCCGATTTCTCTGCCAATGTTGCTATGCTTTCAAAAAGATTATCGTCTAATTCTTTTCTATAGGATAAGGAGCGTATATTTTTATTTGCCATGTTTTAAAAAGTAAAGCATAAAAATATAAGTAATAATTAACAATACTAAATATTGTTAAGAAAAATAGCTAACTTTGGTTAACATTCATGTAAAATGCATTAAAAGGTGGTTTATATAAACATTGCACACCAGCAAAACGTAATAAATAAAGAACATGACAAATTTTTGGATTAGCACTATATTACTCTTCGCAGCTCTTGCTGCTTTAATAACTTGGGTTTCATTTAATTATCATAAAAGAAAGAATAGTGAGAAGAATTGGAAAACATGGTTGTTTAGTACTCCTTGGGAAGGACTTATTGTACTAAGTTGCGGATTGACCGTATTGACTGTTTACGTATTAAAATGGACTGACATATTGACTTTTTAAAACAGGATGGAACGGAATTGATAAAAACTGAATTGCAAGAATCATTATTTTTTTAGAGAGAAAACCTATATTTAGGCACAGAATAACCAATCAAAAACCACTATAAATGAAAGATAATCCTATTAGAACTACAGTAATTGGTTCTTACCCATTCCCAGCTTGGCTTGAATTTTCTACTAATAATTTAGAAAAATTTGGTGAAGCAGATTTAATAGAAATGCAAGAAGATGCTGTGAAAGTAGCCATACACGATCAAGTTACTGCGGGTTTAGATGTGATTACTGATGGAGAACAAACCCGTTTCGATTTTAACCTCTCTTTTTATGGGTATATCAATGGTATAGAGCAAAATAGTATTATTCCACGAAAGTGGGGCCCGCCTGCACATGATCAAAGAGGAAAGCATAGAATTATTGGTGAATTGCTTGCTCCAAATGGTTTGGGTGTGGTTGAAGAGTTTAAAAAATTACAAAAATTAGCTCCTCCTAACGGACCCGTATTAAAGGCAAGTGTGCCTGGACCGTTTACCTTGAGTGGACGTCTTTTACCAAATGCAAATTATAAAGATAGATATGCCATTACGGAGGCTTTAATCCCTATTGTACGAAAAGAATTAGAAGGTTTGGTTGCAGCAGGCTGTAAAGAAATTACGGTTGACGAACCTTCTATGAGTTGCTATGCTTATAAATCGGACACTAAAAGGTTTGTCAATATTTTTAATGATACGGTAGAATCCATTTATGGTAAAACCCGATTGTCAACGCATTTATGTTTTGGTAATTTTAAAGGACATGCGGTTGGTTATCGAAAACTAGCTCCAATGTTTCCTGCTTTTCTAGATTTTAAATTGGATGAAATGCATGTGGAAATGGCGAATAGAGAGTTTGCAGAAATTGAAATGATAAGTTTGATTGCTAAAAAAATGGATGTAGCTGTTGGCATTATAGATGTTAAGAATTATTATATTGAAACGGTAAAGGATATTCAAGAACGTATAGAACTGTGTTTAAAGCATGTTCCTGCAGATCGTTTGTCGGTTGCACCAGATTGTGGTTTAAGTCAAACGGCAAGATGGGCTGCAAAGCAAAAATTAGGGAATATGGTGCTAGGAGCTATGGAGGCTAGAAAGAATTTATAACTAAATTTATATTATTCACTCATCCTAAACTAGACCGAATCATTTATAGACTAAAAAAATATAGATA
>CAYRZY010000323.1:0-2267 GCA_964428855.1 uncultured Flavobacteriaceae bacterium
TTTAATACTTTTCACAAAGATAATTTTTTTACTCGGAAAGGATTGTGTTGAGTGCGTTTTTTTGCTTGTGACTAACGGTAATATATAGTTACTAGTAACTATATATTTTACGCAAGATAAATAATTTCAACAAAAAAAACTGCATAAAAAAATCCAAACCTCAACAATTGAGATTTGGGATTTTATATTTTTTAAGGCTAAAAAGATCTTGAAATTTGGCTCTTTTATTTAAGCCATTGTAGCAGCAATACGTTTGTAAACTCCACTTTCAAGTTTTTCCCTCATGCTTGAAAAAGCAGTAATGGTTTCACTTACATCTTCTAAGGTATGTGTTGCTGTTGGTATCAATCTTAATAAAATCATTCCCTTTGGTATTACCGGATAGACAACTATAGAACAAAAAATACCATAATTTTCTCTTAAATCATGTACCATTGCCATAGCCTCTGGAATGTCTCCCTCTAAAAATACTGGAGTGACGCAGGTATTGGTATTCCCAATATCAAATCCATTTTCTTTTAAACCAGATTGTAAGGCATTGGTGTTTTCCCAAAGCTTCTCTTTCAATTCTGGCATGGTACGTAACATATCTAAACGTTTTAATGCTCCTTTTACCATTGCCATAGGCAACGATTTAGCAAACATTTGAGAACGCATATTGTATTGTAAATACTGAATAATACCTTTATCGGCTGCAAAGAAAGCACCGATACCAGCCATAGATTTTGCAAAGGTTGCAAAATAAACATCTATATCATCTTGTATGCCTTGCTCCTCACCTGCTCCAGCTCCGGTTTTACCAAGTGTTCCAAATCCATGAGCATCATCTACCAATAATCTAAAATTGTATTTTTCCTTTAAAGCTACAATCTCTTTTAATCGACCTTGTTCGCCTCGCATACCAAATACGCCCTCAGAAATCACTAAGATTCCTCCATTATTTTGAGTTGCCATTTTTGTGGCTCTCTGCAAGTTTTTTTCTAAACTTTCTACATCATTATGCTTATAAACAAAACGTTTACCTGCATGTAGTCGAACTCCATCAATGATACATGCATGCGTATCCATATCATAAACAATAACATCATGTTTGGTTACTAATGCATCTATGGCAGAAACCATACCTTGATAACCAAAATTCACCAAATAAGCGGCTTCCTTATTTACAAAGGCTGCACATTCTTGCTCTAATTGTTCATGAAAAGCAGTATGACCTGACATCATTCTTGCTCCCATTGGGTAAGCCATACCATGTTCTGCAGCTGCTTCAGCATCTGCCTTTATAATTTCTGGATGATTGGCTAAACCTAAATAATCATTGATAGACCAAGTGATTACTTTTTTACCATTAAACAGCATCCTATTAGATATAGGGCCTTCTAATTTAGGAAATACATAATAGCCCTCTGCTTGTTTTGCCCACTTTCCTAATGGACCTTTATCTTTTATTATTCTTTCAAATAAATCTTTCATCTGTATATTCTTTATCTTTCAATGGTTTGACGTAACATTCTTCATTTCATTTCTACTTCATTTTACGAATGTTTCTAACCTGTAATTTACACAGGTGCAAAATAACTGTTTTTTTTAATGCTATTCAAGTGTACAAGCAACTCTTTTTCAACAGATTTAACCGAATAAATATACTTCTTAAACAAAAAAAAGAGGTTTTAATTAAAACCTCTTTTAGAATTGTATAAATTATCTTACTCTTTGATAACTTCTATTTCAGATTGAGCAAATTTTTGAGTATCAAAAAAGCCTTGTTCTTGCATCCAATCATCACTATATATTTTCTCCATATATCGTGAACCATGGTCAGGTAGTATTAAAACAACGACACTGTCTTTATCAAAAAGACCCTGTTCTGCATATTGCATAGTTGCTTGCATAACCGCACCACTAGTATATCCTGTAAACAACCCTTCTTTAATTACAAGTTCACGAGCTCTATGTGCTGCAGATTCATCTGTTACCTTCTCAAAAACATCTATTACACTAAAATCTGTTGCAGTTGGCACCAAGTTTTTTCCTAATCCTTCTATACGATAAGGATAAATTTCTTTCACATCTAATTCTGAAGTTTCATGAAACTTTTTCAAAATTGAACCAAAGGCATCTACACCTAATACTTTAATATTCTGATTCTTCTCTTTTAAAAATTTTCCAACTCCTGATATGGTACCTCCTGTTCCACTAGCCACAACAACATGCGTTACTTTACCTTCGGTTTGTTCCCAAATTTCAGGCCCTGTAGACAAGTAATG
>CAYRZY010000324.1:0-2262 GCA_964428855.1 uncultured Flavobacteriaceae bacterium
CTTTTAACCATTGTAATGTTAGCATAGAAACATATACTGCAAAAACAGAAGGTGTATTAAACATACTATCTTTACCAATATGGATTTGATAGTCTAACATTGAAGGAATTTGCCTTCCTGTATTGCCTAAAATAGCATCTTTTATAACCACTAAAGTTGCACCAGCGGGTCCCATATTCTTTTGAGCACCTGCATAGATTAAATCAAATTGAGTAAAATCAAGATTACGAGAAAAGATATCAGAACTCATATCACAAACTAATAGACCATCCGTTTTAGGAAATGATTTCATTTGAGTACCATAAATGGTATTGTTACTTGTGCAATGAAAATAATCGGCATTGCTGTCAATAGAGTATCCTTTAGGAATGTAATTGTAATTTTTACCCTTAGAAGAAGCTACCACATCAATATCGCCAAATAATTTTGCTTCTTTAATAGCTTTTGCACTCCAAGCTCCTGTATCTAAATAAGCAGCTTTTCCATTCTCTTTTAGTAAGTTATAAGGAGTCATTAAAAATTCTAGACTGGCACCACCTTGTAAAAACAAGACAGAATAACCTTTATTTTCTAATCCCATTAATTCTAAAACCAATTCCCTGGCTTTTTCCATTACAGCAACAACAGGTGCACTTCTATGCGACATTTCTATCAGTGATAAATTGTCATTATTGAAGTTTAAAACCGCTTCAGAAGCTTGTTTTAGTACTTGTTGTGGTAAAATACATGGGCCTGCAGTAAAGTTATGCTTATTCATATGAGTATCAGATAAAAATTAAGATGCAAATTTGAGGCTTTTATAACAATAAATTGCAAAGAAATTCTTAAAAATTGATAACAAATTTAAGGAATTTGTTAATAATTTAAATCGTCAGTAAACTAATTGAAAATTCAACTAGTTTACTGACGATTTAAGACCTTTTGACTAAAATGGATGGCTACTTATTTAGGTTGCATAATCACACAAGGGATAATCATTTCTTCTAAAGACACGCCTCCATGCTGATATGTATTTTTATAATACTTAACATAATGATTAAAATTATTAGGGTAGGCAAAAAAGTAATCTTCTTTTGCAAACACAAAAGAACTAGTCATGTGAATAGATGGCAATTGAATATCTTCAGGCTTTTTTACAGCATAAACTTCTTTGTCATTATATGATAAACTTCTGCCTGTTTTATATCGTAAATTAGCACTGATGGTCTTTTCACCAACAATCTTACTTGGTTTTTTTGTATTTATTGTACCATGATCTGTGGTAATGATTAATTTCAAGCCTAATTCTTGAGCTTTTTGAATTATTTCTAATAGAGGTGAATTCTTAAACCAGCTCAATGTTAATGAACGGTATGCTTTATCATCACTAGCCAATTCTTTAATCATTTCCATTTCAGTTCTTGAATGCGAAAGCATATCAACAAAATTGTAAACAACTACAGTAAGATCATTTTCTTTTACACCAGCAAAATTATCAGCTAAATCGCGTCCTTTTTGTAGGGTGGTAATTTTGAAATACTCATGTTTTATATCAAGCTTTAAGCGTTTCAATTGGGCTGTTAAAAATTCATTTTCAAATAAATTTTTACCACCTTCATCGGTGTCATTTCTCCAGTATTCTGGATGCTGTTTTGACATTTCTAAAGGTGTCAATCCAGAAAAAATAGCATTTCTCGCATACTGAGTTGCTGTGGGTAAAATGCTAAAGAAAGACAATTCTTCTTCTTTTTTATAATAATCATTAATGATAGGTTCTAAAACACGAAGTTGATCGAGTCTTAAATTATCAATTACAATAAGTAATGTACCTTGATCTTTACTTATTTGAGGAGCAATTATTTGCTTGAACAACTTGTGACATAGTAAAGGTTTATCTTCATTTTCATCAAACCAATTTTCATAATTTTTTTGGATAAATTTAAAGAACTGAGAATTAGCTTCTTCTTTTTGACTTTCTAAAATTTCAACCATTCCTGCATCAGCAATCGATTCTAATTCAATTTCCCAGTGGACTAATTTTTTGTACAACTCTATCCATTCTTCAAAAGTATTGACCATCGCTAGGTCTAAAGATATTTTTCTAAACTCTTGTTGATAGGTAGAAGTTGTTTTTTCTGAAACCAATCTAGAATGGTCTAAATTCTTTTTTAAGCTTAATAAAATCTGATTCGGATTGACAGGTTTAATCAAATAATCAGCTATTTTAGAGCCAATTGCCTCCTCCATAATATATTCCTCTTCACTTTTTGTAATCATCACAAC
>CAYRZY010000325.1:0-2234 GCA_964428855.1 uncultured Flavobacteriaceae bacterium
ATTACTGCCAACATTAATATATACTTACTTCAACTCCTTAATCCCCATACTATACAAGGTAAAGCCAAAAATGTCAGCATATTGCTCAATAGTTTTACTGATAGGTGTGCCAGCACCATGACCTGCATTGGTTTCAATACGAATCAATACTGGGTTCTCGCCAGCTTGTTTGGCTTGTAATTCAGCAGCAAACTTAAAACTATGTGCGGGTACCACTCTATCATCATGGTCTCCAGTAGTAACCAACGTAGCAGGATAATGTGTTCCTTTTTTTACATTATGTACAGGTGAATAGCCTTTAATGTATTCAAACATTTCTTTGCTTTGTTCAGAAGTGCCATAATCATAAGCCCATCCTGCACCAGCAGTAAAAGTATGATAACGCAACATATCTAAAACACCTACGCCAGGTAAAGCAACTTTCATCAAATCAGGACGCTGTGTCATGGTAGCACCAACTAAGAGTCCTCCGTTTGAACGACCAGAAATAGCTAAATAATCTGTTGAGGTGTAGTTGTTTGAAATTAGATATTCAGCAGCGGCAATAAAATCATCAAATACATTTTGTTTTTGTAATTGAGTACCTGCTTTATGCCAAGCCTTACCATATTCGCCACCACCACGTAAATTAGGGACAGCATAAATACCACCTTGTTCCATCCAAACTACATTGGTAATGCTGAATCTTGGCGTTAAACTAATGTTGAATCCGCCATAACCATATAAAATAGTTGGGTTTTTACCATTGAGTTCAATGCCTTTTTTATGTGTGATAATCATCGGTATTTTAGTACCATCCTTTGAAGTGTAAAAGATTTGTTTCGACTCATACGCATCAGGATTAAAATCAATAGCAGATTTTTTATAGACTTCGTATGTTCCAACTTTTGGATCAAATTTATAAATCGTAGAAGGGTTGGTATAATTGGTAAATGAGAAATAGAGCTCTTTGGCTTCTTTTTTACCACCAAAGCCTCCTGCACTTCCAACTCCTGGTAATTCAATTTCTCTCAGTTGTTTTCCATCCATATCATATTGAAAAACTTTTGAGACCGCATCAATCATATATTCCGCAAATAAATATCCAGCTCCAGTACTCGGACTCAGTACATTTTTAGTTTCAGGAATAAAGTCTTTCCAGTTATCTGGAGTAGGGTTTGAAGCATCAACAGTGATAATTTTTTTATTAGGAGCATTTAAATTGGTAACAATAAACAGTTTACTACCAATGTTGTCTATTACATAACTATCACTATCATAATTATCAAGGATAACGGTTAACTTACTTGAAGGTTTGGTTAAGTCTTTAATAAAAAGTTTGTTGCCAGATGTAGAGGTCGAAGCAGAGACAATTAAATAGTTGTTATCTTCGGTTACATAGCCACCTACATATCGGTTTTTTTGTTCGTCAATACCTCCAAAAATCACGTTGTCTTCTTTTTGAGAAGTGCCTAACTTGTGGTAATATAGCTTGTGTTGGTCAGTCTTTGCAGACAATTCACTTCCTTTAGGTTTGTCATAGCTAGAATAATAAAAACCTTCATTACCTTTCCAAGAAACACCGCTAAACTTCACATCAATAATAGTATCACCTTTAATTTCTTTTGAAATGGCATCCATTATAATGACTTTCCGCCAATCAGAACCACCTTCAGAAATGGTATAAGCAGCAATGTTTCCATCTTTTGAAAAACGTAAAGCCCCTAATGAGGTTGTGCCATCTTTTGAAAAAGTATTTGGATCTAGAAAAACCTCAGCTACTGAATTGTCTTTCTGACGATAGACTACATATTGATTTTGTAATCCGTTATTTTTATAAAAATAAGTATAATCACCTTCTATAAAAGGAGCAGAATATTTTTCGTAATTCCATAATTTTTCTAATCTATTTTTAAGCTGCTCCCGATAAGGGATTTGATTTAAATAACCAAAAGTAATCTTGTTTTGAGCTTTTACCCAAGCAGCAGTTTCATCTGACCTGTCATCTTCTAACCATCTGTAAGGGTCTTTAACTTCAGTGCCAAAATAATTGGTAACGGTATCAACTTTTTTGGTTTCAGGATACGTAAATGCCATAGTTTGTTTGGATTGTTCAATACTTGTTTTAGTTTCGGTTGTTGGAACTGTAGTTTTGCAAGAAAATAGAAGTAGGCTTGTCAAGCCAAATAGAATGATTTTTTTCATGATGTTTTGAGTTTAGAAGATAAACAAAAATACATAAAAAAAGGCATATC
>CAYRZY010000326.1:0-2079 GCA_964428855.1 uncultured Flavobacteriaceae bacterium
AAGCAATCATTACATCATCACCTAATGAATAACCTGCATTTTTTACTGCCAATGCAATAGTTTCAAGAGCATCTTCTGTACCATCTAAGGTTGGTGCAAAACCTCCTTCATCACCAACCGCAGTACTTAAACCTCTATCGTGTAATACTTTTTTTAGGTTATGAAAAATTTCTGTCCCCATTTTTAAAGCATGACTAAAATTTTTAGCCTTCACAGGCATTACCATAAATTCTTGGAATGCGATAGGTGCATCAGAATGCGAACCTCCATTAATAATATTCATCATTGGCACAGGCAATGTTTTGGCAGAAACTCCACCAACATACCTGTACAATGGCATATTCAATTCATTAGCAGCAGCTTTAGCAGCGGCTAATGAAACGCCAAGTATTGCATTTGCACCAAGTACCGATTTATTTGGCGTACCATCTAAATCTATCATGATTTTATCAATCATTCCTTGCTCAAATACAGAAACTCCTAATAATTCTTCTGCTATTTTATCATTCACATTAGACACAGCTTTCAGCACACCTTTCCCCATATAATCTTTACCTCCATCACGAAGTTCAACGGCTTCATGTTCTCCTGTTGATGCTCCTGATGGTACAGCAGCTCTACCTAATACTCCGTTTTCAGTAATTACATCAACTTCTACTGTTGGATTACCTCTTGAATCAAAAATTTGACGTGCATGAATGTTAATTATAATACTCATTTTATATATGTTTTAGTTGTGTAAAGTTAAAAAAAAGTTGCGGTTATCAACCATTATATTACTTTTTATACGATATCGTTTTCGCAAATTTCATATCAGAAAGGGTTTAAAAAACCTTTCTGGGTCATTCCTATTAATTCTTAATCATTTCAAAAAACTGATCAAAAAGATATTCAGCGTCATGAGGTCCAGGACTTGCTTCTGGATGATACTGTACCGAAAAACATTTCTTATCTTTTATTCTAATTCCAGCAACAGTATTATCATTTAAATGTACATGTGTAATTTCTATAGTTGGATACTTTTCTGTTTCTTCTCTATTGATAGCAAATCCATGATTTTGAGAAGTAATTTCCCCTTTACCAGTAATTAAATTTTTAACAGGATGATTGATCCCTCTATGTCCATTGTGCATTTTATAGGTAGAAATATTGTTAGATAAAGCAATCACTTGATGCCCTAAGCAAATTCCGAATAAAGGCAAATCTCTTTTGACAATTTCTTTTGCAACATCTTGAGCTTCTTTTAATGGTTCTGGATCTCCAGGGCCATTAGATAAAAAATAGCCATCAGGATTAAAGCTACTCATTTCTTCAAAAGTAGCGTTATAAGGAAACACTTTAATATAAGCATCTCTTTTGGCAAAATGCCTTAGTATATTCTTTTTGATACCAATATCTAATGCTGAAATTTTATACGTGGCATTTTCATCTCCTACAAAATAAGGCTTTTTAGTTGATACTTTTGAAGCCAGTTCTAAACCGTCCATATTAGGGACTTCAGCCAATTGTTTTTTAAGTTTTTCAATATCTTCAACTTCCGTTGAAATAATAGCATTCATTGCTCCATGCTCTCTAATATATGTTACCAAAGCTCTGGTATCAACATCTGAAATAGCAATTAAATTATGTTTTTCAAACCATTCTTTTAAAGAACCTTCTGCACTTTCACGAGAATAATCAAAACTGAAATTTCTACAGATCAACCCTGATATTTTTATCCCTTCTGATTCAATTTCATCTTTATGCACACCATAATTACCAATATGTGCATTGGTAGCTATCATTAATTGTCCGAAATAAGAAGGGTCTGTGAAAATTTCTTGATAACCAGTCATCCCAGTATTGAAACAAATTTCACCTGTAGACGAACCTTCAATTCCGATAGACTTCCCTTCGAATATTGTACCATCAGCTAATAATACAATTGCTTTTTTTCTAGTTTGGTATTTCATGTGTTAAGAATTATAACATGTTCGTTTTACTTGTCAAAAATTTATCTGTAAATTATTTTCAAAAATAATACAAAAAAAAGGATAAACTATTTTAGCTTATCCTTTTATATATAATGTTTATTAACAT
>CAYRZY010000327.1:0-2026 GCA_964428855.1 uncultured Flavobacteriaceae bacterium
TCGTCAGTCAAGGTTCGAATCCTTGTGGGTCAACAAAGAGCTCTCTAGTTTATAGGGGGCTTTTTTTATTGGATAAATTTAGGATTGAGATTGATTAATTATGGTAGCTCAAAGTTGGAGACTGTACGTAACTGGAAATTGTAGTTCATTGTTCTATCTCATGCTGTATTTCTTCAAGCAATTTAGTGGTATTCACTAAAAGGTCTTTGTAATACTGCTCATATATAAATTGCTTAGTAGAGTAAAAACCAGCAGTCCCTTCGAGCCTTCTAAATTCATCTGAGTATGGATCATTGATAAAGTCCAATCCTTTAAGGTCAAACATTTGTTCTTGATCATATACGTCAGAAGGTTGACTATCATAATATTTCCATATGATTGGAACAAAAAATTGGAGCAGATCAATGCCCGTAATGTTCATCTCTGTAATGTGCTTATCAGCTATAGCGTAATTTCGGTAGTAATCAATGATCGATTCCTTTAATTGGTCATTACTTATTAGATAAAGTTTACCAGAAGTTGTGATTTCTGTAAAAGTTTCATTCTGTAAAATTAAATCATCTGCATCCCAAAATGCAGAGGAAATCAACTTTATAAAATCCTCCTTGGTAGATTGAACATCATACATCGAATGTATAAAATTGTAGTATGATTCCTGTTCGTTTTGTGCTCTTTGTATTTTTTGACGCAAGTAGGTCCTATCTTTTTGATTACAGTAAGCATTCTTTTAAGGTAACGAATTTCTATTTTTTTCTCTTTTTGACCTTCATTCCAATTATTTGCCTGCAGTGCAATGAGTATACCAGCAACAACCAATATAATCTCACCAATAGCATATCTCATATACTTTAAAGGTCTGTTATCGTATGCCATTTTTTCGCGTGTTTTTCTAAAGAAGTTAATCATTTGGTTAGTAGGTTGTTTTGTAAATATAGGAAAATTATCAAAGCGATTTACTGAACTCCTGGTTCACTTTTATGAGCCACATAGTAATATGCTCAAACGTCAGAGGGGAATAACCCACTGCGCAAATCCTCCTGACTTTGAGCCACCATTTTAGAGTATACTTCTTATTACTAATAGCGCTAATTTTAAAAACCGAAGGTTGTGTTGGATAAATGCAAAATAGTAAAACAATTTTATGGTCGACTTGAGATTAAATTATTTTTGATGGAAGTGGAAGGGCTAATACAATCGTTTTATATTTACTAAGATTGATGATAACTAACGGATTAGCTTATTGGTTGAACATGTTGAATGTGGTAAATTTACATGATTTTAATTATAAAAAGTTTTACAAAACTACTACAGTTTTGTTTTAAATTTAGGGTTACTAATTTTTTAAATTTTATTTATGGAACAAGAAATTATTGAAAAAGCTAAAATTCAAAGTGAAAATATTGTTGAAGTTTTATCACAAGTTAAGGGATTATTAAATGTAAAGGGTAAGAAAACTGAGAATCTATTAACATTAATAATGTATATTGGAGTTACAAACAATGATGTTCAATTACTCTACAAAAACCTATGTATTTCGAAAATTCCTTATGAGAAAAGAATGTATTCTAGGCTTATAGCTATGAAATTAAAGGAATTCTTTGATGACTATGGAAAATTTTTGAATCGCTCTGTTGTAGAAGCTAAAAATAATAGAATAGATACAGAATTGACCTTTAAAGAGATAAATGCAAAATTAAAGAGTTTGTATAAAATACACTATAATGATTTAAAATCAATAAGACACTTTTCCGCAAGCCATACGCATGAGGATCCTAGAATAATGGCGGCTTACTTTTTAGAAGAACTAAAAATTGATATTAGGGTGATAACTAATGATATAATAATGGTTTTTGAGGAAATAATGTGGAAACTTTTTAACTATATGAAGGAAAGCCTTGGTAATAGAGGTAAGAGATAATCTATCATTTATTGAGTAATAATATAGCCATATTATAAATTGCTTCCGCTGAACAAAGTCTCCAACTTTGAGCAACTATATTAAAATAATAAGATGATTTCTTTTTAT
>CAYRZY010000328.1:0-2009 GCA_964428855.1 uncultured Flavobacteriaceae bacterium
ATTTTATGTGTATAAACTAAAAGCATTGATTCAAATTGATTCTTTTACAAATTTAGTGATAATTGACATACTTTAAACTTTTTAAGGTTTTTTTAAATTTAAAAAGAGAAATAGAAAATTTCTAACTATATTTTTAGCTAAATCACCACTACAAATCTGATATTCTTCCTACTCTGAGTGTAGTTTTACATTAAATTTTCATCTGCAAAGCTAAAATAGGTTTCTTCAGTAATTATCAGATGGTCTAACACTTTAACATCTAAGATTTCGCCTGATTTTTGAATTTTCAACGTCAAATCTTTGTCAGATTTACTAGGCATTAAATTTCCTGACGGATGGTTATGACATAAAATGATTGCAACCGCAGAAATCTCTACAACCTTTTTAAATAACAATCTGACATCAACTAAAGTACCCGTAATACCTCCACTACTCAATTGCTTTTTATAGATTATTTTATTAGAATTATTTAAATACAAAACCCAAAATTCTTCATGTGGTAATTCTCCCATAATGGGCTGCATGATTTCAAAAACGGCTTTACTACTGGTAATTTTAGGCTTTACTAAAGCTTCTTCTAGTCGTCGTCTTCTACCTAATTCTAGAGCTGTAATAATAGTTACCGCTTTAGCCTCACCAATCCCTTTAAACTGCATCAAATCATTCAATGACAATTTTGCCAACTCATTTAAATTATTATTAACATGAGTAATAATCCGTTTTGCCAAACCAACAGCACTCTCTTCTCTATTACCTGAGCCAATTAAAATGGCAATCAACTCCGCATCAGAAAGTACTTCTTTCCCTTTAGAAACTAACTTTTCTCTCGGTCTATCATCTTCTTTCCAGTTTTTTATAGAAAACGATTTTGGCTTACTATTCATTTATAAAATTTCTTTAAAGATATAAAAGAAAAAATAATACTTTTGTTGTACCAATTTAATTTTATAATTATATGATTAATTTGACGTTAAACTTATATACAAAATAAAATTTAATGAAAATAATTATTGCTGGTGCTGGTGAAGTTGGTTTTCATTTGGCAAAGCTACTTTCGTTTGAGTCTCATGATATTACGCTTATTGATGAAATCAAAGAGCGTTTAACGTATGCTGATACTCGTTTAGACATACGGGTAATGAAAGCAAACGCCACTTCTATTTCTAAATTGAAAGATGCTGATGTTGCCAATACTGACTTAGTTATTGCTGTAACTTCTAATGAGACCGTTAATATTACTATTTGTGTTTTAGCAAAAAGACTGGGTGCAAAACGTACCATTGCTAGAATTAACAACTCAGAGTTTATTGATAACAAAGATGAAATTAATTTTTCTGAATTTGGTATTGATGAACTTATCTCAACTGAAGAATTGGCTACCAATGAAATAAAAATGCTACTCAACCAAGCAGCATTCAATCATATGCACGAATTTGAAGATGGAGAATTAAGCATGTTAGGTATTATTTTGTCTAAAACGGCTCCTTTTGTTGGTATGACAGTAATGGAAGCCGCAACAACATTTCCAGAAATTCACTTTATGCCTATTGCCATTCAAGGGGAGAATTCTGATGATATTGAAATCCCCCGTGGAAACACCGTTTTTAAGGTAGGTGATTTGGCTTATTTTATTACACTTAGAGAAGGTGTAAGCGAATTGTACAAACTGACTGGAAAAACAAAAAAAGAGGTTCATAATGTGATGATTATTGGCGGTAGTTCTATAGGGAAAAGAGCAGCTAAAGAACTTTGTGACAAAAAAATAAACATTAAAATAATTGAAATCAATAAAGCAAAAGCTTTTGAATTGGCCGACGAATTACCAAATGCACTGGTCGTTTTAGGTGATGGTAGAGATCTTGAATTATTATTGGAAGAAAATATTGAAGAAATGGATGTTTTTATTGGTGCTACGGATAGCCCTGAAACCAATATTATGACTTGCCTAGTTGCGAAGTCTAAAGGTGTTGCCAAAACTATTGCTTTGGCTGAAAATGTAGATTATTCTA
>CAYRZY010000329.1:0-1920 GCA_964428855.1 uncultured Flavobacteriaceae bacterium
CAGTAGCAGCGGCCTATAATGATCAAGTGAGTTATACCCTAGATGGTACAACAACGCAAACTTCTGGAATTTTTAATAATGTAACTGATGGCGAACATACAATCACGGTTGTAAATACCGTAACAGGTTGTACTTCAGAGCCAATTACCCTTGAAGCAGACTTGTCATGTTTTCAAATTCCAAATTTCTTTACTCCAAATGGAGATGGAATTAATGATACTTGGTATCCGAAAGGCATTGAAGATTATCCAAACATTACTGTTGAAATATTTGACAGATACCAACGTTTAATTGAAAGTTATGTAGGTAAACAATCTTGGGATGGTTCTTACAAAGGTAAATTACTACCCTCAGGAGACTACTGGTATATTATTAAGTTAAATGATCCAGACGATAATAGAGAATTTAAAGGAAACGTTACGTTATATAGATAATAAAAAAAATAAGAGAAAAAAAACAATCCAATGAAAAAATACATTTTTATAATAGCATTTGCCTTTACGTTAATGGCAAACTCACAGGAATTTAAATTATCACCTTATACTCAATATTTGGTAGAAAATACGTTCGCAATTTCTCCTGCCTATGCAGGTATTGATGATGTTCATAAATTACGCTTAAGTGGTGTTTTTCAATGGGTAGGCATGAAAAATGCTCCTCGTACACAAAACATCTCTTATGATACTAGATTGAACGAGCAAACAGGTTTAGGTATTATTTTATATAATGATACCAATGGAGCTACAAAGCAAATGGGAGGCCAATTGTCTTATGCATATCATTTAACATTATCTGATGCTGATGAGTCATATTTGTCTTTTGGGATCTCTTATAAATTCAATCATTTTAAAATTGAGACTAAAAATTTTGGAGATGATGGCTCTGGAACTGGTTATAATGACCCACATGTAGGTGCAAGTCAATCTACCTCAAATCACAACTTTGAAGTTGGAGCATTGTATAGAGTTGAGCGTTATTTTATTGGTGTTAATGTTTCTAATATTTTGAATAAAAATATAGAGATATTCGCTGATACTGAACCAATTAAACTTAGAAATTATTATGCGTATACAGGCTACACTTTTGTAAGTGATAGTGAAGAGTATGAATATGAGCCTTCTTTATACTTTAAATATTTTGAAGGAGATAGTCGTTCAGTCTCAGATTTTAATTTTAAGGTGCGTAAAATGACTGATGATGGTTATATGTGGGCAGGGATTAATTCAAGATTCATAAATGATCAAAGTTTTAAACCGTTATCGATATCACCACTTTTAGGTTTAAAAAAGGATAAGTTTTATGTAGGTATGGGATACCAATTTAATATCAATGAAGCTATTGATTTAAATCACGGAGGAACACCATTACTTGTTTTAGGTTATGATTTTGATGCTGGTAGATATAAAACGAGTTGGAGTTCTAGAAAATAATAGTTATTAAAAAATTAGATCAATGAAAAATATTAAAATTTTAGCTATACTAATTTGCTTTACCTATATTGGTTTACAACAAAGTTATGGGCAATCTAAAGACAAAAATGCTGAAGTAGTTTATAAAGTACAAAAATCTGAAGTTCCAGAGATTGTAAAAGAAACATTAAAGAATTATTCAGGTTATAAAATTTCAAAAGACATTACATATAGCTTATCAAAAAGAAATGGAATAGAAAAAATTTATGCTTTTAGAATAGAAAGGAAAAATTTTCCGTATTATTTGTTAATCAATGAAAAAGGGAAGGTTACTGGTACAAAATCAGTAATTGGGAATCAAAAATAAAAAAAGCTAACGAAATTATTCGTTAGCTTTTTTTATTTTAATGGTCTTGCTTTTTTTAGTTCAAAATTCTCACCTAAATAAACTTTTCTTACCATTTCATCTTCTGCTAATTCTTGCGGTGTACCTTCTTTTAAAATACCACCC
>CAYRZY010000330.1:0-1814 GCA_964428855.1 uncultured Flavobacteriaceae bacterium
AAGGCATACGACCTAATAATGCTGATACTTCAGAACCCGCTTGTGTAAATCTAAAAATATTATCAACAAAGAACAATACATCTTTACCTTGACCATCACCAGAACCATCACGGAAATATTCAGCAATAGTTAAACCTGATAAGGCTACACGTGCACGAGCCCCTGGAGGTTCGTTCATTTGTCCAAATACAAATGTTGCCTTAGACTCTCTCATACCTGCTTTATCAACTTTAGATAAATCCCATCCGCCTTCTTCCATAGAGTGCATAAAATCATCACCATATTTGATAATGCCAGATTCTAACATTTCTCTTAATAAATCATTTCCTTCTCTTGTACGCTCTCCTACTCCAGCAAATACAGAAAGACCACCATGCCCTTTGGCTATATTATTAATCAACTCCATCAACAATACTGTTTTACCAACACCCGCACCACCAAATAAACCAATTTTACCACCTTTTGCATAAGGCTCAATTAAATCGATTACTTTAATACCAGTAAATAAAACTTCTGTTGAAGTTGATAATTCTTCAAATTTAGGTGCTTGCCTGTGAATTGGCAAACCATCTTTACCCTCTTTTGGCAAATCTCCTAAACCATCAATGGCATTACCAGTTACATTAAAAAGTCTACCGTAAATATCATCACCGATTGGCACTTGAATCGGACTACCAGTGGCAACAACTTCATAACCTCTACTTAAACCATCAGTAGAATCCATCGCAATACAACGAACGGTATCTTCACCTATATGTTGTTCAACTTCTAGTACTAATATAGAACCATCTTTTCTGTGAATTTCTAAGGAATCATGTATTCTAGGAAGATCTGAACCTGCAGAAAATGCAACATCAATCACGGGACCAATAATTTGAGCAACTTTACCTGTAACTTTAGCCATTATTTATTTTTTATTTTGTTTTCTCCTTTATTTTAAAAATCTATATACTTTTAAAATAAAAAATATTGTTTTTTCAAGGTGCAAAGATAATTTATTTACTGTAAAATAAGAAATGTTTTTCTTTAATTTTTTAGCAAAAAAAATGCTCCGATTTCTCGAAGCATTTAGTACTATAAAATTTTATTAAAATCTATTGATTGATTGTCCAAGACACATAGAACTGAGAACCTATCGCACCAGTACCTGGAGCACTAAAATATTCTTGACCACCAATATTTGACCCTCCTATTTTAAAGATAGATTTGATCTTTGGTACAGAATAGTTTATTTGTGCATCAACAACTGTTCTAGAATCTACCATTATATCAACAGAACTTGATTGCCAAAAGTATTCATCATTCCATCTTGCATTGATGTTAAATCCAAAATTTTTGAACAAATTAGCATGACCTAAAGAAAATTTTATTTTATTCTCTGGTGTATTAAAACCTGATCTAAATCCTGGATCACTAGCTTGATCAAAATCTAACTTCGCATACGTATAATTAACGCCTACATTAAACCCTCCTATTTTAGTATCTAAACCTAGACTAGCTCCATAAGAAGAAATATCAGCTACAGAATTAGTATATGTTTGAATAACTTTAATATTACCTGTTGCCACATCAATAGCTCCTGAAAAAGTAGTCAAATCTGTTGTGCTACCTGTAATTGGAGTTATTACAACTCTATTGGCTATAAACCCATCATATTGGTTGTAATACGCATTAATATCAACTGATACTTTCCCTAACCTACCTCTATAACCAACATCATATGCTGTTACTTGTTCTGGCTTCACTAAATCTGTCTTAACAGATTGTAGTAAATTAGCATTTTGAGCAATCGCAACAGGTACAGGTGTACCTCC
>CAYRZY010000331.1:0-1799 GCA_964428855.1 uncultured Flavobacteriaceae bacterium
GTAATTTGTATACAAGAAACCAAAGCACATAAAGAACAATTAGACTTAGAAGTTTTTGAACAAGCAGGCTATCCGTATCATTATTGGTTTTCAGCACAGAAAAAAGGATACAGCAGTGTAGCCGTTTTGTCAAAAATTAAGCCCAATCATGTTGAATACGGTACAGGTATTGAAACAATGGATTTTGAAGGTAGAAACTTGCGTTTAGATTTTGATGACTTGTCGGTAATGAGTTTGTATCTTCCATCTGGTACTAATAGCCTCAGATTAGATTTTAAACTGAATTATATGGCTGAATTTCAAGAGTACATCAATCAGCTTAAAATAAAAATTCCTAACTTAGTCATTTGTGGCGATTATAATATTTGTCATGAGGCGATTGATATCCACAATTCGAAAATGAAAGGTGTTTCAGGTTTTTTACCTATAGAAAGAGATTGGATTGGCAAGTTTATTGATAGTGGTTTTGTAGATAGTTTTAGACACTTTAATAATGAGCCACATAATTACAGTTGGTGGAGCTATAGAGCGAATTCTAGAAACAACAATAAAGGATGGCGTATTGATTACTGTATGGTGTCCGAACCGCTTAAAAAGAGTTTAAAAAGAGCGTATATTTTGCCAGAAGCAAAACATTCAGATCATTGTCCTGTTGGGGTTGAGATAGAAGCCCATCCTAAAGAGCTACGCTCGGTAACTGCAATTAAAGCAATGCTTTAATTTTGTTAACCCAAAGGGAAGGGGATTCGTGCAGATTATAAATCTAACCTAATAAATAATATTTGTGTACCTGCTCGTCCGACAGGCGGGTTCGTGGCAAAATTACAATTGTTCAATTAAAAATTTATAAAAATGAAAAAAATAGCAGTATTTATCCTAACCATAGGTATCTTGAGTTCTTGTGTTTCCAAAAAAGTATATACAGAACTTGAAGAAAAGTATGACAATTTAAGAGGTAGCAACGAAGCCTTGTTTACTGAAAATCAAGATTTGATTGATCAGAAAAAAGCTTTACAAGAAAGTAAGCTTAAACTACAATCGGAAGTTGATAAGCTGGCTTCAGAAAGAGAAAGAATTACTACTGCAGTAAATCAGTTAGAAGACAAGAAGAGAAAATTAGAGACTGAATATGAAAACCTTGCTAATGATAGCGAACAACAATTATCCGCTAAAGCAGAAGAGAACAGAAAATTATTGGTGCAATTGCAAGAAAAAGAATCTCAATTGGCGTCAGAGAGTGAACGCTTAGAAAAATTACAAAATGAATTGAATGAACGTTCTGCTCGTGTAGATCAGTTAGAAGGATTAATAGCCTCTAAAGAAGCAGCCATGCAACGCTTGAAAGATGCTGTATCTACTGCTTTACAAGGTTTTGAAGGTAAGGGCTTGACGGTAGAGCGTAAAAATGGTAAGGTGTATGTTTCTATGGAAAACAAGTTGTTGTTTAGCTCTGGTAGTTGGGCAGTGAACGGAGAAGGTCAAAGAGCTGTGGTGAATTTAGCGAGTGTATTGACTGATAATCCTGATATCAATGTGTTGATTGAAGGGCATACTGATAATGTACCGTATGGCGGAAAAGGAGTGCTACTTGATAATTGGGATTTATCTACCAAACGTGCTACGGCTATTGTAAGAATTTTAGTAAATAACAATGTAAATGCTGAACAAATTACAGCTGCAGGTAGAAGCAAATATGTACCTTTAACCAGTAATTCATCATCTTCTGGAAAAGCAAAAAATAGACGTATAGAAATTATTTTAGCTCCTAATTTAGATGCTATTAATGATTTGTTAGAAGA
>CAYRZY010000332.1:0-1749 GCA_964428855.1 uncultured Flavobacteriaceae bacterium
TTTTTTTATAAAACTCTTTTACTGTAAAAAATGCTTTCTTTTTAATACCATGATTAGAGATTAATCCTTTTCTATTCCAACCGTCTTGAATTATAGGCAATACTCTTTTAGGAGATCTGAAATCATTCAAAATCCAAGGGCTTGTACCTCTAATATTTGGAATTTTTTCTATCATTTTTAAATTCTGGTGGTACAGGTATTCTTGATATTCTTCTGTCCATCGTTCTTTTTTGGTACCGTGTAAGCCTTGTAAGGCTCCGCCACCAAATTCTGAAATCACTACAGGTTTATTGTACTTTATACTCCATTTTTCATTAGGAGCATCCTCTAAAGAGCCACCATACCAACCAGCGTATTGGTTGAATGCTACAATGTCCATGTATTGACCAATTTCATCATCTACAACATTAATTCCGTCTTTATAATGTTTTTCTAGAGCTGCACTAATCAGACGTGTGGTATCCATACTTTTGGTATGTTTGATTAATTCCTTTAGAAAGACATTTCTAGGCTCAGAAACAGGTGTTTCATTTGCCATTGACCAAATGATGACAGAAGCTCTGTTTTTATCTCGAGTTATCATCTCTGCGAGTTGATTTTTAGCTTTTTGTAGTACTTTATCATTGGTGAAATCAACTGTCCAATACACAGGTATCTCATCCCAAACCATCAATCCGATTTTATCAGCTAATTTTACGATATGCTCATTGTGAGGATAATGTGCCAAACGCACATAATTACAACCTAATTCTTTAGCGGAAGTTAGTGCAACTAGTGCATCAGCTTCATTATATGCTCTAGCTCCTCGCATAGCATTCTCTTCATGAATGCAAATTCCTCTTAAAAAAATAGATTTACCATTTAATAAAATGTCTGGCCCTACAGTCTCAATAGTTCTAAAACCAATTTCATCTTTTAATGTTTGCTGTGCAGTTTTAATATACACATCATATAATTTTGGTGATGAAGGTGACCAGTATTTTATTTTTTTAGATTTGAATTCAAATCGGATATTTCCTTTGTCATCCGTAGAAAAAGAATTGTTTATTTTTAATTCAGGAATAGAAATGGTTACTTTTTCATTGGCCTTTGCATTATTTAATTTTATTGTGCCATTAATTATTATTTTAGAACCTTTTTTAAGTTGTAGGCTATAGTCTTGGATAAACGTTGTAGGTTCTTCTATAAGTTTAACATCTCTAGTAATTCCACCGTAGTTCCACCAATCAGTATTAATAGTAGGAATGGCTTCTTTAAAGCGTTTATTGTCAACTTTTACGACTAGGTAATTGTCTTTTGGTTTTACAACCGAAGTTACTTCAAAATTAAACGGGGTGAAACCTCCTTCGTGTACACCTAGTTTTGTTCCGTTAAGATAAACTTCTGCCTTATAATTGATGGCTCCAAAATATAGAAATAGACGATTATCTTCTTTTGAAAGCTTATAGTCAAAAGAACGTTTGTACCAAATAGTGCCTTCATAATAAAATAACTTATCATCTTGCGTGTTCCAATCTCCAGGAACGGTTAGGGTAGGGGACTTATCAAAATCATATTCTACCAACTCCATTTTATTATCGGTATGGTAATTATTAAAAAAAGCAGAGTTGCTTTTCTTTTCTAGTTGGTCATAAGGCTCGTATCTATAATTGTAATAACCCGTTTCATAAGGATCAACTATATAATGCCAAGTGCCATTTAGTGTTGTTGTGTTTCTGTTATGAGTATTTATTAGTAAATCTTGTGAAA
>CAYRZY010000333.1:0-1697 GCA_964428855.1 uncultured Flavobacteriaceae bacterium
ATCATCATTAATTTCATTCTTCAAAGCATCCTCATCTTGATCAAAAGCAAATAATTTTCCGTCAGGCCCTAGTCTTTTTAAAATTTCTCTAGAATGACCTCCGCCTCCAAAAGTTACATCTACATATACACCATTCGGCACAATATCTAAACCATCAACACTTTCAAAGAGCAAAACCGGATTATGATAACTCATCTAAAATATCATTATCGTTACCCATCACATCTTCAGCCAATTGAGCAAAATCTACCGTTGCATCATTAATGGCTTTTTCATAATTATCTTTATCCCAAATCTCAATAATATTCACAGCAGAAGACAAGACCACTTCTTTAGAAATTTCTGCAAACGAATGCAAATCTTTAGGTATCAACAATCTGCCAGATACATCTAACTCCACCACCTTTACACCAGCTGTAAATCTTCTAATAAAATCATTGTTCTTTTTCACAAACCTGTTTAGCTTGTTTACTTTCTCCATCAAAATATTCCACTCACTCATCGGATATATTTCTAGGCAAGGTTGAAACACTGCTCGCTTAATCACAAAACCTTCACCCAGTACAGGATTCAATTGCTTTTTAAGCTGAGACGGAAGCATAAGCCTTCCCTTGGCATCTGCTTTACATTCGTATGTTCCTATTAAATTTACCACTTTCAATGATTTACAATGACAAAAGTACAAAAATTTACCACTTTTTACCATTTTTTACCACTTTGTTAATAACTTTCTTTTTTGAAATTTATTGCATTGACTCATAGTCTTTTATGAAAATTTAGAAAATTTTTAAGAAAAAACCAAGTTCATTTTAAAGAAATGCAGTAATTTCAACCAAATTCATTATTTTAGCATTCGACGAAAATTCAATTTGATTAATGGGAAATAATTACAAAAAAGAAGGGGAATTTAGTTACTTAGAGTCTGGAGAAGGAAGACCCATCATTATCTTACACGGATTAATGGGTAATCTGAGTAATTTCGATGGTGTATTTGACTATTTTTCTAAAAATGGATATCGGGTTATTATGCCTGAACTACCTATTTACACCTTGCCTTTACTACAAACCAACGTAAAGAGCTTGGCAAAATTTATTAAAAAATTTACTGAGAAGTTAGATCTAACAGATTATATTCTTTTAGGAAACTCTTTAGGCGGACATATAGCACTGTACTACACAAAACGTTTTCCTGAAAAGATCGCAGGCATTGTATTGACTGGGAGTTCTGGACTTTATGAAAGTGCTATGGGTGATGGCTATCCGAAACGTGGAGACTATGAATTCATTAAGAAAAAAGCTCAAGATGTATTTTACGATCCTGAAATAGCGACAAAAGAAGTGGTTGATGAAGTTTATGATACCTTAAACGATAGAAGCAAACTAATTAGAACCTTGTCTATCGCCAAAAGTGCCATACGACATAATATGGCTGACGATTTACCAAACATGAAAATGCCTGTAGGTTTAATTTGGGGGAGAAATGATAGCGTTACACCACCAGATGTGGCTGTAGAGTTCAACAAGCTACTTCCTAATTCTACCTTGTATTGGATTGATAAATGTGGACATGCCGCCATGATGGAGCATCCAAAAGAATTCAACGTGTTACTTGAAAAATGGTTGAAGCAAGAGAAGCTTTAGTTCAGTGTTCAGTGTTCAGTGTTCAGTGTTCAGTGTTCAGTGAAAATAAATATTTG